>JABDAU010000172.1 GCA_013289045.1 Bacteroidota bacterium | reverse complement strand
ATTCCGCGCACGCAAAATATTATACCCAATCAATCGCTATCATCAGATGATTTCGACCGTTACAGCGCCATCACCGTTGCTGATGCCGTTCGTGATTTTGCCGGATTGATTGTAAAGGATTATGGCGGGATCGGGGGCATAAAGACCGTATCTGTACGCGGCTTTGGCGCTGACCATACCGGTGTTTTTTACGATGACATTGCCATGGATGATGCCGAGAACGGGCAGATAGACCTAAGCAAAATCAACCTGAACGGCATAGCAGATATAACACTTTATAACGCCCAGCCGGAAAATATTTTAAATCCCGCAAGGGCATTTGCATCGGCAAACGTGTTATCTATCAAAACCATTCAACCAAATTTAAGCGCAGAAAAGCCTTACCTGGTATCATTAGGGTTTAATGGTGGTTCGTTCGGTTTGGTCAATCCATATTTAATGTGGCAGCAAAGGCTGAGCGATAAATGGTCAATGGTGATCAATGGCTATACCGAAAATGCTAACGGTAAATACAATTATAAAGCCACCGGAGAAGGCAACGACAGTACGCAAACCCGCACCAATACCGATGTGAACGACCAGCGGATTGACGGCGCTTTATATTGGTTTAAGAACGATAGCAACAAATTCAATTTCCATATCAACTATTATAATTCCGACAGGGGACTACCCGGCGCGGTGATCTATTATAATCCAGCCTCGCGCGAGCGATTGTGGAATGATAATATTTTTTCGCAGGCTAATTATGAGCATACATGGGATAATGGCTGGCAATTGCTGCTCAGCACAAAGTTATCCCGCCTTTATACCCGCTATACTGACCCGGATTACCTGAATAATACAGGCGGGATAGATACGCGTTATACGCAGCGAGAGGCTTATCAATCGGCTGCGCTTGCTTATCACATCACTAATAACTGGGAAGTGTCCTATGCCGCAGATGTGGCATATGTAGATCTTGGGGCTGCAAGTCCCACCAATAGTGTTTATAAATATGCGTTCCCTTCAAGGTTTACTTTGCAGGATGTTTTAGCTACCAAACTCACATTAGGCCAATGGCATTTTGGCGGAGACCTGCTGCATACTTTTGCCAACGAGTGGGTAAAGCTGGGCGCAGCCACGCCACGGAAAGATAACTTATCGCCAACACTGATGGCTTCTTTCTGGCCGGATAATAATGAAGACCTGCAGATCCGCGCATTTTATAAAGATATTTTCCGCGAACCAACCTTTGATGAACAATATCTTTTTTCGGTGAACGGCTCGCGCGACCTGAAACCGGAGTACACAAAGCAATATGACCTGGGCACCACCTTCAGAAAGGCGTTCGATAATTTTATGGATTATATGGTGCTGAATGTAGATGGCTATTATAACACGGTATCGAACAAAATTGTGGCCGTTCCTAATCAAAACCCGGTTATCTCCACCATTTATAATCTCGGGCATGTCCGGATCGAGGGACTAACTGCGGTGTTGGTATCGCATACACGTCAGTACAATGGGTGGAGCGGCGTGCTTTCAATGGCCTATACTTATCAATATGCGGTTGATGTAGATGCAAACTCACCTTACTACTTACAACAGATCCCATATACCCCAAAAAACACGCTTGCTTTTAACGCGGGAGTAGTTTATAAAAATGCGGGATTATATTTTAACCAGGTACTCTCGTCATCCAGGTATTACTTAGGCCAAAGCGACCCAGCGAATTTTGTTGAAGGCTATGGTGTAAGCGACTTGTCGTTCATCTATAAGTTCAAAGCATATAAACGCCCGGTAACGCTTGCAGCACATGCCAATAATCTGCTGAACGAAAATTACGAGATCGTACGGAGTTTCCCTATGCCGGGGCGATCATATCTACTATCATTTCAAATAACAATTTAACACATACACAAACATGAAAAATTTAAAACTTAACACAGTATTGGTCGCGGCGATAGCCCTTGTGCTTACGTCGTGCCATAAAGATAAAAAGGTGGCGCCTATAGTTACGCATGTAACCACCGGTTTATATGTACTGAACCAGGGCCTGTTTAACGATAATAACAGTACGCTTACGTATTACAGCTATACCACCAAACAGCCTTCAACAGACTTTTTCAACTCGGTAAACAATCGCGGTTTGGGCGATACCGGTAACGATATAGAAATATACGGCGGCAAAATGTACATTGTAATGAATGTTTCGAGCACGGTTGAAGTGGTTGATCCGTTCACCGCCAAATCTATTAAGCAAATAAAAATGGTTAATGGCACCACAGCCCGTGAGCCGCGCGATATCGCATTTTATAAAGGCAACGCATACATCACCTCGTATGACGGTACGGTAGCTGTAATGGACACTGCAACGCTTGCTATCAGCAAATACATCCCTGTAGGCAACGACCCTGAGCAGCTGGCTGTTGCCAATGGCAAGATCTATGTGGCTAACTCAGGCGGATTGAATTTCCCTAACTATGATAAAACCGTATCTGTAATTGATGCTGCCACCGGCGCCGTT
>JABDAU010000171.1 GCA_013289045.1 Bacteroidota bacterium | reverse complement strand
TGATATTTCATTATTGTACATCATTATTAAAGCTAACATCGTTATTTCGCAGAAATCGGACGACAATGCGCTTGTAACGGGCAATTAAAACTCATCACCTACTGCTCAATACCTGCTCATATCTCTATATTACTTTCACAAATACTTTGTTGATACATATTGATTGGCGATTTCTCCTACCTTTAATTCACCAATCTAAAAACCAAAAATGAGACAGATATTCGCCTGCCTGCTCTTCAGTTTGTTTGCAAATTTTTGCTTTGCACAATCGCCCAATCAAAAAACATATTGTAACCCGGTTGATATCAACTACCGCTACAATTTTGAGCAACTGGATGACAGCATCTCCTACCGCTCCGCTGCCGATCCGGTGATCCTTACCTACAAAGGCGAATATTACCTGTTTGCAACCATCTCTAACGGCTGGTGGCACTCAAAAGACATGCTGCACTGGCAATTTGTAACACCCGATAAATGGCCGATGGAAGATATTTGTGCACCTGCAGCCTTGGTGGTGCGTGATACTTTGTTTCTGCTTCAGTCTACATTTGACCGACGTCCTATATTTTATACCACGACTCCGTGGAATGGCCACCTGGAGTTTTACAACCGCATGATGCCGAAGATGCCCGGCGCGCTTGGCCCGTGGGACCCGGATATTTTTCACGACGACCGTACCGACCGGTGGTACATGTATTTTGGCTCATCCAACACCTATCCTATTTACGGCATCGAGCTCGATCACAAAAAGCGTTTGAAATATATCGACAGCGCTAAGGGATTGATCAAACTGCACCCTAAAGAACACGGCTGGGAACGCTTCGGCCGGGATCATCGCGGCACTATCGATCCGTTTATAGAAGGATCTTGGATGACGGAGCATAATGGTAAATACTACCTGCAATATGCAGGCCCGGGTACTGAATATAACGTGTATGCTAATGGAACTTATGTTGGTAACGATCCATTGGGCCCATTTACCTATGCGCCGTATAACCCGGTATCGTACAAACCGGGCGGCTTTATGCAGGGTGCAGGGCATGGCAATACTTTCCATGACCTATATGGCAATTACTGGAACACCGGTACGCCATGGGTGGCTGTAAACTGGAACTTTGAGCGCAGGATTAGTATGTTCCCCGCAGGCTTTGATGCTGACGGGCAAATGTACTCCAATACCCGATTCGGAGATTTCCCGCATTATCTGCCCACAAAAAAATGGCAGGACAGGAATGCGCTTTTCACCGGATGGATGTTGCTGTCGTACAGGAAACCTGCCTATGCCTCGTCCGTGCGCGATACTTTTAAGGCGGTTAGCGTGACCGACGAAAACCCGCGTACCTATTGGGTCGCGCAAACGAACAAACCCGGCGAAAACATCACTGTCGACCTGTTACACCCTTGCACGGTACATGCTATGCAAGTAAATTTTACAGATTATAAATCCAATATCTTCGCAAGCGATTCAACCGTTTACATCCAGTTCAAGCTCTACGCATCTACAGATAATAAAACCTGGCAGAAAATAGCCGACCTGACCAATGAAAAACGCGACAGGCCAAATGCTTACATCGAACTGGATCAACCGATAACAGCGCGTTATATAAAATACGAGCATATTTACCAAAAGGCCCCTAACCTTGCCATAAGCGACATCCGTGTATTTGGAAATGATAACGGCAAATTGCCCAAAACACCTGCCGCTCTTACAGCCCGTCGCGATACCGACCAGCGTAATGCATTCATCAGTTGGAAACCTGTTGCGGGTGCTGTGGGTTATAATATTTTGTGGGGCATCGGCCCGGATAAGCTTTATGAAACTTACCAGATTTTTAATGATTATGGTGATAAGCTGGAATTGCGTGCGCTTAACGTAGGCCAGGACTACTACATTGCTATTGAGGCGTTTAATGAACAGGGTGTATCTAAACAAAGTGAAGTGATACATATAAAGTAATGTAACATTTTGCTAAAAGCCGTATCTTAACAGCATAATTAATCACATTAACCTATGCTGAGCATTCGCAATATTGTTAAACAATACGCGGGGCATACTGCGCTTAACGATGTAAGCCTTGAGGTAGAATCAGGGCAGATATTTGGCCTTCTCGGTCCTAATGGCGCAGGAAAAACCTCACTTATCCGCATTATAAACCAGATCACGGCTCCCGACTCAGGCGAAATATTTTTCGATGGCGAGAAGCTTAATCAATCGCACATCAATCGTATTGGCTATCTGCCCGAAGAACGCGGCCTGTACAAAAAAATGGAGATCGGCGAGCAGATGATCTACCTCGCCCGGTTAAAAGGGCTCAGCAAAGAAGAAGCCACCAAAAGGCTAAAAGCCTGGTTTGAGAAGCTGGGCATGGAAACCTGGTGGAAGAAAAAGATAGAGGAGCTCTCAAAAGGCATGCAGCAAAAGGCGCAATTCGTGGCCACTGTATTGCATGATCCCGATCTAATTATATTAGATGAGCCCTTCAGCGGCTTCGACCCGGTTAATGCCGAATTGATCAAGGATGAGATATTAGAGCTTAACCGTAA
>JABDAU010000170.1 GCA_013289045.1 Bacteroidota bacterium | reverse complement strand
AAATAATCATGCAACAACGCAGCACCGATTGGTACAATAACGATGCGGATGATCTCCGTCATCATCGCGATAAATTTTACGGATATAAGTGTATTGGCTAATAGGTGCATTAATAATGGCGTCATGAACGGCGCTATAAGCGTTGCCATGGCGGTTACGGTAACAGACAATACCAGGTTGGCGCGTGCGAGGTAAACCATCACGTTGGACGCCAAACCACTTGAACAGGAACCGATAAGAATTATGCCCGCTGCTACTTCAGGTTCGAAATGAAAGATGCGGGTAAGCAGGTAACCAACTATCGGCATTACAGAAAAATGGCAGGCAAGGCCTATCAGTACGCCTTTGCCGGTGCTGGCTACCCCCGAGAAATCGCGCAGGCTCATTTGTATTCCCATGCCAAACATCACCATTTGCACGACTATGAGGATGAGCCATTTGTTACGAAGATCGATACTGCCCCATTTCGAAAAAGCGGCCGGATAGATCATTGCAGCAACCACAGCAGTAATGATCCACGCGGTGTACTGGTAATTTCTTAATGCTGGTACGGCAGCTATCCCCGTCGAAAAAAATACTGCAAAACATACCGCTGAAGGCTGCCAGATGACGGCATTATTTATCAAAATACCGATGAGCAATACGCACACCGACAAGATGCTTAAGCCAAAACAAACCTTCTGCAGTATTTTGATCATATTAGTTCAGGATAGATGCCAGGTATTTGATCGCATTCGGCGGGCTTGCGACGATTGGCACTGTTTTGTCTTCGTCGCTAAGTGTATCTACCACCCGGGCCATAGACGCCTGCGCCAATAGGATCACATCCACTTCTTTGGAGAGTTTACGCAAAGCATCAGCCACCAATTCATCATGTTTGGCAGCGTCGCCGCTCATCAGGGCATCAAATGCGCCTTCAACAATTACAGAGGTCAATTCTATTTCTTTACCTGCTATTGCGGCGCGGCGTTCCACCAGCTCGCTGGTTGGTTGTAAGGTTGTTTTTAGTGTAGCGATCACGCCGATACGCTTGCCCGTTTGCACAGCGATATCGGCCATTGGCTGATCCACGCGTAATACCGGAACGCCTGCTTTTTCGGCAGCTGCTTCAACCGGGGCACCTATAGATGAACAGGTAACTAATATGTAATCTGCGCCTGAATCTTCGGCGGATGCCACATAGTCAGCCACGCGTTTGTAGATAGACGGCGTTACCTCATCTCGTGCAGCGATATTTTTTACCAAACTGTCGTCAACAATATTGAAGGTATTTACACCCGGTAAATATTCCTTGCATAACTGCTGGAAAACGGGTATCAGCGTTGCCGATGTATGTATCAATCCTAATGTCTTTGTTTTCATGCTTTCTGCTTGTTTGTATGTTTAATTGCAGTTGTTCCCTGCAATACAGCTTCAAAATAATTTTCTGCGCCAACCTGGCCACCTTTAAAATTAACTTCCAACCCATTAACCGGTGAGCCCGGCGCATAGGCCTTGCAAAGCGGAGCACCCGGCGCTAATGGCGCTATCATTTCAACCGCCTCGATGCCCATCGCCCTTGCTGCATAGCTTGATGTATCGCCACCGGCTATCAAGATCTTTTTGATCAAGCCTTGCTCAGCTATTTCTTTGCCGATCTCTCCTAAAACCGTTCCATATAACTTTGATGTTTCGGCGTTTATTTGCTGTGGACTCAATCCTTTCGCTGACAGCGTCTCATGTGTCGCCTGTATGCGCTCATCATTATTGCCGCGACTGGTATGGATGATCACACTTTCGCCATTTGCAAGTAATTCAATTGAACGGTTTACATAATCATCAATTGAAATGGAATTTCTGGCAGCGATGGCAGCCGTATCAAGCGCTATCTCAGCAAAACCATGCTCAAGCGCCCAATCGATCTGCCCGGATGTAACCGGCGAGCAACTGCCCGATAAAACCAGTATCGGCCCCGCCTCACCCGGATCATTCCACCGTGTTTGTGATTTAAATGTACCTTCGGCATTCCAAAAGCCGCCTAATGCCATTTCAATGCCTGATGAACCAACTGAAAAGAGCGGCTTATCTTTTACCAGACCGTCTATCAATTCACCGATAACAGGCATTTGATCGGGGTAGAGCGCATCGAATAATATCACCTCGTGACCGTCGTCGGCCAAAATTTCTATCTTTTTTGCGGTATCAGTTATTTGATGTTCAATCTGAAGTATATCGATCAGTCCCGCTTTCTTATTGGTTTGCAGCGACAGGTGCTTTCGTAAATCGCTTTCATGCGCAGGCGTTACCGGGTGTTTACTCATAGACGGGTGCCGGTCGAGCCGGAAGATCTGTCCTGTACTGCCAATGCCCATCCACGGACTAAAAATTGCCGCGGCAAGACCTACAGTAGCCAGTTTTCCCATAGTCCCCGCAAGTCCGGAAGCCATCCCGCCGTTCTGCAGGCCAACTTCAAAAGCGATGGTGCGAGCGGAGTTTTTATCAAGCTTAAATAAGCGGCTTAACCAATAGCCAAAGAAATAACCCGCACTGTTATGGATAACTGCGGCGAGGAAGAGTATAGCCC
>JABDAU010000169.1 GCA_013289045.1 Bacteroidota bacterium | reverse complement strand
TTTTTAGATCGGCTACCGCGAGGGCAAATGTTAAGGATGTAAGGTTAGAGAGATGACCAGGGGATTTAAATATAAAGTTGGCATTGCCTGAAAAAGACTTCGCATCCATTACCCATTTATGCAGGGTAGATGTACCCGATAATTTCATATCAATGTCTTTTGAATCGGTAATTTTATAAACCGATTGCGCTTGTAGCATGCTGCTAAATCCCAGGATACATATTGCTGTAAGTACCAGGGTGTGTTTAATATTATTTTTCATTTCAATTTTTGAATTAGTGTTCGTGTGTGTTATTAATTTTCGAGTAAAACTTTTAATGCTTTTTCCCTTGAAGCATGTTCAAATGTGTCGTATGCCGCTATCATCTGGTCGAGCTTAAACCGGTGGGTGATCAATTTTTTAGGTTCTATTTTTTTCGATTGCACGGTTTTGAATAACATCGGGGTAGTTACCGTATCAACCAGGCGGGTAGTAATGGTGATATTACGGTCCCACAGGTCTTCCAGGTGAAGCGCAACGCTTTTGCCGTGTACACCGATATTGGCAATATGGCCACCGGCAGCGATAATGGTTTCGCACAGTTCGAAGGTTGCAGGTATACCTACGGCTTCAATAGCAGTGTCGACACCTTTGCCATTGGTTAGTTCCATTACTTTGAGCGTTGCATTTTCTGTAGCGCTGTTTATAGTATGCGTAGCGCCGAAGGTTTTGGCTACCGCCAGGCGGTTGTCATCCTGGTCAATTACTATAATTTCAGCAGGCGTATAAAATTGCGAGGTAAGCAATGCTGCCATCCCAACCGGGCCGGCGCCTACAATGGCTATCGTATCGCCGGGTTTTACCTGGCCATTTAATACGCCGCATTCAAAACCTGTGGGTAAAATATCGCTCAGCATTACCAGCGCTTCTTCATCCGAGCCGGCAGGTATGGGGTAAAGGCTGTTATCGGCATACGGTATGCGCACATATTCGGCCTGGGTGCCGTCTATCATATAACCCAATATCCAGCCGCCCTTTTCGCAATGCGAATACATGCCTTTTTTGCAATACTCGCATTTGCCGCATGAGGTAACGCAGGAAATGATCACATGGTCGCCAACTTTAAAGTTGCTTACCGTGCTGCCCACTTCCTCTATTACGCCCACGCCTTCGTGCCCTAAGATCCTGCCCGAAGCAACCTCGGGCATATCGCCCTTCATAATATGCAGGTCGGTGCCGCAAATGGTGGTTTTTAATATCCGTACAACAGCGTCTGTTGTTTCTTTAAGAATTGGTTTCGGCTGTTCTTCCCATGATTTCTTTCCGGGTCCGTAATACACTAATGCTTTCATGTTTCTGCTTTTAATAGGTATGATTTTGTATACATCAAAAGTACCGCTGCTTACGCCTCCATTGGTGACGGGTATCACTTTCATTAATGATTGGTGTCATATTTTTATCTGAGAATCAGGTAATTATAATTCAAGGCGATACCTATATTAAATAAAAATGCCCATTATCATTTCTGATAATGGGCATACAAATTGTTTGGAAGTTATTTATTAAAACACCGAAAGCGTTTCCTTAACGGTTGAACCCGGAAAGATCAGAATAGGCTTATTGGGCTTTTTAGCCATTTTGCGGGTGATGCTTCCGCCAAACAGCTTTTCAAAAAAGTTATCTTTTTGATGAACCATCGCTAACAGGTCTACATCGCCGTGCGCACAAAACTCCCGCAGGCAATCCGCTGCATTATTTCCAATCATGCTTTGATATACGATACGGTGATAATTGATCTTGCCGGGTATCTGGGTAAAAAATTGTTTAACCGGATTTCCCAGCTCCTTTTCAGGGGCAATATTGGTCACTACGATCTCGGCATTGGAGTAACTGGCCAACCCTACAAGTGATTCCAGGATATTCATATCCGTATAATTCATAATGGTACCAAAACCAATTATCCTGAAGGGCTTAAACCGTACCTGGTAAGGAATAACCAAAACAGGTATGGCAGCGTTATCAATAACGTCCCAGGCATGGTCGGCATCAAAGTATTCACTGATCTTATCAGCACTATGCGCACTGATCACTGCCATTAAAAGGTCATGGCTTGCAGCCAGTTGGTTAACGGTATCACTTAAGCGACCTTCCACGCTGTACTGGTTCACCTCCGGCTTAAATCCATCGCCCGATACTTCGGTATCTAAACGACTTTTTAGTTGAGCAACCTGCGCGCCCAGATCATTATTGCTGTTTTCTTCATAGGGCTGCATCGGCCATGATGTGCGGTCTATTTCATCGTCATCGGCGGGTACCTGGTAAATATTGCAAAGCAGGATATTTGCGCCTATCTCCTGCGCAAACCGTAAGGCATATTGCGCCACATAATCTGCATTGGTTGAAAAATCGGTTAATACAAGTATTGTTTTCATATCACAAAACTCATGTAAAGTTTCGGCTAACAGCATGACGGCCGTCAGTACCGGGCATGACTGTGGTCACCCCTTTCAGCTCAAAATGTGACCATCGTCACATTTTGAGCTGAAACTCATCACTTATTACCAGTTTGCAATACGCATCTTTGAACT
>JABDAU010000168.1:1311-2651 GCA_013289045.1 Bacteroidota bacterium | reverse complement strand
ATCCCCGATGCCATTACCAACCAGATCATTAACGAAGATATTAAACCCCATTTCCGCCAGCAGGACTATTATGGTGGCCTCGACCAGGCTACTTCCGATATTATTAAATATGCCAAAGGCGAATACAAAGGCAACCCACAAACCCACAAAAATAGCGGCGGAAGCGGTGCAGGCATCATCATATTTATCATCATTATTGTAATACTCATTATCATATTCCGCAATCGCGGCGGTGGCGGCCATATTATTGGCGGCCGTGGCGGCGCAAGCCCGTTCTGGTGGTTTTTAGCCGGCGATATGCTGGGCAGCTCAGGTCGTGGAGGCGGCGGTGGCTGGGGAGGTTTCAGCGGCGGTGGTGATTCCGGCGGCGGAGGCGGCTTCGGCGGGTTTGGCGGCGGCAGCTTTGGCGGCGGCGGCTCAAGTGGTAGCTGGTAGAGGGATAATTAGTGAGTTATTGAATTAGTGAATGAGTGATTTAGTAATTGTAGAAGTGAAATAAAATTCACTAATTCGCTCATTCACTAATTCACTCAATACCATGTCCGATCTTACCTGGAAAACCTGTAGTTCCGAATATATACACAAAGGCCCATGGGCCACTCTACGTTCCGACAAATGCGAAATGCCGGATGGCCGTATTGTCGACCAATACTATGTGCTCGAATATCCCAACTGGGTAAATGCCGTAGCCATTACCGAAGACAATAAAGTGCTGATGGTGCGCCAGTACCGTCATGCAGCAGCTATCGTTTCGTTGGAAATTCCGGGTGGTGTCATCGACGGCGACGAAAGCCCCGAACATGCTATCCGTCGTGAGTTGCTGGAAGAAACCGGCTACCAATTTGATGACATTGAAGAACTAAGCGTAGTTTACGCCAACCCTTCAACTGCTAACAATAAAACCTTTGCCTTTTTAGCCCGTGGCGGTAAAAAAAAGTGCAGGGGCAATCATTAGATGAGCATGAGGAATTAGTGGTTGAGGAATATACCATTGAAGAGGTGAAGCAAATGCTTATTGAAAATAAGATCATGCAATCGCTGCATTGTACCGCGATCTTTTATGCGTTGATGAAGCTGGGGGAGTTGAAGTAAGTCAATCCCGATCGCGTCATTGCGAGCGATAGCGTGGCAATCCTCGAGGGATATGCGGTACACGTATGTCGCCAACCTGTCGCTTTAGGATTGCCACGCTGCGCTCGCAATGACGTATTTATTATATTTCCATAAAAAAGGCGCAATCTCTTGCGCCTCAAAACCTTACGGGAACGGAGCGGAATCAAAAAATCAGTCGATGCCGATACCTATATCCATTAATAAGGATATAAAGAATCCGTTTGTCA
>JABDAU010000168.1:0-1301 GCA_013289045.1 Bacteroidota bacterium | reverse complement strand
TTCTTGTCGGTATCTATCAGGTCTTCAACTGTCTGGCAGGCGTAGATCACGGTAGAGTGGTCGCGGCCGCCGAAGAAATGGCCTATTGATTTTAATGAGCTTTTTGTATGTGCCTTGGCCAGGTACATGGAGATCTGCCTTGCCTGCACGATCTCGCGCTTGCGGGTTTGTGATTTTACCATATCCACCGGCACTTCAAAGTACTCGCAAACCAGGCTCTGGATGTATTCCATCGAGATCTCTTTTGAAGAATTCTTTACAAAGTTCTTCAGCATCTGCTTGGCCAGGTTCAGGTCTATTTCCTTACGGTTAAGGGTCGACTGTGCCAGCAGGGGTACCATTGCGCCTTCCAGCTCACGCACATTGTTATCGATATTATGCGCTACGTACTCAACCACGTCATTTGAAAGTTCGATGCCGTCCTGGTAGATCTTGTTCTTCAGGATAGCCATACGGGTTTCCAGGTCAGGGATCTGCAGATCGGCAGAAAGGCCCCATTTGAACCTCGATAACAAACGCTCTTCCAAACCGGCCAGATCCTTCGGCGCTTTATCCGAAGTGATGATCAGCTGCTTGCCGCTTTGGTGCAGGTGGTTGAATATATGGAAGAAGAAATCCTGTGTTTTTTCCTTACCGGCAAAATTGTGCACGTCATCCATGATCAGTACATCTATCGCCTGGTAAAAATTCACAAAATCGTTAATGTTATTATGCTTCAGCGCATCAACAAACTGCTGGGTAAATTTCTCGCATGATACATACAGCACCAGCTTGTCAGGCAGTGTTTGCTTGATCTGGTTACCGATGGCCTGCGCCAGGTGGGTTTTACCCAAACCTACGCCACCGTAGATCATGAGCGGGTTGAACGAAGTACCGCCCGGTTTTGCCGCTACAGCATAACCTGCAGAACGCGCCAAACGGTTGCAATCGCCCTCGATAAAGTTTTCGAAAGTATAGTTGCGGTTCAGTTGCGGATCAACGTTCAGCTTTTTCAGACCGGGAATGACAAACGGATTCTTTATATCCTTATTAATGGATATAGGTATCGGCATCGACTGATTTTTTGATTCCGCTCCGTTCCCGTTTGAAGGCATATTCGTAGTAAATGGTTTACTTGTCGATTGCTCAACAACTATATTATACTCTAAACGACCATCGTCGCCTAATTGTTTCTTTATGGTCTTACGCAAAAGCCCAACATAATGTTCTTCGAGCCATTCGTAGAAGAACAAACTTGGTACCGGTATGGTTAGCACGCTACCCTCCATCCTTAAAGCTTTTATCGGCTCAAACCAGGTTTT
>JABDAU010000167.1 GCA_013289045.1 Bacteroidota bacterium | reverse complement strand
TTGCCGCACCGCATTAAAAAATGCAGGTTACAGCACCAGTGATATCGACGAGATCATCCTGGTAGGTGGTTCAACCCGTATCCCTGCTATACAGGATGCCGTTGAGAGGTTCTTCGGCAAAGCGCCTTCAAAAGGTGTAAACCCTGACGAAGTGGTAGCCATTGGCGCTGCTATACAAGGTGGCGTATTGACCGGCGAAGTGAAAGATGTGTTATTGCTCGACGTTACCCCGCTTTCATTAGGTATCGAGACTATGGGTGGTGTAATGACCAAACTGATAGAAGCTAACACGACTATCCCAACCAAAAAATCGGAAGTATTCTCTACTGCGTCTGACAGCCAGCCATCAGTTGAGATCCACATATTACAGGGCGAGCGCCCAATGGCAAGCGGTAACCGCACCATAGGCCGTTTCCACCTGGACGGGATCCCACCTGCACCTCGTGGCGTGCCGCAGATCGAAGTAACTTTTGATATAGACGCTAACGGTATATTACACGTAGGCGCTAAAGATAAAGCTACCGGTAAAGAACAGAAGATCCGTATCGAGGCTTCTTCAGGTTTATCTGATGCTGATATCAAAAAGATGAAGGACGAAGCTGAGGCAAATGCTGATGCAGACAAAAAGGCAAAAGAAGAAGTTGAAAAACTGAACGCTGCCGATGCCCTGATCTTCTCGACTGAAAAACAGCTGAAAGAATACGGCGACAAAATACCTGCTGACAAAAAAGCACCTATCGAAGATGGCTTGAAAAAACTGAAAGATGCCTTTGCATCAAAAGATACTTCAGCTATCGAGACTGCCCAGAACGAGTTAAATACTGCCTGGACAGCCGCTTCTGAAGATATGTACAAAGCAGCAGCAGAATCAGGTCAGCAACCTGGCGCTGAAGGCCAGGGCCCTGAAAACCACTCAGAAGGCAATGCCGACAACGTAACAGATGTTGACTTTGAAGAAGTGAAGTAATCGACCCTCCCAAAAGGAGCCAATAATAAAACCCCGGACTGGACCCTATTCAGCCGGGGTTTATTATTTTAACAATTAACCGTTAGATTATTGTTGGCTAAAGTTGCATTAGTTTTACCGTGCTCGCAATACCGATTTTTAGGGATATTTAAGGTTTAAATGTTTATTCAATTCCCGCTTGTTTCAGTATTGTACGGGCTGTACCAATGGGTAAACCTTTTTTAGGATGAGGTACAACTGCACGCTTATTATTTTGCGGATGAAGAAAGATATGATGACTTCCTTTTATCCTATCCAACACAAAACCCGCATCTTTTAACAATGCAATTATTTCATGAGAACTGTAAGACTTCTTTGTCATGCAGATAGCTGCAGATTTAACTCAAGAACATCTTCATCGGTAGGTATTTCTTCCCCGTGTTCTTTCAAGCTTTCAATATATAATTCTATTGCTTCTTTGGCATTGGCTTTTGCCTCATCCAAATCAACGCCATAAGTAATACAGCCCGGAAGCGCGGGAACATTAACAGTATACCCACCCTCTGGTTCGGGTTTCAATAATATTCTATAAGATGACATATTTTAAAGTTACAAATATTCCGCCGTCACAACAACAAAATCTTATCGCCTCTCCGAATATGTCAGCATCCATTGCACGCCGAATTTGTCAGTCAGCATGCCAAAATAGGCACCCCAGAATTGCTTTTCAAGCGGCATCATGATGTTGGCGCCGTCCGAAAGTTTGCCGAACAATGTGTCCGTCTCTTCTTCGCTACTGGTGTTTAGCGTCACAAAAAAATTGTTACCTGGGTTTACAGTGCCTCGGCCTGCAGGCATGTCCATGCCCATTAGCACAGAGCCGCCTATTGGAAATGCCATATGCAATATTTTATTCTTTTCACTTTCAGGCATTTCATGTGGGCTTGGCAGATCGCCCAGGCGTTGCAGATTGCTAAACTCGCCACCAAATACCGACTTGTAAAAATTGAATGCCTCCTCGGTCTGGCCGTCGAAAAGCAGGGTGATATCAAATCCTTTCATAATTGTGGTTTTATTGATAGCTAAGTTAGGTAAAGGGATACAGGATTGTCAGGTAATTTCAGGACAAGTTAAGGGTGCGGTCAGGACAGATTATTCTCAAAGCCGTCATGGCGAGGAACGAAGCCACCTCTACACCTGCAAATCAAGGAGTATAAATTTGTTAAATGACGTTATTTAACAAACATCGTCTATTTGAATAGATAACGCAGAGGTGGCTTCGTTCCTCGCCATGACGGATGGGAGCAATCTCAGTAACTAACCGATATCACCTTATTACTATTAGCAAAGGCTCCAATAATCGCCTTCCCATTCACCTTGCCCTTAGCATCTCCAAATCCATGTAACACCAATTCTATCTTACTATACTTAGAAGCAAAAGTCCCTTCAACAGCTGACAAAACAATCTCTTTCTTAGCCGGATCAAAAGTTATGTCACGCTTATAATAAGCTCCATTTTGGTAATCGTAACTCGAGCCATCATCTTCATAATATGTGAAAGTGTTGGCGGTTGAGCCTTTCCATACATTGATCTTTAATATGCCGTCGCCTTTTTCATTCGTGCTCTGTATTAAATTCTGCATCGGGATGATGGCGCCACCTTTTATAAATACAGGCAGGTCGTTTAATGGTGCAGCGGCTTTAATGGTTTTGCCCCC
>JABDAU010000166.1 GCA_013289045.1 Bacteroidota bacterium | reverse complement strand
CCTCACCAGCTGGAAATTCCCGTATGATTCTGTTTCGAAAGGTAAAAAAATATCTATAGCAAATTTGCTTAGTCATACCGCCGGTTTAAGTGTGCACTGGTATGGAGGTTATGAGGCTGGCGCACCATTGCCAACACTTCCACAGGTATTGGATGGCGCCAGACCGGCTAATTCAGGCCCTGTCCGCTCCATGTTCGAGCCGGGATTACAGTATCTGTACTCAGGCGGCGGCACTACAATTTCCCAACTTATTGTAATGGATGTTACCCATCAGCCCTATGCAAAATACATGAACGATAATATTTTGAAGCCGATGGGTATGACCGAAAGCACCTATGAGCAGCCACCGGTAAACGTGAACCCACAAACCCTGGCTGTTGCCTATAATGAAGGCGTTGCTGTGAAAGGCCTGCACCACGTTTATCCCGAGCAGGGTGCTGCAGGGCTATGGACAAATCCAACTGATCTTTGTAAATATATTATCGAAACACAAAAGGCCTTTCAAGGAAAATCAGCAAAGGTACTTAACCAACAAACCACGCGATTAAGACTTACCCCATACATAGATAAATCTGCTGCTTTTGGCTGTTTTATTCTCGACTTGGGCGGCGCCAGATACTTTTTCCATAACGGCTCAGACGAAGGCTTTGGCGCCATATATTATGGCTCGATGGACGGCGGGAATGGCGTAGTGGTAATGGAAAATTCCGAGCACAACGAATTGCTGGATGACATGGTAAACACGATAGCCAATGTTTATAATTTTAAAGGGCTTGGCCGCTCAACAATCAAAAAAATAATCAACGTAGCAGATACCGTACTGCAAACTTACACAGGCGACTACCAAATTGCGCCCAACTCAATCCTGACCGTTACCCGCGAGGGAACCCAGCTATACAGCCAGGCAACCGGGGAGGATAAATCGCCGATCTTTGCAGAAACACAGAATAAATTTTTTCGGAAAGAGGCTAATATTGAACTTGAATTTATAAAAAATAATAGAGGAGAAGTTGTTAAAGCGATCCTTTATCAAAACGGGCAACGCGACCTGAAAAAAATCAAATAACGGAGAAACAAAAAGAGCAGTTACCTCTCCCGGTAACTGCTCTTTTTGCTATTGCATTAAATCTCGTTGCTTACAGTTTTATCTCTTCGTCTTTTGAGGAGAAGAAGTGGAACTCTGCTATCTGGTAGTTCGGGTTGCTCTTTATCTTTATCCATTGGCCGTATTTGGCGTACCATTTCATCTGGCGGGTAATGAAGCCTTTTTTAAGGTATGCCTCGATATACGGGTGAACGCAGAGCGTAATATTTTTCTCGTTTTGCTCTTTCAGGATGAAGTTGAAATTGTTTTCAATATCATCTATCAGCAAAATGGTAGGCCGTATGGTACCGGTGCCGTTGCAGGCCGGGCAAACTTCGTTGGTAACGATGTTCATTTCCGGGCGCACACGCTGTCGGGTGATCTGCACCAAACCAAACTTGCTCGGCGGCAGGATGGTATGCTTGGCCCTGTCGTGCGACATTTCGGTACGCAGGTAATCAAACAGGTCCTTGCGATTTTGTGGCTTGTGCATATCGATGAAATCGATCACCACAATACCGCCCATATCGCGCAGGCGCAGCTGTCGGGCTATTTCCTTGGCGGCTTCCTTGTTTACCTGGTAAGCGTTCTCTTCCTGGTTCTCCTTGCTGGCTGTACGGTTACCGCTGTTTACGTCGATAACGTGTAGTGCCTCGGTATGCTCGATCACCAAATAAGCGCCGCCGGCCAGGTTCACTGTTTTGCCGAATGCCCCCTTTATCTGCTTGTCGATACCGAAGTGCTCAAAAACCGGTTCCTTATGCTTATGCAGGCGAACGATGCTTTCCAGCTCAGGCGAAATCTCGTGGATGTACGATTTCACCTCCTCATGCATACTGTTATCGTTAACAGTAATGCTCTGAAAATCGGCGTTCAGCAGATCGCGCAGGATGGTCGATGTACGGCCTATTTCGCCCAATACTTTTTTGGATGGCTCGACCGATGGCAGCTTAGTAATAAACTGTTCCCATTTGGAAATGAGGTCCAGCAAGTCCTTTTGCAGCTCGGGCACGCCCTTGCCTTCAGATACCGTGCGTATGATGACGCCAAAGTGTTTAGGCTTTATGCTTTCAACAACTTTACGTAAACGCGAGCGCTCGGTATTGCTTTTTATTTTTTTAGATATCGAAATGACCTCCGAAAAAGGCACTAATACCACGTAACGCCCGGCTATGGATAAGTCGGCGCTTAGGCGCGGCCCTTTTGTAGAGATCGGCTCCTTGGCAATTTGTACAGGTATCAGCTGGTTCTTTGTGAGCACCTCTGATATTTTGCCGCCTTTATTAATATCTGCCTCGAGCTTGAAGTTATCCAGTAACTTCGATTGGTATCCGCCGGTGCGCACCTGTTTGGTGAGCTTCAGCAGACTTTGTACCTGCGGCCCAAGGTCGAGATAATGCAAAAAAGCGTCTTTCTCGTAGCCTACATCCACAAAAGCTGCATTTAAGCTGGGCATTATCTTTTTGATGCGGCCCAGATAAATATCGCCAACAGTATAATTGTTGGTGATCTGCTCTTTGTGTAGCTCTACGAGTTGTTTATCCTGTAATAATGCAATAGTAGCCCCGCTGGGGGTTGAATCGATAATTAATTCTTTTATCAATGCTACTCCGTTTCTTAACGG
>JABDAU010000165.1:2310-2754 GCA_013289045.1 Bacteroidota bacterium | reverse complement strand
AGAGATAGTTGGCGACGGGCAGGTGGTTACCGGTGTAAAGGTGGTCAATAATAAAACTAACGAAGAAAAAACGGTGGATATTACCGGTTTCTTTGTGGCTATCGGCCACAAACCGAACACCGATATCTTCCGCGATTGGTTGAAAATGGATGGCACCGGCTATATCATCACCAAGCCCGATTCAACAGAGACCAATATAGAAGGCGTATTTTGCTGTGGTGATGCACAAGATCATATTTATCGCCAGGCAGTAACAGCTGCCGGTACCGGTTGTATGGCCGCCATTGAGGCTGAGCGTTACCTTGCTGCTAAAGAGCATATGGTGACTGCATAATCTTTTTTGAAACAAAATCCTGTTTTTAACTTTATACTTGCATATAATTTTATATTTATGGGAAGAGGCGACAAAAAAACACGCAAAGGCAAATTGGCAATGGGTTCATT
>JABDAU010000165.1:1850-2288 GCA_013289045.1 Bacteroidota bacterium | reverse complement strand
GCGGCGCCGGCAGAAGCGGCGACAGATGCTAAAGAAACTGCAAAAAAACCATCAGCTTAGGCGATGGTTTTTTTATTTAGACATATTTTTTACAAAAGCTTTGACGCTGTTTTTTTGAAATGAATTATATTCACCGCCTTGAATAACTGATATGCATAAAAAGTTCGTACTGCTCCTATTAGTTCTTATAACATCGATCATCACTTTAGCATCCGCACAGGATAATGGCCCTAATCTTGGGATCATCCCCGCCCCTGTTTCGCTCAAAAAAACCGGCGGACAATTCGTGTTGAGCCAGCAAACGGCTTTTATAGCGGATAGTCCGGATAACAAAGCCGTGCTTTTCCTTGTAGATTTCCTTCGTAACAAAAAGATGCTAAGCATTCAGCCTAAGATATCTGATAATAAAAACATTGCCAACAGCATTGTACTTACATC
>JABDAU010000165.1:1295-1840 GCA_013289045.1 Bacteroidota bacterium | reverse complement strand
GCCTTTGCCGGCTATGGTAATGTTTTGTGGCGTGATATTAAGTTTATATCCTTCCGCCGGGACGGATAGTCTTCCCGCGGAAGGATATAAACTTAATATCACGCCACAAAACATTACCATAGCCGGCAAAGGCGCAGGTTTATTCTATGGCATACAAACGCTAATGCAACTGATGCCGGACGAAAACAGTGCGACCGTAACACTGCCATGTGTGCAGATAACGGATTACCCGCGCTTTGGCTATCGCGGATTGATGCTGGATGTGTGCCGCCACTTCTTTTCGGTTGAATTTGTAAAGAAGTATATCGACCTGATGGCTGCCTACAAGCTGAACAATTTCCACTGGCACCTGACCGACGATCAGGGCTGGCGAATAGAGATAAAGAAATATCCAAGGCTGACACAGATCGGAAGTCAGCGTGCGCAAACGCTGATCGGTAATTATCATGACCGTACGCCGCATCAATCCGCGATAGCCAAAGCGCGGGTAATCCGTTATCTGCACACATGGCAGTGTTACGGTCGCACTGTTTTCGTCCGGCATC
>JABDAU010000165.1:0-1285 GCA_013289045.1 Bacteroidota bacterium | reverse complement strand
CCCTATGGCGGCTATTATACACAGGATCAGATTCGCGAAGTGGTAAAATACGCTGCCGACCGCTACATTAATGTGGTACCTGAAATAGAAATGCCGGGCCATTCATCTGCAGCGCTTGCTGCTTACCCGGAGCTCAGTTGCGATCCATCGTACCCGTATAAAGTTTCAGAGACCTGGGGTGTTTTTCACGATACCTATTGTCCGTCAGATAAAACATTCGCCTTTTTGCAGGATGTGTTGAGCGAGGTAATGGATCTTTTCCCATCAAAATATATCCATATAGGTGGTGATGAGGCGCCAAAAGAGGCGTGGAAGAAATCGGAATTCTGCCAAAGGCTTTGTAAAAAGCTGGGGCTAAAGGATGATCGCACTTCATCAAAAGAAGAAAAGCTGCAAAGCTATTTTATACAACGGATGGAGCAGTTTGTAAATTCTAAAGGCCGCAGCATTATCGGTTGGGATGAGATACTGGAAGGTGGCTTATCACCTAATGCTACCGTAATGAGCTGGCGTGGAGAAGCAGGCGGTATTGCCGCTGCGCAACAAAACCATAATGTGATCATGACGCCCGGGAGCGCAGGCCTTTATATCGACCATGGCCAGGGGAAATTAAGCGACGAGCCACTAAGTATCGGTGGCGATCAACCGCTTAGCATGATCTATGGTTACAACCCAACACCTGCCGCACTAACGCCCGATCAGCAAAAACATATCATTGGTGTACAAGCCAATATGTGGACGGAATATATCGCGACTGAAAATAAAGCAGAATACATGCTATTGCCTCGCATGTTTGCATTGAGCGAGATCGCATGGTCGCCGTTGGCCAATAAAAACTACGCTGATTTTGCCTACAACCGCTTGCCGCAGCATTTGGCATGGCTGGATAAAAATGGGTTTGATTACCGTGTACCTACAGCTATCGGCGCGATTGACACGGTGATGTTCGGGCAGCAGCTATCGTCAACGCTAAAGCCATCTGTAAAAGGCGCTACGATCTATTATACAATAGATAGCTATACCCCCCGCGAAACAGATCTTACCTATAGCACTACTTTAAACTACCCGGTGCCATTGGATCAGTATCGCGAGCTGAAAACCATCGTTATAACACCTTCGGGCAAACGCAGCACCGTTGTGAGCACAATGGTTTACAACAAGGCACCTTTACCAGGAGTGGCTTATACAGGGAATACGCCGGGTGTAAAATACCAGCTTTTTGAAGGTGCATTCAACAGCACTAACGATCTGGCATCGGCAGCGGTAATTGATACAGGCGTGGTAA
>JABDAU010000164.1 GCA_013289045.1 Bacteroidota bacterium | reverse complement strand
TTATGTATTTATTGCGGCGCATTTTGTACACATTATTGCCGCTTTATTGTTATTGATAAACACGCTTGTAAAGAGCTATCGCGATATCCCGCAGGTGAGAAACCTGTATAACATGGAAATGACATCAATTTTTTGGCATTTTCTGGATATTGTATGGATATATCTATATGTTTTTTTACTTTTGAACCAATATTAAAACAACCCAATTCGAGTACAGATGAGTACAGCAGTATCACAAATTGATGAAGTAAAGTCAACTCCTTGGTCTGGAGGGCGGTCGCCATTTAACGTGGAATACGGTAAAATGATGATGTGGTTCTTCCTGCTATCGGATGCGTTTACGTTTTCATCATTATTAATCTCTTATGGCGCGTTGCGTTTTAGCGCTGCTGCATGGCCATTGGCATCAAGTGTTTTCCAATCTATCCCCGGAACATCTGTTGAACACGGCGCCCCGCTTGTATTTGTTGGTTTGATGACCTTTATCCTCATCATGAGTTCCGTAACCATGGTATTGGCTGTTGAGGCCGGTCACCGTAATTCGCGTAAAGAAGTTGTGGGCTGGATGATCGCAACTGTTATAGGTGGTTTTATGTTCCTGGGTTGCCAGGCGTTGGAATGGAACCACTTACACAGCGAAGGTTTTTGGTGGAGCAGCATACCTAACGACGAAACCCTGAAGGAGTTTTTCTCCGGGAACGTCTCGCTGGCGGCTCAACATACTTCGGCGCACCAGTTTGCTAACCTGTTCTTTACCATTACCGGTTTTCACGGTTTCCACGTTTTTACCGGGGTAATAATCAATATCATCATCACTGTAAACGTACTTGCAGGCACTTACGAGCGCCGTGGCAGCTACCTGATGATTGAAAAAGTTGGCCTTTACTGGCACTTTGTAGACCTCGTTTGGGTATTCGTATTTACCTTCTTCTATTTAGTTTGATATAATTTAACCCTATTTATATGTCACAGCACGCAACCGAGGTTCACGCAGAACACAGCGGAGAACACGAATCAATGACCAAAAAGAAAATATGGAATGTATTTTTCATATTGCTGGCCATTACTTGTGTTGAGTTCTTTATAGCACTTTATGTAGTTCCTCATTACCCGGTATTTCATCCTTTTGTAAATCCTGTTTATATCGTTTTAACATTACTGAAGGCATTCTTTATCGTAGCTTACTTTATGCACTTAAAATTTGAGCGCATGAGCCTGATATTCGCCATTATTGTTCCGATACTGTTTATTATAGGTTTGATATTGGTATTAACTAACGAAAGCCACCACTGGTTTGACCTGCGCTTTTAATGCGTAAACTGAGTATACTCAAAAAAATAATGATCCTGGTATTGATATTAGCTCTACCGGGATTTTTATATTATTTACTAACCGTAAAGGGGAAAAACCGCTACCACGCACTGTCAGTTTTCGGGCCAAAGACAGTTGCCAAAACTTTCCACAAGGCAGGCGGGAAGGATGTACCTGATACTATTTACCATTCGTTGCCCGACTTTAACCTGCTCAACCAGAACGGGCAAAAAGTAACCGCCGCTGCGCTTGATGATAAAATATCGGTAGTAAATTTCTTTTACACCAATTGCCCCAACCTTTGCAGCCAGATGAACCAGGGTATCGACAGCCTGGCCAATGAATACCACCCAAGCAAATTAGTGCAGTTTGTATCCATAACTGTCGACCCACAGCGCGATACACAATCGGTGCTTAAAGCTTACAGCGGGAAGTTTAAAAACGCATCATCCAAATGGATGTTCTTAACCGGCGATACATCAGTTATTTATCCGCTGGCCCGCACCGGTTTCCTGGTGAATGCTGTGAAGGCAGGGGATGATTATATTTATAGTGATAAGATCATCCTTATAGACAGCCATAAACGCATCCGGGGATATTATGCCATAACCGTGTCGGATGAGTTTGACAGGTTAGATAACGAAATAAAGGTGTTGCTATCGGAAGAATTGATGAAGAACAGCACGCCGGAATATTAACAATACAGAAAGATGGAAGAGAAAATACTTACACAAGAGCCCAATCCGCAATTTTTAAATACCGACCCGAAGAAGGTTACTGATAAATTTATCTTTCGTTTTGTGGCGGCGATCTCAATTTTTGTACTGGCAGTAGTGATCATCTTAAACAAGAAGATCATCCCGGCACCAGCCGTTCTGCCTTCTTTCGTTCAATATTTACCCAAACTCAATGCCCTATTGAATGGCACCTGCACAGTACTGCTGCTCATCTCGCTTTACTACATTAAAAAGCTAAATATTGCTATGCACAAGCGTGTCAATATCCTGGCGTTTATATTGTCGTCGTTGTTTTTGGTATCCTACATCACCTTCCACTGGCTGCTGCCGCGTGAGACTGTTTTTGGAGATGTGAATGGTGATGGCTTATTATCCCCTGAGGAAAGCGCAGCAGTTGGCAGTACGCGTACTATTTACCTGGTTATTTTAATTTCTCACATCATACTCGCAGCCGGCGTATTGCCGCTCATCTTACTGAGCTTCTACCGCGGATTGCAAATGCAGGTTGAAAAACATAAAAAACTGGTACGCTGGACATTTCCGATCTGGTTGTACGTGACCATTACCGGCGTGGTGGTATATTTTATGGTATCGCCGTATTATCATTTTTGACAGATGTGCGAATATGCAGATGTGCAGATGTGAAGATGATGGAATGTGTAGATGTGCAAATATGCAGATGTGAAAATGTGCAGATGATGGAATGTGTAGATGTGCAAATATGCAAATGTGTAAATGTGCAAATG
>JABDAU010000163.1:2314-2799 GCA_013289045.1 Bacteroidota bacterium | reverse complement strand
AGGCGCATTCGATTTTATATCCAAACCACCTGATCTGAACCGCCTGCTGATCACCGTTCGCAACGCGTTGGATCGTGGCAGCCTGGTTACCGAAACCAAAGTATTGAAACGGAAGGTTTCCAAGGTTCGGCCAATATTGGGTAACTCACAGGGTATCCAGAAAATAAAGGAAACTATTGACCGCGTTGCCCCTACTGATGCCCGCGTGCTGATCACTGGCGCCAACGGTAGTGGTAAGGAACTTGTGGCACGCTGGCTACACGAAAAATCGAATCGTGCAAATGCGCCGCTGATTGAAGTGAACTGCGCTGCTATACCTTCTGAACTGATAGAAAGTGAGTTATTTGGCCATGAGAAAGGATCATTTACATCGGCTGTAAAGCAGCGCATTGGTAAGTTTGAATCTGCTACCGGCGGCACCTTGTTTTTGGATGAGATCGGTGATATGAGCCATTCAGCCCAGGCTAAGGTGCTGCGTGCTTTGC
>JABDAU010000163.1:269-2304 GCA_013289045.1 Bacteroidota bacterium | reverse complement strand
GAGCTCGGTAACTTCCGTATGGACCTTTACCACCGCCTGAGCGTGATACTTATTCACGTTCCGCCGTTGTCAGAACGTAAGGACGATATCGGCCTGCTTACTCAAAGTTTCCTTGAGGAGATTTGCGGAGAATACGGCATGCCGGCAAAGAAAATATCAGATGCCGCCCTTGATGCTTTGAAGGAATTACCGTGGACCGGTAACATCCGTGAACTACGCAACATGGTTGAACGTTTGATCATTTTGAGCGATAAGACCATTACAGATGCAGATGTGAAATCATTTGCCAACCCTGCAGGCCCTGTGCATCATGAAATGAATGGCGGCAGTTCGGCTGCTTCTGCGACAAGCTCACAAACGGACTTTAACCAGTTCAAAAATTTCCAGGAATACAAAGATTATGCTGAACGCGAATACATCAAGTTCAAGCTGGAAAAGAATAACTGGAATGTATCAAAAACTGCTGACGACATTGATATTCAGCGCAGTCACCTTTATAGTAAGATAGAAAAATACGGATTGAAGCGAGGGGAGTAAATAACCTGTGGTTTAAATAAAAAAGCGATCTTCCTGTTATGGGGAGATCGCTTTTTCTTTTATAAGATGTCATTTCGAACGAACAGCGTTGGGTTGCGTGTGGTGTGAGGAGAACTAATCTCTTGAGCGGCATGTGCTTGGGAGGTGTGAGCGAAAAAATCTTTTGCGCCATGCATATAGCACATATGTATGGCGCAAAAAGATTTCTCACCTGCCCTAACCAAGTCCAGCCCGCGTCAGGTTCGAAATGACATGGAGGCTTATTTCTTTGTATTCGCTGCTCTAACCGCCTTTACCTGTGCCGCAGTTACGTATGGCGCTTTGTTAGTAAAGCTGTTGCGCACATAAGTAAGCACCTCAGCTATTTGCTGATCGGTCATATAATCATGTGCGGGCATGTTGTTGGAATAGGTGTTGCCGTTTATCTC
Organism: Bacteroidota bacterium; assembly: GCA_013289045.1. Classification (GTDB taxonomy): domain Bacteria; phylum Bacteroidota; class Bacteroidia; order Sphingobacteriales; family Sphingobacteriaceae; genus Mucilaginibacter. The sequence continues at coordinate 1,339 of JABDAU010000163.1, read as the reverse complement.
CACATTTTCGCTAAAGCCGTTCAGTACGATCTTTATTAAGCGGGTTTTGTCGCCCAAAACATATTCTGTTTTAACAAGCGGCGGGTTCATATTTTGTATACCTAACCCATCAACCTGGTGGCATGAAAGACAGTTATCGGCATACACTTTTTTACCGCTGGCAATTGCCGCAGGAAGGCTGAAACGACGGTGTATAGTATGGTGCTTAACCTGTGCATGCAGGCACAAGCTAAGCACCATCAATACCGAAAATATTGTTGTGATCTTTGTTAGAAGCTTCATTTGGAATCTTATTTGCCGTAAGTGATCTTGTAAATAGCGCCATTGGTATCATCCGTTACATACAGCGAACCATCGGGGCCTTGCGCCAATCCGCATGGGCGGTGTTCAGCGCGACCTGATTCCTTTTGCTGTTGTGTACCGGCAAAGCCATCTGCAAAAACTTCCCAGTCGCCGGAAGGCTTGCCGTCTTTAAATGGCTGGAAAACTACAAAATAGCCAGCCTGTGGTTCAGGCGCCCTGTTCCATGAGCCATGGAATGCTATGAAAGCGCCATTTTTATATTTTTCAGGAAATTGATTACCGGTATAAAATAATAAGCCGTCAGGCGCTAAATGGCCCGGGAAAGCAACAGTTGGGTCGATGTATTTGTCATCAACCGTTTTTTGGCCATCGCCGCCATACTCAGGTGCTACCATTTTTTTGTGCAGTTCCTGGTCGTAATAGATGAACGGCCAGCCGCCGTTATCGCCTTCTTTTAAGGCATATAAACATTCGGCAGGTTCAACTGCTGATTTTTGTACTGAATAATACTGTGGAAAAAGATCGTGCAACTGATCACGGCCATGCTGCATTACAAATAACTGGTTTAGCTCCTGGTTCCAGTCAAGACCCACTACATTACGAAATCCTATACCATAGTGTACGCCATCGCCGTAATGCTGGTTGGCTTTATCAGCCTTAAATTTCCATATACCGCCTGCTGAATCCAGTATGGGGCAGCCTGGTCTGCCCATAGACCCTTTTACACGGTCTTTCTCCTGGCATGAATTGGAATACGCGCCAACATT
>JABDAU010000163.1:0-259 GCA_013289045.1 Bacteroidota bacterium | reverse complement strand
ACATTTACATAAATGTTGCCATCATTATCCAGCACGATTGACTTTGACTCGTGCTCCCTGCGGTTTAACAAGCCGTCAACGATCTTTTCAGGCGAGGCCGGATCGATCACCTCAAATTTATCATTCAGCTTATAACGGTATACATCCTCGTCGGACGATGCATATAAATATCCATTTTTAATGTACATGCCTGTGCCGCCATAATTACCAAAGCCGCCTGCTACTGTTGCTTTGTCATCGGCCTGGTGCAGCAGTAATA
>JABDAU010000162.1 GCA_013289045.1 Bacteroidota bacterium | reverse complement strand
GCACTCTCTTTAAAAGACAATGGGTTTAAAGTACTTATGTCTGAAGGTAACCCATACATAGGTCAGGATCTTGATTTCGAGGTAAAATGGTTTTATGCTTATTTGTCCGAACCATTAAAGCAATTCCTCACCCAGCTTGATAAAGAAGAAAAAGAAGGATTTTCAGAGGATGCCGGATTGATCATAACTCCCCAGCAACTCGCCGACAGAACCGCCTGGTGGGAAAATTTTGCTAAAAAATATCCGGAGACCATTGTGGGCAGGCCATCGCTGGAGAATTGGAAGTCATACCTGGGTACAATGATGGTGGGTATGGATAATTCCCCGGTTATCGAGCCCGGTAGTTCGCAAAAGCTTAGCCAATATTATAGGGACGCGTATACCCGCATCATTAATAATTATCCTGCTACCCAAAGCGCTAAATTAATAAGTCCATATTTCAATTTACTGCAGAGCAAACAAGTTGAAAAAGCCAAAAGCCTGTTAAAGGGTTACGAGGCAAAAAAGATCATTTACTAAGCGGTCTTACCACTATAAAAATTACTGCATAAAAAAAGACTTACAAAATTCAACAAATTCATGTAGAGCTCTGTAAGTCTGCAATTAAATAATTACCCATTTATAAGCTAATGCCTATTGTTTATAAGCTAATGCTTACTTGGGCTGAATAGTATCTCTGCTAACAGTAGGAGACACCAATTTTGTCCTTACCTGTGGCTGAATGGTATCTCTTAATCTAAGAGATGAACTGGTAGCTTTACTGCTGAATTTTACAGAAGGCGTTGCAGTAGGTGCTACTGAATTGTCTTTTGTACAAGCTGTAAAGCCAACTGCGATGGTTAAGGCCGTTAATGCTAATTTAGTAAAAGATTTCACGTTCGTTTTTATTTAATATTATTTGGGTAATTAATTACAATTATAGTGTTTTTATTTCTTATTTAAACAAATTAAGAATGCTTTTTGTTTTTTATTGCTGTTTAGTTAAACAAATATTGCGATATTGCTAATTATCCAGCTTTTCAGATATATTTTTTATTGCTTTATCTAACTCTTCTGCCGAACGGAATAAATACTCTTCGGCCTGCAAATATTCCTTCTCTTTATGTTCGCTGTGCTGCACAACATCAATTATTCCTAAAATGTTTGTAAGATGCCTGCGAATGTCATGCGAATTAATATAAGCCAGCTCTTCCTTCTTTGCAGCGAACAATAATTTCTCGTAGTGCCGTTTTTGCTTGGTATTACGATAGAACATTGCGATCACTGCAATGGTTAATACGGCAACTACGGCTAAAAGTTTCATCCAAAGATTTTGTGTACGGTAAATTTCATCCTGCTGCGCGTAATAATTGTCCATTTCATCCATTTTCATTTTGGATGATACGTCACCTACCAGTACCAGTTTATTAATATTTTCTTTTGATTGATCCAATGCAAGCCTGAAATTCAAAGCGGCCTGTTGTGTGTTATTCTGCTTCTCAGATATTTCGCCTAATACCTCGTACAAATGCGATTTGATCTCCGGGTGATTATTTTGCGCCTTTTCATTCAGCAATAAATTCAACATGTTTTTTGCCGAATCAAGGTTGCCGATGTTAAACCAGGCATCAGCAAGGTTTTGCCTGTCAATATCACCATACTTGTAAGCGGTGTCAGTTCTTGCCTTGGTCAGCTCATTTATTGTGCTGCTATAATCATGCTCCAACAACAAGATATAATAATCTGTACGTTTAATGTAGGTATACAGGCTTGGCGAATAATCTTTTGATTGTTTTAACAGGGAATTATATAGCTTTAATGAATCCAGGGAGCCCATCCTGAAATAGTTCTCGCACTTATTATAATAAATGATATTTTTAACGCGCGGCTGATTAACCTTACGGGCTGTAATGATCAACTGCGACTGGCTTAAGTAGTATAACGATTGGCTATAAAAGCCATAACGATAATAAATGTCGGATATATTGATATCAACCACCAATTGCGAATAGCCATCATTAAGTAAGATAGCTTGTTTTTTTGCAGCCCTGAAGCTTGAAATAGCGCCTATTGCATTCCCGTCTTCCGTTTGGATGAAGGCAAGATTGCTTAGAAGGATATATTGCAGGTAGTGATCTTCCTTACTGAGCAGTTCGGTGGCTTTTAAAATATCATTTTCAGCATCCGCATTATTTCCCATGCGATGCTGGTATATGCTTTCGATATAGTAATCTACAGCAGTTGCATTTTCATAATTGTTTTTAACAAACTCCTGGTGAATTTTTGCCTTTGCAACCCTGAAACTATCCAAAGAAAATTTGTCTTGTACTTTTATATAAGCTACCAGGTTCTTTTCCTTTTGATACTGATCTTTTATTTGGAGAATTTCGGATAGATCATAGGCTTTTGCGGCAAGCACCTTCCCTGAAAAACACATAAATGCCAGGCAAAAAAATAAAAGGATAAGCGTTTTTTTTAGCATTGCTGCATATCTTGTAAGTGTTCCGGATTTAATCAATCAAAAATGCCAGGTCAACAGGCCGGTTTTTTACCGGACATGATTCTGTTTCTATATACTCCTATTACGAATTAGTAGACACTAATAGTTACAATTAATTACAAATCTCCGTTAAAATAAAGCAATTTTTCTTTATTGGGAAGATCAGGGATTCAAACATCAATTATAAAGCGTTTGATTTACAATTTATAATTTTTTAAAAGAATAAATTTGAAGAAACTTTCAAGGGAATTATTCCTTTAATTAGCAAAACCTGGTATTTAACTATCAAACTTTTCCAGTAGCTTTAGTAATGTCTCGAAATCCT
>JABDAU010000161.1 GCA_013289045.1 Bacteroidota bacterium | reverse complement strand
CGAGTTTCAGGAAATCCCACGAAATAAGCCCTACAATACCCGGCACGCTGGCACCCAACACCTTGCGAATACCCACTTCGCGCACACGTTGTTTGGTGTTGAATATTGCTAAACCAAACAAGCCGAGGCATGAAATAAAGATAGTGACCAATGTAAACGCGATGAGTATGCCGCTTGTGCGCTGATCTGTACGGTACATGTCTTCATATTCCTGGTTGAGGAAATGCGCTTCGAATGGTTTTGTAGGATAAAAATTATGCCAGTTACTCTTCATCATAGCCATAGTACCGGCCATATCGGTACCTGTTGTTTTGATGAGCATTTTGCCGAAATAGTCATATTCAGGAAATACGACTATCGGCTCGATAGCGGCATGCAGCGATTCAAAATTGAAATCTTTCGCAATACCTCTGATCTCACCTGCCCTGCCGTTCAGATCTATGCGTTTGCCAATTGCCTGTTCAGGTTTCCAGCCCAACGCCCTTACCGCCGACTCATTCAAGATAAACGAATGATGCCGTTTTTCTGAGTTGGTATCCAGTACACGCTGTTCATCGCCTAAAGTAAAATTGGTGCCTGCAATTAGTTTAATTTCAAGTGTATTAATGAAGTTGCGCTCCACAGGGATTGCGGTTACCATTAGGTCAACCTTTCCCGGGATACCTTCAGCCTGGTCAACGGAATAACCGCCGCCTACCGATACCGGTGAATCATATGAAGCGGTAAAATTCTTCACCCCGGCATGTTGCATCAATGTATTCCCAAATGCTTTTACATCGGCAAAAGGTATTCCGCCAATATCCAGCACCACAACCTGCGAACGGTTAATGCCCGTATTGGTATTTTGTATGTATTGCAATTGCATGCCGGCAATGATGGTGCTGATGATAAAAAATACCGACACCGCAAACTGGAACACCACCAGCGATTTGCGCATATTTTTACCGCCGCTTTTCTCACCCAGTTTTCCCTTTAAAGTAGCCACAGGTTTAAAAGCAGCCAAATACAATGACGGATAAGTGCCCGCCAAAAATGTAACCAATACGAACAGGCCGATGAGCCCGGGAACCAGCATCAATACATCCCAGCTTTGAAAGTTCAATTCGTGCCCGCTGAATTTGCTGAACCACGGGAAACTTACTGCCGCAAGCAACACGCCTGCAATAAGCGATGCAAATGTTATAATACCTGCCTCTGAAATAAACTGTACGAATAACTGACCGCGCAGTGCCCCCATAACCTTGCGCACACCTATTTCATGCGCCCTGTCGATAGATTTTGCAGTAACCAGGTTAAGAAAATTAACACAAGCCAGCAAAAGCAATATAACCGCGACAATGGAGAGTATATATACGTATTTGATATTCCCAGCCGGCTCCAAATTACCACTTGCCTGCGAGTGTAAATGTATTTTGAGCAAAGGTTCCAGTTCAAAACAACTTTTCACCTTGCCGTCCGCATCATTTATCAGGCTTTTTGTGTAAGTGTTTACCTGCTGCGTTACGGCTTGTGCGCTAACACCTGGTTTAAGCAAAAAGTAAGAATAATCGTTAGATGAATTCCATAACCTTGTCTTCGAGCGATCAAGCATGGCGTAGTTGCCCAAAAGGTCGAATTTGATATGTGACGATTCCGGCACATCGGCAATAACGCCGGTAACCATCATGCTTTTTTTCTCGTTTACTTTTAGCAGTTTACCCATTGGGTCTTCGTCGCCAAAATATTTTTTTGCGACAGATGACGTGATCACGACTGAATTAACCTGCGATAATGCGTTTTCCGGGCTGCCTTCAAGAAATTTAAAGCTGAATATCTTAAAAAATGGCGCATCGGCCATCAGCATCCTTCGTTCATTAAATAGCTTGTCCTTATACTGAACTGCCGCCGGTGCATAATTTGAATAATCAAACACACGGGCGCCTTCGGCAATATCACCAATTGCCTGTTTTAAAACGGGTACCGGTGCAGTGGGCGTTACGGCAATGCTCTTTTCAGAACCATCGCTTGACTTTTCGTGTTCGATAAGCCGCACAATGCGATCAGCATTGGCGTTAAAACGGTCATAACTCAGTTCATTTAAAATATAAGTTGCCAGTAATAAAAAGCATCCAATCCCAACAGCCAAACCGGCCGTGCTGATCAATGAAGTAGTTCCGTTGCGCACAATATTGCGCCATGCAGTTTTCAGATAGCTTTTAAACATATATAAGAGTATCAATTTTAAATATTTCGCTTTACTGGCTCTCTTCGAGAGCCATAGCTCATTCTGAGCGAAGACTCTTAACCGGGTTTGCAACTGCCGCTTTTATCGATTGAAAGCTAACCGTTACAAATGCGATGGCTACTGCAGCGGCGCCTGCCAGCACAAATACCCACCATTGTATCTCGATGCGGTATGCAAAATCCTGCAGCCATCTGTTCATGGCTATCCAGGCCAACGGCACAGCAATCACAATGGCAATAAATACCAGTCGTAAAAAGTTACTGGCCAGCAGCAGCACAATATTTTGCACCGATGCACCCAAAACCTTGCGAACGCCGATCTCTTTTATTCTTTTCTCTGCAGAGTAAGATGCCAGCCCGAACAAGCCGAGGCATGAGATAAATATAGTTAAACCCGCCAGTATGCCTACTATCTGGGTCACCTGGTTGTCGGCTTTGTAAACTTCGTTAAAGTGGTCATCAAGGAATTGGTATTCGAACGGATAGTCCGGATAGATATTTTTCCAGGTCGACTTAATAAAAGCCAGCGCTGCACTGCTTTGGCCACCATTAATTTTTACCGATACATCCCTGAACCCATATTGCGTCGCAC
>JABDAU010000160.1:241-2888 GCA_013289045.1 Bacteroidota bacterium | reverse complement strand
CGCGACAAAATGCGGGTTATCGTTTCCTTGTCGATCACGTCTGTTAACCCATCGCTGCATAAAAGCAGCATATCGCCCGGCAGGAATGGCGATTCGCCGGTTTCCATGTAATCCGTACCGGTAATATCGCTTTTGAAACCCAGCGCCTTGTCAATCTCATTGCGCTTCGGGTGCTGCATCGCTTCGGTCTCCGACAGGCGGCCTGAATCTTCCAAAAAACCTACAAATGAATGATCGCGCGATATTTTTACCAATGAGCCATCTCTGAGCAGGTAAAGCCGGGTATCACCAACATGCGCATAAAAGAACTGGTTTGTGCTGATATCTGCCAGAGCCAGCGTGACAACGCATGCCATACTGCTATGCCCCGCACCCGACTGCCTTTCCTCCCATATTTTTTTATTGGCAGCATTAAGTGCGTCCGCCAAAGCCGGGATCACTTCACCTTTAAACCGGTTAAGGTTTTGGATGATCACATCATGCGCAATAGCCGCAGCTACTTCGCCGCCCGAATAGCCGCCTACACCATCTATCACGCAGGCGATGATGTATTTTCCATCCGGGGTTTGCTGCGCTATAAAAGCATCCTCGTTGTTTTGCCGCTGCCGGCCCAGATCTGTTGCACCAAAAAAGTTATCAGCCATTGGGTTTTTGCGGGGTTTTAATTTCAGCAAAATGAACGATCAGCAGTAAAACGCCTATCACTAATAAGCCGAATGACAGCACCTGGTCGATCATCTATTTTACGATTTAAAAATGTTTACACCAACTATACCGTTCAATAATATCTTCGAGTTCACCGGGACATCCACCCACTTCGGCTCATTTACATCGCTTTGCGGAACATCGTTTTCGTTTAGTATTGTTTTCTCTCCAAAAGATGCCAGGTAAAATTTACCGTCCGAATTGTTATACCGGATCTTCAGATGCGGCGTATTTACCCAATCGGTTGGGATCCTGAAAATATTGCGCTCAGTGCGTGTTTCATCATTGCCCGAAACCACAATTTCGTTATCAAGCATCAAAAACTCCACTTTTTTACCGGCGAACTGCTTTTCAGGCAGTATGGTTTCAAAACGTGCATAATGCTTTTGGTCGCGCGGAGCGTTCCGCTCTTCTTCCGTCTCCAAACCCTCATTATAAGGCACTTCATAATAGCCTTCGCTGTAATAGTTAAAGCCTTTCAGCACATCCTGGCTTACATCAAGCGTTTGCGCAATACCTGTATGCCGCGGTATGAATGTAACCTTCAAATTTTCATCCTTCTGCGTATTACCAGGCATTAATTTGCCAATAAAACCGATGTCGCCAGGCTGATAATCCGGGTGCGATACCAAACGGAATACCCACTTTGAGCTTGATGGTTTTACGGTTTTGCCCGCAGTTCGGTATTGCTTCAGCGTCTCATAGAACTTGTTTATGGTTTCATTAACGATCAGGCCGAAAAGCCCTTGCTTGTTATTGATAAAAGCGTTGTAATCCGCCGGATTAAAGCAGATAATGTACTCGTGATAAAACACTACCCTGTCGGCAAATGATAATTCGCGGACGGAATCGTTGAATTTTGATAAAACGTAATTGTAAACATCGTCTGGCGTAAGCGCCGGCTGTTTTTTCTTGCTGCCGTTTTGCGCCGGGCTTAAAAACCAGTCCTGTATGCCCAGCCGTTTCCAAATAGATGCTTTTTGCTCCATGTAATATTATTGATCTGTTGGGCTATGTGTTTTAGTGGTATCCTGTGAGTTACCGCTGCTGTCAGGCTGATCCTGAGTTTTTTGCCGCTCCTTATCTATTTCGTCTTGTATAGTCCGTTTTGTGAGCGAATCCGCCGTCTGTGTGCGATCATGATAGTTTGTTTGCGGAACCGGCTTCATAGCTCCTGATGTGTCGACAGGTGGTTTTGCAACTGAATCCTTGGGAATGTCTGTCACTATTGGCGGTTTGGCTTTCTGCTGCGTATAAAAATATGTTGCGGCAAAAAGCGAACAAACGAAGGCTACAATCAGCAAAACAAAAATCGGTGTAGGTATACGCACTACTCCCGGTGTCTGTAATTCCGGTTCTGCTGCACGCGGTGCCTGCTTCTCATTTTTTACCGCGGCATTTTCAGGTAAACCATCGATAACAACCGGTTGATCTGCAGATAAACTACCCGCAAATAAAGCTTCCTGTAACGCCATGCCGCTTGGGTAGCGTTTCTCCGGTTCTTTTTCCAGGCAAGTACGCACCAGTTGCAACAGCCATTGCGGTACGCGCATTTCCTGCTCCTGTTTTGCCTTTGGCCAGCCTTTTGGCATGTTGGCCCGGCGTTTTTCCACCAGGTCAGGCACATCCTGTTCCATATGGGAGATCATTACTGCGTTGCGCGAGGTTTCACCGCTATCATGCAGCGGAAAAGGCACCTGGCCGGCAAGCAGCTCGTAAAGAATAATGCCGTAGCTATATATATCCGTCTGGAAATGCATAGCGCCGGTATTTTGCTCGGGCGCCATAAATTCTATCGCGCCGGCATGGCGGATGCTGGTGCGGCGCTGCTCGTCTGACATGATGGCCAGACCAAAATCCAACAATACATAGTTACCCGAATGGATATTGTACTTTACGTTATTGCTTTTTACGTCGCCATGTTTTACAGCTACCATATGGC
>JABDAU010000160.1:0-231 GCA_013289045.1 Bacteroidota bacterium | reverse complement strand
GCCATATGGTAGCTGTAAAACATGGCGACGTAAAAAGCAATAACGTGAATACGGGATCATGCGGGGCAGCAAGTAACTCCTCCAGGTCTGGCCCTTCTATAAATTCCATTTCGATAAATGGAAAAGAGCCGCTTTCCGTAAGGCCTGAATTAAGTATGGTTACCACGTTTGGATTGGGCAATTCATTTACCTTTTTCAGCTTGGAAACCTCGTTCTGAAAATTACGGTAAT
>JABDAU010000159.1 GCA_013289045.1 Bacteroidota bacterium | reverse complement strand
GCAGCCCGTATCCATAAAAACCCATACCGGGAAATTCAAACTGAATAAACTGACTAAGGTTGTTATCCCGGCAGGAGATGCGGAAACCCGGAAAGTTGGTGAACTGCTGGCTGGAATGCTGAGCGGCCCGACCGGTTACCCGATTACTACGTCAACCGCTGTAAAACCATCAAACGTGATCAGGTTAAAACTGAACAAGACTGCTAATCCATTGATAGGCGAGGAAGGATATATGCTGAAATCTACCGCAACATCCGTAACCATCACAGCAAATGATGCTAAGGGACTGTTTTATGGTGTGCAAACGCTGATGCAGTTATTGCCCCCTAATATCGAATCAAAACAAAAAATTGCCGATAACTGGAGCATACCGGCGGTGGATATTACGGATTACCCCCGTTTCGGCTGGCGGGGTTTGATGCTGGATGTGAGCCGTCACTTCTTCTCAAAACAAGTTGTTGAGGATTATATCGACGAAATGGCTAAATACAAATATGATGTGCTCCATCTTCATTTAGCCGACGATGAAGGATGGCGCGTGGAAATAAAAAGCCTGCCTAAACTGACCAGCGTTGGTGCATATCGCGTAATGCGTACCGGGCCGTTCAACAGGGAGACATTTGAGACGCCGCAGCCCGGAGAACCGAATACTTACGGCGGGTTTTATACACAGGATGACATCCGCGAATTGGTTAAATACGCACAGGATAAATTTATTACCATACTACCTGAGATAGATGTGCCGGCACACAGCCTGGCGCTGATTGCAGCTTATCCCAATTTATCATGTACATTTTGCAGCCATTGGATGAAGATGACCTGATGGGCCTGCTGAACAAGGCGATGAAAGAGGATGTGGTGCTGAAGGAGAGGAACATCGTCATTAAAGAAAATGAAGCTTTGCTGCGGTTGTCCGGCGGCGATGCGCGTAAGCTGCTGAATATTTTTGAGCTGCTGGTAAATGCCTTCAAAGGCAAAAAAATAGAGCTGACCAACCAGAATGTGCTGGAGCATGTGCAGCAAAATATGGCGCTGTATGACAAAACCGGCGAGCAGCATTATGATATCATTTCGGCATTCATCAAGTCCATGCGGGGCAGCGACCCGAATGGCGCTGTGTACTGGCTGGCGAGGATGATCGTTGGTGGAGAAGATCCGCTGTTCATTGCGCGGCGCATGCTGATACTGGCGTCGGAAGATATTGGCAATGCCAACCCGAATGCCTTGTTGCTGGCGCAATCGTGCTTTGAGGCGGTGAATAAGATCGGGATGCCGGAGTCGCAATTAATCCTGTCGCAAACCTGCATTTATTTGGCGACTTCGGCTAAAAGTAATTCGGCTACTACGGCTATCGGCCAGGCTATTGCGCTGGTAAAGCAATATGGCGATCTGCCCGTGCCGCTGCACCTGCGTAATGCGCCAACCAAGCTGATGAAGAACATCGGGTACGGTAAAGATTATAAATATGCCCACAGTTATGAGAATAATTTCATCGACCTGGATTTCCTGCCGGATGCGATAAAGGGCACCAAAATATATGACCCCGGCGCTAATGCCCGTGAACATGAGGCCCGTGAGCGTTTGAAAAAGCTTTGGGGCGAGCGATATAAATATTAACACACTATTAAACTTTCTAAAAAAACTTAAAAAGTTTTAGAACTTCGTGAATTTTAAGCATATCTTAGGCATATCTGATATATTTGAAAAATGTACGCTATCCGGAAAGCAACGGCCGACGACGCGCAAACCATCCGCGATCTGGCCGAAAAAACATGGTGGGACGCTTATTCACCGATTTTAGAAGAAGAACAGATCAGCTTTATGCTGAACGAAATATATGATGTCGAAAAACTCAGGCATCAGCTTGAAAATAATATCCAGACATTTTTAATATTAACGGAAGGCGATAAGCCGGTAGGCTTTGCAGCCTTCTCGCCGCGTGAAGTAAACCCGGAAGTTTATAAATTGCATAAACTGTATTGCCTGCCCGAAACACAAGGTAAAGGTTATGGCAAAGTGATGATTAATGAAGTGATAAAACAAAATCAAAAAGGTGTAGCAAAGTGTAGCAAAAGCGTAGCGTTTCCACAGCTATTTCGTAGCATTTTTCAGCGCACCTGCTACACCTGCTCGCAATGTCATTAGTTAAGAAAAATGTGCTTGCCCTCCTTGTGCGAAGCAAAGGGAGGGCCGACAAGCGGCTTAGCGAAGTCGGGGTGGGTAAACGGAGCGCGATAGGTCGCAAACCAACATTTCGGCCATTTTGTCAACATATATTACTTGACTTAATGACATTGACACCTGCCTGCTGTGCTTGCCCTCCTTGTGTGAAGCAAAAGGAGGGCCGACAAGCGGCTTAGCGATATCGGTCCGAAGGACTCCTTCGGAGGCTGGGTAAACGGAGCGCGATAGGTTGGAAACCAACATTTTCGGCTTCTACTGACAAAACAGTGTCAGCACTTTCAATAATTACGCTTTGTATATTTGAGTTATTCACCGGCAGCCCAAGCGTCGCTGGCGCGGGTTTAGCGCAGCGTAACCCGTGCCGAAGCATAGTCGCAGCTTTCAGCTGCTCCAAAAACCCTCTTACCACCATGTCACTCAACCACCTCCGACCCATCGAGATCGAAATGATCCGCTCGTCAACCGCCAAACTCTCCGATCGCAAACACAAAGCAGGTCAGCACGACCGCGCCTTTACCGACAAAGACAACCTCTTCCAAACCAAACGCGCCGCCGACTGGATGAAGCAGGAATACGGCAAACCCGCGCCCCGGCAGCTTTTCGGCGGCTTCTGGACCGAGCACGAGCTCTGCATCCTCTTTGCCGATACCAACCTCGGCAAATCCGTCCTCGCCGTGCAGATCGCCGACAGCCTGACAAAATCCTATAGTATCGAACCATTCTATAACCAGCTCGACGAACCGC
>JABDAU010000158.1 GCA_013289045.1 Bacteroidota bacterium | reverse complement strand
CCGCGCGCTGCACCCGCTATTCAATATCATAGAGCCGGACAGGAACGCCGATATGGTAAAAAGCATGCTGGCGCATTACGACCAAAGTCCTGAGCATATGCTGCCCATCTGGAGCAATAGCGCTAACGAAAACTGGTGTATGAGCGGTTATCACAGCGTATCGGTAATTGCAGATGCCGTGGTAAAAGGCAATGCGCCTTTTGATGCGAACAAAGCATTGGATGCCTGCGTTGCTACGGCCACACATCGCGATTACCAGAGTATAGGCCTGTTTATGGACATGGGCTACATCCCGGATGAAAAAGATGCGAATTCGGTATCATCAACGTTGGAATATGCCTATGACGATTGGTGCATCGCCCAGATGGCAAAAAAATTAGGCCGGACGGATGTATACGACCGCTTTATTAAATATTCGCAGAACTGGAAAAATGTGTTTGACCCGGCTGCCGGCTTTATGCATCCTAAAGAGGCAGACGGCTCCTGGCGTAAAACCAGGTTCGATCCATTCACTACTATCGACATGGGATTTATAGAAGGCAACGCCTGGAACTATACGCTATATGTGCCGCATGACCCGAAAGGATTGATCGACGCCATGGGTGGTAACAAACGCTTCGTGACCTACATCGATAGCCTGTTCAGCTATGACCTGCCGGATAAATATTTTGCGGAGACGGAGGATATTACGAAAGACGGCATCATCGGCAACTACGTGCACGGTAATGAGCCGTCGCATCATGATGCCTACCTGTACGACTGGACAGACAAAGCCTGGAAAACACAGGAAAAGATCCGCCTCATTCTGCCAAAAATGTACAAACCAACGCCTGACGGTTTAGGCGGTAACGACGATACCGGCCAGATGAGCGCCTGGTATATTTTCAGCATGTTGGGCTTTTACCCTGTAGCGCCCGGCAGCGTTCAATACGCCATAGGTAGCCCGGCTGTTGACCATGCGGTAATCAATTTGGAAAGCGGCAAAAACTTTGTGATCAACGTAAAAAATCAATCGCCTAAAAACGTGTATATACAAAAGATACTGCTAAACGGCAAACCGCTGGACGGCTGGTTCATCAATCATGCCGATATAATGAATGGCGGAGAGATAGAGTTTGTGATGGGGAGCAGGCATAAGTAGAGATTAGCATAAGTAGAGATTAGTTGATTGGAGATTAGAGATTGGAAATGTAGAGACGCAAGCATTGCGTCTCTTTTTTGTGGGAATAAATTTTAGTAAATTTGTTTAGATACAAAAAGATCATGGACAGGATATTATTAGAAGTGGATGATAAAACTGCAAAGGCCTGGCGCAATACCTCCATTAAATTACGCAAGCTTATCGAGACTAATCTCGAACAATTAATTAACGAATCGTTGATTAAATCTCGTGAAGCTAATTCTGAACTATTGTTGCAAGATGCAAGGCGTGAAGCTGCTGCGAATGGGCTAACAGAAGAAATTCTGGAAAAATTGTTAAATGAAGAGGATTAGCCGGGTTGTACTAGATACTAATATCTTAATAAGTGCTTTTTTACTTTCGGAAAACTCTACGGCTGCACGGGTTTATTACAAAATAAAGGCAACGAGTGAGATAGTTGTTTCGGAAGATGTTTTTAAAGAATTTACTGATGTGTTTATGCGATCGAAATTTGATAAATATCTTTCGGCAGACAAAAGACTATTAATACTCGACGATCTGAGGTTCTCAGTCAAATTTATTACCGTATTAAATGCTATATATGCTTGCCGCGATCCTAAAGACAATAAATTTCTTGAGTTAGCTGTATCAGCAGGCGCCGATTGTATTGTTACCGGCGATGAAGATTTACTTGTTTTAAATCCATTTGGGGGGATTCCGATTCTAACACCAGCAGAATTTCTAAATCAATTTTAGTAGAGACGCAAGATATTGCGCCTCTTTTTTATTAAAAAACCAACTTAATACCAGCCATAAAATCAAAGTCTCTCGTATTATAAGTATACAATGGAATTTGATGGATTATTGCGGTGGCTCCGATTATTGCATCCGGAATATTCAGGTTATGGCTTAATTTAAATTGCTCAATTAACGAAGATGCAAGTTTGGAAATGTCCGGTTCAATCTCAATAACATCATAATACCTGATCTTTCTTTTCATTTGTGCCAGTTCTGTTTTGTTACCCATTCCCTGGTAAAGTTCCATTACAGTAATAACTGAAAGCACTATTTGATCAAACCCGATGTTTTTCAAGCGATCTATCGTTGTTTGTCTTCCGTTGAAAGCATGAATAAAAACATTGGTATCGCACAAAACCATTATTTATCTGTAATTGGTTTTGTCCAGGCGGTATTGCGGATGTTTTCTATTGAGCGGGGTTCTTTTGCCCAAATTCCGAATAAAGCATCCGGGCTTAAGCTTTTGTCGCCCTTTATTATTTGAGCTTCATTGGCTGGTATTACACTTATCTTATTTACACCAAATTCGGTAAAGAAGGCATACAACTTATCCATCTCATTTTTACTGTCAACTTCTATTGTAACTTTCATTGTATACCCTTTCTTGTATATACAAATCTATTATTAATAGTTTAATTATAAAAATGACAGGGTTTATGATAGAGACGCAAGATCTTGCGTCTCTACGGCTTTATCATCCCGCCATATAACACATCTCCCTGCTTTGCAGAACAGATAATTTATTCTTCAAAATCCCTCTTGCACGGTGCAAAGTAGCGCGCGATAGCAATTCCGAAATCCCTAATTCAGTGCCGATCTCCTGGTGTGAATAGCCTTCGATGGCGTACATATTAAACACATTGCGGTAATTGCCGGGCAACTGTTGGATCATGTTCATCAGGTCGGCGGCTTCGAGGCGGTCGCTGTTGTAGCCGGGGGTAGAGATGGTATCGTTTTCGGCCAGGTCATCAACCAACACGGTATTCTTGCTTTTGCGGTAACGGTTAATGGCGG
>JABDAU010000157.1 GCA_013289045.1 Bacteroidota bacterium | reverse complement strand
CCCTCGATATCCGCAGGTGAAATAGTACCTGATACCTGATCGGCATCTGCCCCATTGAACACGTCCAGCAAACCCGCATTGCCTGCTATTGAAAATGCTTTGAACACTTTTGCATCCTGCACCTGTAAAAGACAATCTGCTGTTGGCAGCAGCGGCTGATCGGTATGCACTAACCGGCCATCATGATAAACCAGCGCATTCAATATTTCAAAATTCTGGCTGCCAGGCTTGTCCGTGATATATACCGGCCCGCTGCTTAACGCACGCGCAACTGCATGAATGACAGCAGTAGGGTTATCGGTCTCAAACATGTCGAAATCGGGATAAACCATCTGCGAGAAATAAATAGAGTTATAGATCGCCTGGATAACATGTGCCGAGCCGTTGCCATGTTCAAGGTCGTAACTCTTACCATCAGGGAAATAATCTTCTTCGCTGCGCGCCACTGCCGAACCGCCAAAGTTGAAATATGCATCAGGAACCATATCCATACAATTGATAATGGCGTTATGAAAATATTTTGTCGATGCCTTATACAATGCCTCGTGTACTTTTGCCGACAGTGTAAACACCGGGTAATTTCCATAAGCCAGTTCACCACCTACTACCTGGTTATCCACCTTCGTAAAATCAAAGCCCTGCTGTTTAAAATAGCTATACCAGGCATCATAAAACCCGGTAAGCGAGGCCGAATTAAGCTTGAAAAAATAATTCGGGCTCTTCCTGTCGCCCCAGGCAAAGAGATCATTCTTATATTTCTGCCCCAGTTCCGATTCAGGATCGATACCGCCCCAATAACCGTCAAATGCATGCCAGATCCCGGTGTATTTTATACCGAATTCTTTTTTCAGCCGGCTGTTCATCCCGGCAAACCCGTTAGGGAATTTTTGGGGCGTAGGCAGCAGCGATTGCAGCCTGCTGTTTTTTTCCTGGAACCAGCCATCATCAACCAAAACCCAGCCGAGCGGAAAGTGATGATCGGTGAAGGTTTTAACGCCTGAGATCACCTCATCCTCGCTCAAATCTTTGCCATTGTTTGACGAATTCCAGGTGCACCAGCCCAGGTATTGAAACGGGTCGGGTAAAGTTTTCTTCCAGCGCATATTCTCACCCTTGCCCATGGCGATAAGCGCATTGGTATATATCTTTTTAAACAGCGCGAACGGATCTTTCCCATAAGCAATCGCCACTGCCGGTATCTCGCCATTGGTTTCGTGCGAAAGCAGGCTCATCGACTTGCTTCCCCACAAATTACCCTGCGACCCCAGCGTGGTGCGATAACCATTACCGCTCAGCGGAACAACTGCGCCATAAGTGCCATTTTTTTCCTTCCAGTAAAAGAACTGCACCCGGTTTGATGGCATGGCAACAGCCGATTTCACCTGTACGGGTTTCGACCATATGCCCCATTTGTATCCCCACAAAACTACACCTCCTTCTATACCGGCCGGATCATTAAAATATACGCCTACCGAGTCATCAGCCTTAATAAATTGAGGCTTCTGCAGTTTTATGGAATAGATAGTTACGCCGTTTAACTGCTTTTTACCGATACTGAAAGCTGAACCCGCAAGCTTGCCATTAAGCAGTATTTGGGAAAATTGTGCATCAGCGCGACCGCCAATGAAATTAACCAAGCATAAACAAGCCAGGATATAACGGGATATTTTTTTCATAGGAAAAGCGGGAAGCAGGTTAGATAATTGTTTTGCTGACGGTAAATATCGAAATAATTCTACATAAAGAAAGCGCATGTCATGACATGCTTTCGATCTAACCACAGAGGGCGCTGAGATTTACACAGAGAACACAGAGATTTTTTAACTCCGTGTTCGCTGTGTTTTCTCTACTCTGAGTTCTCTGTGGTTAAATCCGAAATATGCAATTAATCAGCGAATGGCTGTACAAACAGGCTTAATTTGCCTATTATTTATTATCCGTTACTTTTTAAAGGATTTGCTTTTAACTTAGGGGGATAAATCTTTCTCCGATGAAAATTGCCACCTATAACGTTAACGGCGTAAACGGCCGCCTGCCGGTATTGCTCCGCTGGCTCAACGAAACACAGCCCGATGTTGCCTGCCTGCAGGAATTAAAAGCGCCGCAGGAAAATTTCCCGGAACAGGCTATTAAAGATGCCGGCTATAACGCCATATGGCACGGACAAAAAAGCTGGAACGGCGTGGCTATACTGGCGCGTAACCGCGAGATCAGCGAAGTAAGGCGGGTGCTGCCCGGCGACCCGGAAGACAGCCACAGCCGCTATATTGAAGCGATTATAGATGGCATTGTGATCGGCTGCCTGTACCTGCCTAACGGCAATCCCGCGCCGGGGCCGAAGTTCGACTATAAATTACGCTGGTTTGAACGCCTCACCGCGCATGCTGCCGAATTATATGCCAGGGGGCTGCCTGTAATACTTACAGGCGATTATAACGTAATGCCTACCGAAATAGATGTTTATAAACCTGAGAGATGGGGGGATGATGCATTGTTCAGGCCGGAAACGCGCACGGCTTTTAAAACGCTGGTTGCTCAGGGCTGGACCGATGCCATACGCAAGTTATACCCGGATGAAGTGATCTATACATTCTGGGATTATTTCCGCGATGCATATGGCCGGAATGCGGGGTTGCGTATCGACCATTTTCTGCTTAGTCCGCAAGTAGCGGGGCGGTTACAGGCAGCTGGCGTCGACCGGAACGTGCGCGGCTGGGAAAAGACCAGCGACCATGCCCCTGTTTGGATAACGCTCGCCGATCAATAAAAAAAGCCCCGCCAATAAAGGCAAAGGCTTTTGCAGGACTAACTCAAAAAAGATCTTAATAGTAATAGGTATTTTCCATCAAACCGCCGTTAAGCTTTTCGCTGGCGCTGGTTTGGCTTGCAAAACCATACAGATATGCTGTAAAAACGCCGCCTTCCTGTAATGTAAGTGGGATTTTCTGCAACACGGTGCTG
>JABDAU010000156.1 GCA_013289045.1 Bacteroidota bacterium | reverse complement strand
CTTTTGATGCCTTGTCAAAATCGCCGGTGTTGAATAATATAGTATTGAATGGTAATCACATCGGCGGTGAAATGGAAAATGGGCTGCTGGTGGATATCGTCTGTGTAGAGAAGCGCTATTTTTACCAGGAGCTTTTCATGCAAACCGGTAACGATGAGCACATTGAGGCTGTGGCTAAACACACATCCGACCCAGCCGATCAGCCTGAAAGCGAAGAAATCATTTACGCTAAGGCAGGCATGAGCTTTATCAAACCCGAGCTGCGCGAAGGCGACACCTTTATAGCAAGGGCGCAAAAGAACGAGCTGCCGCAGCTAATCAGCTATCACGACCTGAAAGGCACCCTGCACAACCACAGTACCTGGAGCGATGGTGTAAATACCATTGAAGAAATGGCTGCATACTGCCGGGATCAGCTAAAGCTGGAATATTTGGGCATGTGCGATCATAGCAAAAGCGCATTTTATGCAAAAGGCCTGAGCATTGAACGTGTTTTGCAGCAGCAAGAGGAGATTGATCATCTGAACAGGCAATTGGGCGGCGACTTCCACGTATTTAAAGGCATTGAATCGGATATATTGAATGATGGTTCGCTGGATTACCCCGATGAGATATTGAAGAAATTTGATTTCATCGTAGCATCCGTGCATTCGAACCTTCGCATGGACGAAGAAAAAGCAACGGCCAGAATTGTTAAAGCAGTTGAAAATCCGCACACTACTATACTCGGTCACCCTACAGGCCGTTTGTTATTGAGTCGTAAAGGTTATCCTATCAATTATAAAAAGGTGATAGACGCCTGTGCCGCCAATAATGTGGTTATCGAAATAAACGCCAACCCTTTGCGGCTTGATCTTGATTGGCGCTGGCACCAATATGCGCTTGAAAAGGGTGTTTGGTTATCCATTAACCCGGATGCGCACCGCAAGGAAGGCTTTTTGGATATGCATTATGGCGTGATCGTGGCGCGTAAAGGCGGCTTGTCGAAAGACAGGTGCTTGAATGCATTATCATTGCAGGAGATCAGGCAGTTCTTCGATCAAAAGAAATGATCCGGGTAAACCGCTGATTTGTCCCCTATCTTTTTAATTTTGCAGCATGCGCGAGATCGAAAAAACGCTTTTTGCTAAAATAGCAGATATTACGTCGGCTAAACAGTTGATAGAAAGCTGGAAAAATAAAGGCAAAAAAGTGGTTTTTACCAATGGCGTTTTCGACCTGCTGCATATCGGTCATATCACTTATCTTTCAAAAGCAGCCGAACTGGGCGACAAGCTTATCATCGGTTTGAATGCGGATAGCTCGGTAAAACGCATCAAAGGCGAAAACCGGCCGATAAATGACCAAAACAGCCGCGCGGCATTGCTGGCATCCTTCTTTTTTGTAGATGCTGTGGTAATATTTGAGGAAGATACACCGTTAAGCCTCATCAGTACTTTGCTGCCGGACGTATTGATAAAAGGCGCCGATTACAATGTAGAAAATATTGTAGGCGCCAAAGAAGTATTGGCCAACGGTGGCGAAGTGAAAACCATTACTTTTGTTGACGGCTATTCATCAACCTCCATCATTAAGCGGATAAAAGGCCAATAAAGGCTATCTTTGCAGTTTACAACAGATTATGATCAGCGCGAAATGTAACGAAATATTTGAACGGGTAGCAAACGACTATCATCAGCATAATGAGATAGATCACGCATATACCAACCCATTTGAAAGCGGTACGCTCGACTTTTTGTTATATAAAAAGAGCTGGATAGACACGCAGCAATGGCACATGGAAGATGAGATCAGGAATCCGTCTATAGAGCCTGCCAAAGCAGTTTACTGGAAACGCCGGATCGATAAATCTAACCAGGATCGTACTGACATTGTTGAGGTGATCGATGGTTACTTCCTTGATAAATATAAAGATATTCAACCCAAGGCTTCCGCACGCTTCAATACCGAGAGCCCGGCAGGAGCGATCGATCGTTTGGCAGTGCTGATCCTGAAAATATACCACATGCGCGAGCAAACGGAGCGTATGGATGTTAGTGATGAGCTTCTTACAAAAAACCAAGACAAATTAGCTATTCTTTTACAGCAACGAAGCGACCTTTCTTTAGCTATCGACGAGCTGATCGAAGACATTGAAAATGGCGATAAATACATGAAGGTATATCGCCAGATGAAGATGTACAACGACCCTGAACTGAACCCGGTACTTTACAACAAAAAGTAATGGCAGCGCCGAGGCACATACTGGTAATGCGGTTTTCGGCTATGGGGGATGTGGCGATGACCGTCCCGGTAATCAGGGAGGTGCTGAAACAAAATCCTGATCTACAGATAACCTATGTTTCAAGACCGGGTTTTGCTGAGTTTTTCAATGGTATTCCGCGATTAAATTATTTCGCCGCAGATTTTGACCTACTCTATAATGGCTTTGCGGGGCCTTTAAAACTTTTTAATCAATTACGTAAAACTGCGCAATATGATGCTGTAGCCGATCTGCACGACAGTCTTCGCTCTAAATTCATTAGGCGCTTGTTCAGGTTGAATGGCGTTAAATATGCCTATATTGATAAAGGCCGTGATGAGAAAAAGCTGCTTACCCGCTTCCCAAACAAAGTATTTAAACCGTTAAAACGTACCATTGAACGCTATGCGGATGTTTTCAGGCAACTGGAGTTGAACATGGAGCTGGATGATCGTTTACACAAGCAAATAAAACCGGTTCCTGAAAAGATAACAGCAATTACCGGCGATAAAGCTTCAACCTGGATAGGCATCGCACCATTTGCAAAGCATAAGGGTAAAATATATCCACTGCAAAAGATGGAAGAGGTGATCGGCATTCTCGATAAGGAAAACATAAAACTGTTTCTATTTGGGGGTTCTGCGGAGGAGCAGGAAATCTGCAAACAATGGCAGCAACAGTTCAGCAATGTAATATCCACCGTAAGGGTATTAAATATGGGGGAAGAACTGGCGCTGATATCCAATTTGGACGTAATGTTAAGTATGGATTCGGCAGGCA
>JABDAU010000155.1 GCA_013289045.1 Bacteroidota bacterium | reverse complement strand
AATTTCTTCAGCCGGCTCCCCGGTTTTAAGCAAAATAACCTGGTTCAGGTAGTCAGGTTCATTCGTTTTCCCCCATGATTGCGTCTCATATATGGCGGATGCTTTTGTTACGGGCGCTATATCTGTCTCAATCAGTCGCAATGCCATATGCAGCAATAATTCCCGGTCGCCAAGGTTGCTCCCTAACAAAAGATAAACATCAATCATTGTTGTAACAAATATTATGTACAGAACTCTTAATATTGTGAGTATTGAATTAGTAAGTTTGCATAAATAACGTATTTATAACATTTAATGAAAGAATTCTTCAAATATGTACTGGCCAGCATAGTAGGCTTTATCGTTGTGGCAGGTATAATTATTATAATTGGTGTGGCGCTGGTATTTGGGTTGATCTCTGCAAGTACTGATAAAACAGTATCTGTAGAGCAAAATTCCATCCTTCATATCCAATTCAAAAAAGAAATACCCGAGCGCACACCTAATAATCCGCTTGCCGATTTACCTATTATTGGTAATGGTGAGGATAAGGTGATCGGCCTGAATGATATTTTGGCTGACATTAAAAAAGCGAAGAATGACGACAATATAAAAGGCATTTACCTCGACGAAAGCGATATGCTCTCCGGGCAGGCTACTACAGAAGAAGTTCGCAACGCTTTAATAGATTTTAAGAAATCCGGTAAGTTTATTATTGCTTACGGCGAAGTTTACACACAAAGCTTCTATTACCTCGCTTCGGTGGCGGATAAAGTATATATTAACCCAAAGGGTATATTCGAGTTTCATGGGTTCAGTTCGGAGATCACGTTTCTGAAGGGCGCACTTGATAAGCTGGGTATACAAGCGCAGATCATTCGTGTAGGTACATTTAAAAGCGCTGTTGAGCCGCTTATCCTTACCAAAATGAGCGATGCTAACCGCCTGCAGGTGACCTCATACCTGGGTTCGCTTTATGATACTTTCCTGGATGGTATAGGTAAGGCGCGCGGCATTAACAGGGACACCCTGTTTAACTATGCCAACGATATGCGCGTACAGTTCCCTGAAGACGCTATGAAATATAAGCTGGTTGACGGTTTGAAATATAAAGACGAGGTGCTTGACGAGTTAAGAAGCCGCCTTCATATCTCAGCTAAAAAGACCATTCATAGTGTGGAGATCACCGATTATTCTAAAAGTGATGATGCCGACAGCGACACAAGCGACGACAAGTCATCAAAGAACAAGATCGCTATCGTTTACGCTTCTGGCGATATCAATAGCGGCGATGGCAGCGACGAAAGCATAGGTTCTGAATCCTTATCCAAAGCATTGCGTAAAGTGCGTTTGGACGACCATGTGAAAGCGGTTGTGCTCCGTGTGAATTCTCCGGGCGGCAGCTCGCTGGCATCGGATGTGATCTGGCGCGAAGTGATGCTTACCCACCAGGTAAAACCGATCATTGTATCGATGGGCGATTACGCCGCATCAGGCGGTTACTATATCTCCTGCGCAGCGGATTCGATCATTGCTGAGCCGAATACCATAACCGGTTCTATAGGGATATTCGCGATCCTGCCCAACATGCAAAAGTTTTTTAATGACAAATTAGGCGTTACTTTCGACGGCGTAAAAACCGGTAAATATGCTGATCTGGGCGATGTTAGCCGTCCGCTTACCCCGGCAGAAACCGCTATCCTGCAAAACCAGGTGAACCGCGGTTATGACGAGTTTACCAAAGCAGTAGCAGCAGGAAGGCATAAAACACAAGCTTACATCAACAGTATCGGCCAGGGCCGCGTGTGGACAGGTTCACAAGCGTTGAAGATCGGCCTGGTAGACAGGTTAGGCACCATAAACGATGCTATAGCCAGCGCTGCAAAAAAAGCCAAAATTAAAGATTATCGTCTCGTTTCCTATCCTGAACAAAAAAGCATTTTCACAAAAGCCGGCCAAGATTTCAGTGTGCAGATGCGCACCCGCGCCATAAAATCTGAATTGGGCGAAAACTATCGTTACTATGAGCAGATTAAAGGCGTAACCCAAATGATGCGTACACCGCAGATGAGATTGCCGTATGAGGTGGTGGTGAAGTAGTTCATAGTTGATGGTTCATAGATCATAGTAGCTGCAAAGTTAGTTTGGTGACTGACGCTATATAATTTAATGAAAACTGCTCTAATATTTTTAATATCATTATCCTCAATCGGTGTCGCTTTGTTAACTAAAGATAGGTTAACAAACACTATTTGGATTTTTAGAATTGCAAATGGGTGTAATGATACATTAAGTTTGAAACCCGATCAGAAGGTATTCGAATATGATTGTGAACTAAATTATACCCTAAAAGGTTCATACAGAATCACAAAAGATACGCTCTTACTAATTATGAAGGATGATTCTCACCCTGAGGATCACGGCAAGATTTATTATTTTCATGATAAATATCTTATCTCAAAAACTGCCTTACACTATATTGGCCATAGCGAGTTAATTAATGGTAAGTGGCATGATACCAAGGTTAAGTTCGATCAGAATATTGAATATCTTAAATTGACAAATACGAAATAAGACGACTATAATAACGATAGATCAACTGGTAAGATTTTTATTTTACTATGAACCATGAACCCTCAACTACGAACTAATTTGTAGCTTTACCTCCATAATCTGCCATGGAAAATAAACCGATCTCCCGTACTTTACGCTTCCTATCGCAACTGATGGAATTGCATGAGCAAAATCCTTTCAAGATAAAATCAATTGCCAATGCTGCTTTTAAGGTGGATAAATTGCCCTACCCTGCTGCTGAAAAAAATCTTGCTGAACTGGAAAAGATAGATGGCATAGGTAAAAGCACCGCCTCTAAAATTGTCGAGTTGCTGGAAACAGGCACCATCTCTGAATTAGATGCATTATTAGCCGATACTCCCGAAGGCATAGTGGAAATGATGCGTATTAAAGGTATCGGCCCGAAAAAAGTAGCTATTATCTGGAAGGAATTGGGTATTGAAAATGTAGGTGAGCTGTTTTATGCCTGCAACGAGAA
>JABDAU010000154.1 GCA_013289045.1 Bacteroidota bacterium | reverse complement strand
GGTAACTTCTCCGGTTGCTGGAGCAGGCGTATTACGGATGAACACCGTTTAGTTTACCAGGTGCATGATAATGGGATATATATTTTACAGTGCAGGTATCATTATTGATGGTGATTTGAAATAATTGCTAAATTTGTGTATGACAACGCTAATAATAGAAATACCAGATAGCGAAACCGGCGATATATCAAATATTGTTCGGGCGAAAGGTGGAAATATTGTGTCTATTGATTCCGACGAAGAGAATTTGACCCAGGCTGAATTGGATCTGCTTAAAAGAGGACTAAAAGAAGCATTGCTGATTAAAGAAGGAAAGATAAAAGCTATACCTTTCTCCGAGCTTTGGAATGACTAATATCGTTGTAGTGGCCCCTGAATTCAAAAGGGACATTAAGCCACTTGCCAAAAAATATCTTTCTCTTAAACAATCTGTCGATAATTTACATAAAGAATTAATTGAAAACCCATATTTGGGCGTTTCTTACGGTAACGATATTTTTAAAGTCCGTTTAGCCGATAAAAGCAAAGGAACTGGAAAAAGCGGTGGGTTTCGTGTTGTATATTATCACTTGGAAGTAACGGATAATGGCATAACTATTTTTGCTGACTAATATTTATGATAAATCCGAGATAGGAACCATCAAAAAACAGGATGCAATGAAGCAATTGGATGCTATCGTAAAAGAGTATAAGTCAAAATGTAATTTATAACACTTTAGGACTATTGTTTCTTAGGCATTGTCAACTCAAACTATCTCCCCAACCACTCTCCCAATCAACTTTCTCACCACTCACCAATTATTTTAAAAAATAACTCACTATCTATTTGACAATTAATAGAAAAGTGCTACCTTTGCCGTCCCTTAGCGGGGGAAATGTCTTGAACGAAGCCCTACTGCTTCGATGGACGATTAAATAAAAATTAGAAAATGTCAGGAATTATCGGTAAAAAGGTAGGAATGACCAGCATTTTCGATGAAACAGGGAAAAACATTCCTTGTACAGTAATCGAAGCTGGCCCTTGTGTGGTAACCCAGGTTAAGACTGAGGATACCGACGGATATGCTGCTGTTCAGTTAGCATATGGCGAAGCAAAAGAAAAAAACACCTCAGGCCCTCTGAAAGGCCATTTCCAGAAAGCCGGCACTACTCCAAAACGCAAACTGGTTGAATTTCAAACTTTCCCAGACGAAAAATCATTAGGCGACACTGTTGCTGTTGATATTTTCGAAATCGGCGATTTTGTGGATGTGGTTGGTACTTCAAAAGGAAAGGGTTTCCAGGGCGTTGTGAAACGTCACGGTTTCGGTGGTGTAGGTATGCAAACTCACGGTCAGCACAATCGTTTACGTGCGCCGGGTTCATTGGGTGCGTCTTCATGGCCATCACGCGTATTTAAAGGTATGCGTATGGCGGGCCAGATGGGTAATGTACGTGTTAAGGTACAAAACCTTGAGGTAGTGAAGATTTATCCGGAGCATAACCTGTTGGTAGTTAAAGGTTCTATACCAGGAGCCAAAGGTTCAATCGTAATAGTGGATAAATAACATGGAAGTTAACGTATTAAATGTATCAGGTAAAGAAACAGGTGCCAAGGTGCAACTTCCTGAGTCCGTATTCGGTATCGAGCCAAACGATCACGCTATCTATCTTGATGTAAAGCAATTTCTTGCTAACCAACGTCAGGGTACGCACAAATCAAAACAGCGTAACGAGATTGCAGGTTCAACCCGCAAACTATATAAACAAAAAGGTACAGGCGGCGCCCGTGCAGGTGGTATCAAATCCCCTCTGTTCAATGGTGGCGGCCGTGTATTTGGTCCGCAGCCACGCGACTATAGCTTCAAGTTAAACAAGAAGCTGAAGACACTGGCGCGCAAATCAGCCTTGTCATATAAAGCAAAAGACAGCAACATCATCGTTTTGGAAGACTTCAATTTCGAGTCTGTAAAAACCAAAAGCTATGTACAGCTGATTGCTGACCTGAACGCTACCAACGAAAAAACACTGTTGGTATTAGGCGCAGCAAATAACAATGTTTATTTATCAAGCCGTAACCTGAAGAAAGCGAAAGTTATTACTGCCGATCAGTTAAACACATATGATGTGCTTAACGCTGGCAAACTTTTACTAACTGCAGGCGCCGTTAAAACTTTGGAGGAAGCATTAGCTAAGTAATTATGGAAACTTTAAAGAAACCATTATTGACCGAAAAAGTAGCTCAGCTTACTGAGAAACTTAACCGCTATGCTTTTATCGTTGACCCAAGGGCTAACAAGATCCAGATAAAAGAAGCGATAGAGAAAATGTATGGTGTAAACATCACTGATGTAAATACCATGCGCTACGTCGGAAAACTGAAAAGCCGTAACACTAAATCTGGTATTGTACAGGGCCGTGTGGCAACTTACAAGAAGGCTATCATTACGTTGAAAGACGGAGAAATAATTGATTTTTACAGCAATATATAATATAGAGAGATGGCAGTAAAAAGATTTAAACCGGTTACCCCCGGTACCCGTTTCAGGGTAGATACATCTACCTCTGATATTACAACCAACGTACCTGAAAAGTCGTTAGTGGTTGCAGCGAATAAAAGATCGGGTGGACGTAACCACAGCGGTAAAATGACTATGCGCTACATGGGTGGCGGTCATAAGCAAGCTTACCGTTTGATCGATTTTAAACGTAATAAATTCGATATCCCTGCAAAGGTTGCTACTATCGAGTATGATCCTAACCGTTCAGCTCGTATAGCATTGCTTCACTTTGTTGATGGCGAGAAGAGATATATGATAGCTCCTGAAGGCTTACAAGTAGGCCAGACCGTTCTTTCAGGCGAAACTGCACCACCGGAAGTTGGTAACACTTTGCCGCTGAAGAGCATTCCACTAGGTTCTATCATACACAATATCGAGCTTAATCCGGGCCAGGGCGGTTCAATTGCACGCAGTGCAGGTACCTATGCCCAGCTTTCGGCACGTGATGGCAAATATGCTATCATCAAATTGCCTTCAGGCGAAACCCGCATGATCCTGTTAACTTGCCTGGCAACTATCGGTACCGTTTCAAACGGCGAGAGGGCTAACGCAGTGTTAGGTAAAGCAGGCCGCAAACGTTGGTTAGGCCGCAGGCCACGCGTTCGTGGTGTAGCAATGAACCCGGTAGATCACCCTATGGGTGGTGGCGAGGGCCGTGCGTCAGGTGG
>JABDAU010000153.1 GCA_013289045.1 Bacteroidota bacterium | reverse complement strand
GCACAGGCGTTAGATGATAAGTTCTCACACCTTTGGAATTTGGTAGGTAATACACCTATGCTGAAACTGCAATATACTTACCGGGGTAAAGCAGGAAGCATATACGTGAAATGCGAGAACTATAATTTAACCGGTAGTGTGAAAGACAGGATGGCCTTATACATCATTTACCAGGGCTACAAAAATGGCGCTATTAAACCAGGTGATACTATTGTTGAAGCTACATCCGGTAATACCGGGATATCGTTTGCAGCTATTGGCAAAGCATTGGGCCACGATGTGATCATTATCATGCCCGATTGGTTGAGCCAGGAACGCAAAGACATTATTAAAAGCCTTGGGGCAAAAATTCATTTGGTTAGTAAGATAGAGGGCGGATTTTTAGGCAGTATCAGGCTTTCAGAAGCATTGGCCGGTGCATCTGACCGTTTTTTCCTACCCAAGCAATTTGAGAACGATTATAACGCAGAAGCACACGAAATAACAACCGGCCCGGAAATTTGGCATCAACTGGAAAGTATCGGCCTAAAGCCAGACGCTTTTGTTGCCGGCGTAGGTACCGGCGGAACGGTGATGGGTACGGGCAGGTTTTTAAGATCAAAAAATCCGGATATCCATATTCACCCACTGGAGCCTGCAGAGAGCCCAACCCTAACAACCGGTTATAAGGTTGGCAGTCATCGCATACAAGGTATCTCTGATGAATCTATCCCTGCTATTGTTAAACTGGAAGAATTGAATGAGGTAGTGCAGGCTAACGACGGCGACGCGATCATTATGGCGCAAAAACTATCGAAGGAATTAGGTTTGGCCGTTGGTATATCATCAGGCGCAAACGTGATAGGGGCTATTAAACTGAAGGAACAGATGGGTGAAGATGCCGTAGTTGTTACTTTGTTATGCGACAGTAATAAAAAATACCTAAGTACAGATTTAGTAAAGGATGAGCCTGTTAAGGATGGTTACCTATCTACCGAAACCATATTTACTGCATATCAGTCTGTGAGCCGCTTACCTGAGTCAACTATACACAAGAACAAAATCAAATTTACAGAACTATAAAAACCATCGAAATGAAAAGATATTACTTTGCAGCGGTAATGCTGTTCCTGTTTACCCTGACAACAAAGGCCCAGATACTCACACCAGTACATTGGAGTTACGGCGCTAAAAAAATAAGCGCTACAGAAGCCGTTGTGTTTTTTAAGGCAACGATTGATGACGGCTGGCATGTTTATTCGCAATACGTAAAAGATGGCGGCCCGATAAAAACAAGCTTCACTTTTAAAACTTCGCCCGATTATGTAGTTGACGGTACCACCATTGAACCAACACCAATTAAACGCATGGAAAAAGTGTTTAACATGGAAGTAGGCTTCTTTGAGAAGAGCGTTATTTTTCAGCAAAAGATAAAACTGAAAAAAGGCCAGGCTACCGTTACCGGAACTTTGGAGTATATGACCTGCAACGATCATCAGTGCCTGCCGCCCGACGACCAGGAGTTTAGTGTCCCGGTAAAATAAATAACATTATTCTGTCTGTAAAACACAAAATAGGGGGAACCCGGGCTATGCCTTTGCCCATTATTTAATATCGACCGCGGTTTATTCAAAAATACAGCGCTTTTGTGAACGGTAAAAAATGAAAAAGATACTTGTAGTTTTTAGATTGATAATTGCTGTGCTGGCGAGCACCGTGCCGATGGTAACAGTTGCACAGGACACTATTTCCACATCTGGTGTAACGTTTACATCCGCCATACCTGCTCAGCAGGTTGCGCCCAAAAAGCTAGCAAAAGTAATTAAGCCGGTCGCAAAAGCAGTTCAGCACAACAAACAAACGCTTTGGGCTATATTTATTGCAGGTATGTTGGGAGGGTTGGCAGCATTGTTAATGCCCTGCATTTTTCCTATGCTGCCCATGACCGTGAGCTACTTTACCAAGGGTTATGCCGATCGCCGTGCCGGTGCCTGGAAAGCTGTTATATATGGTATAAGCATTATTTTTATTTACGTTGTTTTGGGTTTGCTGGTCACCATATTTTTTGGGGCCGATGCTTTAAATAGCCTTTCAACCAATGGCGTGTTTAATTTCTTGTTCTTTTTGTTGCTGGTGTTGTTTGCAGCATCTTTTTTAGGCGGATTCGAAATTACGCTGCCCAACTCATGGGTTAATAAAATGGATCAGGAATCAGATCGCCAGGGGTTCGCTGGTATCTTTTTTATGGCGGCAACATTATCGTTGGTTTCTTTTAGCTGTACCGGCCCAATTATTGGTACGCTACTGGTTCAAACTGCCACAACGGGCGCCTTATTAGGGCCTGCTATTGGTATGTTTGGGTTTTCACTGGCGCTAGCTTTGCCGTTTACTTTATTTGCCATGTTCCCCAGCCTGCTTAGCGCCTTGCCAAGTTCGGGCGGATGGTTAAATAGCGTAAAGGTGGTTTTGGGTTTCCTTGAGCTGGCCTTTTCCCTTAAATTTCTTTCAAATGTCGATCTGGCCTACCACTGGCATTGGTTTGACAGGGAGGTTTTCCTGGTATTGTGGATCGTGATAACAGCATTACTGGGTTTATACTTGCTTGGGAAATTAATCCTCAGTAATGACAGTCCTGTAACCCATGTTTCAGTACCGCGATTATTCCTGGCTATTATTGTCCTGTCTTTTGCTGTTTACCTTGTGCCGGGTTTGTGGGGAGCGCCGCTCAAGTCGGTGAGCGCTTTTTTGCCGCCAATGTCAACCCAGGACTTTGATCTTTCATCCATCGGCTCAACTGCAGCCGTTATGCAGGATACAGCAGATAACAAACCCCATAAATATGCCACGCTGTTTGATAAGCCTAAAGGTTTTAATCCCTTTTTTGATTATGACGAGGCTTTGGCCTTTGCAAAGAAAGTAAACAAGCCGCTGATGATTGATTTTACCGGCCATGCCTGCGTTAACTGCCGCAAAATGGAAGCCAACGTTTGGACAGATAAACAAGTTTACCAATGCATAACCGGGCAATATGTGCTGGTGCAGCTATACGTAGACGATAAAACTGACCTCGCTGCCAATGAACAAATCACCACGCCGGAAGGCAGGCTGATCAAAACCATTGGCAATAAATGGAGTTATTTGCAAACCAGTAAGTTCCAGGCAAACTCGCAGCCGTTTTATGTTTTGCTTAATCCGGTTACTCAACAGCCGTTGATTGCCCCGCAGGGCGCCGACTATGAACCGGCTAACTA
>JABDAU010000152.1 GCA_013289045.1 Bacteroidota bacterium | reverse complement strand
TACCGGATAACCCTGGTAACTGCTGGTTGCCGGAGTGTTATTCAACTTAACTTGTATTTATATGGATTTCGCGCTTAAACAGCAAGATGAATTTAGCTATATTGATGAGGGCGAGGGAGAGGTATTGTTGTTGCTGCATGGCTTAATGGGCGCATTGAGCAATTGGGGCGATACGGTTGAGGAGTTTAGGAAGGATTACCGGGTCATCATCCCGATGCTCCCTATTTACGACCTGCCGCTCATTACCACCGGTGTTAAAAGCATTTCGAAATACGTTCACAAGTTTATAAAGGACTTAAAACTTACAAATTTTATCGTGGTAGGCAACTCTTTGGGGGGGCATGTTGCGTTAATATATGTACTGGCACATCCCAGCGCTGCACAGGCTTTGGTGCTTACCGGCAGCTCGGGTTTGTACGAGAATGCTTTCGGCGGTACGTTCCCGCGCCGTGAGAGCTATGATTTTATAAAAGAAAAGGTAGAGTTTACGTTCTATGACCCGAAAACTGCTACAAAAGAGCTGGTTGATGATGTGTTCCAGACCGTGAACGACAGGCACAAGGTAGTGCGCATACTGGCAATGGCCCGTTCGGCTATACGCCATAACATGCGTAAGGACCTGAATAGAATACACATCCCCGTGGGTTTAATATGGGGAAAGGATGATAAAGTAACGCCGCCGGAAGTTGCAGTTGAGTTCAATGAGCTCATACCGCAATCAGACTTGGTGTGGATAGATAAATGCGGGCACGCGCCGATGATGGAGCAGCCCGAAGCATTTAACAAAGCGCTGAGGGCGTTTTTAACTAAATTGAAGAAATAATGTTTGCAATTGAGCTGATATCTGACGCTATACTTCCCGTTCACACCTCTGACACTGTTCAGCGGGTGCAGGAGCGTATGGCGGAATTTCGTATCAGCCATTTGCCAATTGTGAACGAGGAGCAGTTTTTAGGTTTGCTGAGCGAAGATGACCTGGTGAATGTTACCGATAACCAAACGGAGATCGGCGCGCTGGCCTTATCGCTGGTGAACCCTTATGTGCTCACCGATCAGCATATATATGATGCCATACGCCTGTTCCATGAGCAAAAGCTGACCGTAGTGCCGGTGCTTGATCATAAAAAGAATTACCAGGGCATCATCACCATCAATGCGATGACTGACTATTTTGCCCGCGTAACGGCGGCGGATCAAACAGGCGGCATCATTATGCTCGAGATCAGCAATAAAAATAATTCGCTTGCGCACATGGCGCAGATCGTGGAGTCGGACAATGCGCAGATCCTTAGCTCATATGTTTACGCCCATCCTGATTCAACCCGTATGGAAGTAACCCTGAAGGTGAATAAGCAGGATATTTCAGCCATCGTGGCTACCTTCCTGCGTTATGATTACGATGTGAAGGCCACTTTCCACAATTTAGGCGATAACGACGTCTCCAAAGACAGGTACGATTCGCTGATGAATTACCTTAATTTGTGATCAGACCATAGTCGATGGACCATAGACCATAGCATGAATTTGAAAAATAATCAGAACCATCGACCAATATTTCCGTTAACCAACAAACAATCAGCGCTATGGACCATGGTCTATGGACTATCGACTAACAAATGAACATAGCAATATACGGCCGTCAGTTTAACCAGGATGCATTGCCTTATGTACAGGAGGTGTTTGATAACCTGGCGCACCATGGCGTAGAAGTTTATGTTCACCACCAGCTTAACGAGTTTATTACCGATAAGATAAGGACGCCCACCTACCATGTGCTGAAGGAGGTAGATAATGTAAAAGACCACATAGACGTTTTTATTACCCTCGGAGGCGATGGCACCATGCTTGACATGGTGAACGTGATCCGTGATACCGGCATCCCTGTTATCGGTATCAATTTTGGTCGTTTAGGTTTTTTGGCTACTATTAATAAAAACGATATCGCTGCAGCCATATTTGCTGTGGCGAATGGCCAGTACTCGCTGGATAGCCGCGAGCTGATGTGTATCGATTCGGATACCAATGTTTTTGGTAAAGATAATTTCGCGCTGAACGACATTACCATCCACAAACGCGATGATGCGGCGATGATCACCACGCACGTATTCCTGAACAATGAGTTTTTGAATGCCTATTGGGGTGACGGGTTAATCATATCCACAGCCACAGGCTCAACAGCTTACTCGCTGAGCTGCGGCGGGCCAATCATTTTCCCTACCTCAAACAGCTTTGCCATTACACCGGTTGCTCCGCATAACCTGAATGTGCGACCAATTATTTTGCCTGATACCAGCATTTTATCTTTCGAGGTGGAGTGCCGCGGTAATAATTACCTCATTTCCTGCGATTCGCGTACCGAAGTGGCTAATAAGGATATGCGTTTTTATGTGCGTAAGGCCGGTTTCAACCTTAATCTCATCCGTTTGAATAATGAAAGCTATTTAACGACGTTAAGAAACAAATTGATGTGGGGACTGGATGCCCGCAATTATTAAATTTGCTTAATGCCGAAATTTGCAGCAATTATACTTTTAATCTTCGTTTCATTTAGTGTACATGCGCAAACGTGGGAGCTTGGCGGTTCCGTTGGCGGCGCAGGTTATATGGGCGACCTTAACCCAACCGACCCGGTGAAGTTCAGCGGGCCATCGTTTGCGGGTTATGTAAAGCGCAATTTTAACGGCTATCTATCCGCTAAAATCAACTACACTTATGCGAGGATCGGTGCTGCCGACAGCACTTCTAGCAACCAGCAGTTCCGCGACCGTAACCTCAGCTTCACCAGCTTTGTAAAGGAACTGGCAGTGATCGGCGAGTTCAATTTCATGAATTATATCCCCGATGTTACCCATAACCGCTACACACCTTATATCTATTTAGGCGTTGGAGTAGTCGGCTTTAACCCGCAAGCAACTTATAACGGGCAAACGTATGACCTTGCCCCGCTGCGCACCGAAGGTGAATCCAAACCCTATTCAAAAATGGCGCTCACCATCCCGTTTGGCGCAGGCTTTAAATACAATTTCTCCGGTAAATGGACGATCATGGCCGATGCCGGCTACCGCCAGCCCCATACCGATTACCTGGACGATATCAGCGGTGTTTACCCTAACCCGGCATTGTTGCCTAACAATATTTCCCGCGCGCTATCTGACCGCTCCGGCGAGAAGACCGGTATTTATACCGCAGCCCCCGGCGCGATGCGCGGTGATGGCCGTACGCATGATACTTACTTCTTTATGCAGTTTACCCTTGCATTTACCTTCGTTACGCAGCGGTGCTATTTTGAGAATGAATAAGGGAGTGAGTGGTTGATTAAGTTGATTGGGTGAGTAGTTGCAACGCTAAGAAAGG
>JABDAU010000151.1:538-3396 GCA_013289045.1 Bacteroidota bacterium | reverse complement strand
CGCAAATAATAAGGCATACTGAAATGGTGAATTGCAGTGTGGTAAATATCTTCCGCACTGTCACCCCTCCGGCTTTTTTACTGTATTTACCTTTAAGCGTCACAACCGGTTTGAAAGCTGAAAGTATTACTGAAGGATAACTTCCTGCTATTAAGATTGTAATAACCAGCAGGCCAAATAGCAGCATTAATACCAAAGGGCTATATAAAAATGAGCTATCCATATTAAGCTGAAGTATATTCAGGAACCATGGCTTAAGCGCATAGCATAAAATATAGCCTAAAACAAATGATATGACGGCGTAAAGCGCAGATTCAGTATAAAATTGTGCTGCCAGCGATTTGCGGCTTGCTCCCGTTATCTTTCGTACACCTACTTCTTTTGCGCGTAAAGTAGAACGGGCAGTTGACAGGCTCATATAGTTCACCAATGCCAATACAAGTATTAAAATGGCAATAAGCGGAAATATCTTCAGGTATTTCAGGTTGGATGTATCGCCATAATTATTTTGCAGGTGTATGGCTACCAATGGAGAAAAAGTAAGGTGCATGTCTGCAAAGGCAGTACCTTTTTGTTGCTTTCTCAGCATTGCTTCCAGGTTTCTGCTTATCTTTCCTGTATCCGCTATATTTTTAACCGACAAATAAGTTACAAAGCAGCCAATGGTGAATGGCTCGTTACCTAAATAGCGCTGGCTGTTTTGCATCCTGGTTAAACTTGAGCTTGACACGATGAAATTGAAGGCGATAGACGAGTTTGAAGGGTTGTTGTCGGCAACTCCTGTAACCTGATATGTGTAGGTACTATCCGTTTTAATGATAAGGGATTTCCCTAAAGGGTTTTCATCTCCAAAGTATTTGTGGGCCATGTCTTTGGACAATACCACCGTAAATGGCCTGTCCAGTAAGTGTTGGGGCTGACCGGAGACTAGTTTGAATGAGAAAAAAGTAAAAAAGTTAGGATCGGCAAACAGCAGGTTCTTTTCTGAAAATTTTTCCTCAGGTGCTGTTGGTGTATTTACAATTGTAGTACCGAAAAAGCCAAATGTACGGGAGTAATCTTCGATCAGGGGCTCATTGGCTTTGGTATAAGGGCCGGTAGCGTAACTGGAATATTCCATATTCAGAGTATTGCCATTTTCCTTGAGCGAGACATTCGGGATAAATATCCGGGAGGCATTTTTATGGAAGCGGTCATAGCTCATTTCATGGGCCACGTAAAGCATTATCATCATACAAACTGCCAGCCCTGTAGCCAGCCCGGTGATATTGATGAGACTGAATAGCTTTTGCTTTACAATGTTGCGCCAGGCTATTTTCAGATAATTCCTGATCATGTCGACCTCCTTACTGAATAAATTGATTATAGAATACTTACATTTTCATACGCACAAAAATCCCACAACTTCTCCTATAAGCCCCTCCGGGGATGGAGGGGCGTGGGAGACATTTAATTAACTACTAACCTAAACCTAAGTATTGTTATCTCAGATCATGATGTTTTCCATCACGGTCTGGCCGTCTAATAATCGGACAATGCGGTGGCTGTAACGCGCGTCATGCTCAGAGTGCGTTACCATAATGATGGTTGTACCCTGTTCGTTCAAATCGGTAAGCAGTTCCATTACTTCGTTACCGTTGCTGCTATCCAGGTTACCGGTGGGCTCATCCGCCAATATCAGTTTTGGTTTGTTTACAACCGCGCGGGCAATAGCCACACGCTGTTGCTGACCACCTGATAACTGCTGCGGATAGTGATTACGGCGATGCATGATCTGCATTTTGTCGAGCACTTCTTCCACCCTTTTCACACGTTCTGCTGATGGCACGCCTGTATAGATCAATGGTAATTCTACGTTTTCGAACACGGTCAGCTCATCGATCAGGTTGAAGCTCTGGAATACGAAACCGATGTTGTGCTTGCGCAGATCGGCACGTTTACGTTCGGTGAAGTGCGCCACTTCAATACCGTTGAATACGTAGCTGCCTTCATCCGGGTCGTCGAGCATACCCAGTATGTTCAGCAATGTTGATTTGCCGCAGCCTGAAGGGCCCATGATGGCAACAAATTCGCCGGTATTAACTTCCATCGACAGTTTGTTTAAAGCGATGGTCTCTACCTCTTCGGTGCGGTAAAATTTTTCGAGATTACTTATTTTTATCATTTAGCCTCCCCAACTCTTTTAAGAGCTTTTGTTGTTTTTTGTGATTAAGTCTATTTAAATTAATTATCGTTCATCATATATTTTTCCACTTTCTCCTCCCCTATGAAAGGGAGGCCGGGTGGGGTATTATTTAAGTACCAGTTCCTGGTTATCGCCATAAGTGTCATAGCTTGATGTGATCACCTTGTCGCCCGGTTTCAAACCGCCGATCACCTCATAGAAATCAGGGCTTGCCCTGTTCAGCTGTATATCCTGGCGATAAGCCACCTTGCCACTCGGGTCCAGTTTGAAGATCCAGTTTCCGCCGGTAGTTTGGAAAAAACCGCCTTTTGGCAGCAATATTGCCTGTGTAGGATCGCTCAATGCCAGCCTGATCTGCAGGGTTTGACCAACCCTGATATCCTTTGGCACATCACCCACAAACTGCATGTCTACCTGGAACTGGCCTGTACCGGCCTTTACCTGTTCATAAACTTTTTTGATGACCAGCTTATATGTTTTATCGGCGAAATCGAAAGTACCGGTCAAGCCTTTGTATACACGTGCTATATAATGCTCATCAATGGTTACTTTTACTTTGAAGCCGGTCAGCACGTCAATCTCGCCCAAACGCTGGCCTTTGGTAACATTCTCGCCCACCTCGGCATCCATGGATGACAACTGGCCGTTTACCGGTGATACTACAGTCAGGTCG
>JABDAU010000151.1:0-528 GCA_013289045.1 Bacteroidota bacterium | reverse complement strand
GCCAGGTCGATATCGCCATAAGCGGTGATCATGATCACGCATACATTTGGTTTCCAATCCTTTATTTTTTTCATGTTATCAAACTCTTCCTGCGATTGAATATTTTGTTGTTTGGTAAGCATCGAATCTTGCTTCATGATCTGCTCATTCAGCTTCTTTTTGCGTACTGCATATTGATAGGTGTTCTGGGCTGTGGTCCATTCCTGAAGGCCGATAGCTTTTTCGCCATATAGTTTCTTATCGAGGCTATAAACGCGCAGCGCTTCGTTGTAGGCATTGTCTGCGTCGGCAACCGCCTGTTGTTTATTTACCGTAGCAGTAGTAGCTTGTCCGCGATTGATCTGCATTTGCGTCATGGTGTTAAAAACGTCTGCCTGCTGTTTTGCCAATTCCAGCTCAAGGTCAAGGTCAGACAGTTTCATGATCGGCTGACCAGCCTTCATGGTGGCGCCGTCTTCAACATAAAGCTTCTCAACACGGCCGCCTTCAACGGCGTCCAGGTAAATAGTTGTAATAGGTGCAACAACG
>JABDAU010000150.1 GCA_013289045.1 Bacteroidota bacterium | reverse complement strand
CGTAAACCAGAACTTGTTGAGCACCACAACTGCCATCATCAAAAAGCATTTTGCCGAAAAAGGCTTCCTGAATACCAGTGTTGATATTAAACAACGCAAAGACCCGGGAGACGCTAACAGCATTATACTGGACGTGGCTATCAATAAGCACACCAAGGTGATGATCAATAGCGTAACGTTTGAGGGTAATGATCCTAAAGTTTTTTCGCAAAAAAAGCTCGCCAAATACCTGAAGAAAACCCGCAAGCGCCGTTGGTACAATCTGTTCGGCTCGAAAAAATTCAAGCAGGATAAATACGACGACGATAAGCAGAACCTGATAGATGAGATGCAGAAAAAAGGCTATCGCGATGCGGAAATATTAAGCGACACTGTTACCAAGCATGATGGCGAAACGGTTGACGTACACATTAAATTGCACGAAGGGCCTAAATATTACTTCGGTAAAATTACGTGGTCTGGTAACGCGAAATACCCGTCGGATATATTAAACAGGGTGTTAAAAATTAAAAAGGGTGATGTTTTCAGCGAGGATGAACTGAACAAGCGCTTGAGCGGCCCTACGCCTAACAGCGATGACGTTTCATCATTATACCTGAACGACGGCTACCTTACCTATAACACAGATGCGGTACAAACCCGTATATATAATGATACGGTAGATATGGATATGCGTGTTTATGAAGGCCCGCAGTACACCATCAACCGTGTATCGTTAAAAGGTAACGATGTTACAAATGATAAAGTTGTTATAAGGGAGATAAGGACATTACCTGGTCAGAAATTCAACAAAGACCTGCTGATCCGCAGTACACGTGAAATTTCCCAGCTGGGTAGTTTTGACGAACAAAAGACCGAACCAAAACCAACCAACATCAACCCGCAGGATGGCACGGTTGACATTATCTTCAACGTAGTTGAAAAACCATCCGACCAGATCGAGCTTTCGGGCGGTTTCGGTGGCGGCCAGCTGGTAGGTACATTGGGCTTAACGTTCAATAACTTCTCTATCCGCAATATCTTAAACTTTAAAGAGTACAAACCATTGCCAAA
The DNA here is from genome assembly GCA_013289045.1 of Bacteroidota bacterium. GTDB lineage: Bacteria > Bacteroidota > Bacteroidia > Sphingobacteriales > Sphingobacteriaceae > Mucilaginibacter. The sequence continues at coordinate 2,347 of JABDAU010000150.1, read as the reverse complement.
GGGTGATGGTGAAAAACTGAGCATCAGGGGGCAATCAAGCGGCAGGACCTATACTAACTACTCGCTTACTTTCTCCGAGCCATGGCTGGGTGGTAAAAAACCGATCTACTTTGCAGTGTCGGCATATACGCAATCAAGCTCAACAGGCCAGTATTATCCAACATCGAGCCCGCTGTATAACAACGTGCGTATAAATGGTGTGGGTGTTACATTAGGTAAAAAATTGAACTGGCCGGATAACTACTTCCAGCTGAACTACTCACTTAACCTTGACCACTATAACCTCGATAACTATCCTGGTTACCTGTTTGAGAATGGTACATCGTTCAACATTAAATTAACTGTACGTCGTCAAACAAGCCCTGTCCGTAAAGATTCTTGATTACGTTGGCATTGGCATCGCCCGGAAGGTTGATACGGTCGCCTTTTGCGAGTTTGGATATGGTAATGAGCACGTCCTTATCCAGGTTCTTGGTACCGGTAACAGTAATGCCGCCGATAATGTAATCCTTAGGATTTAAGTAGCTCAAACTATCTGCTGAAATAGCCCCTCTGAACAACTGTTGCCTTTGACCGCCGGGGCCTTGCGCCATAGCGGCATAGCTCAAAACACAAAAAATTATAGCTAAAAGATATTTATTCATTCGAATATTTTAGTGGGCTAAAAATAATTTATACAGTTGTTAAAAAGTGTTAAAGTAAAAAATTTAATTCACCTGCTCGCTTGTAAGCCCAAAACGGCGCTCGCGTTTCTGGTAATCCAGTATGGCTTCAAACAAATCTTCCTTACGGAAATCAGGCCACAGCTTAGTGGTAAAATACAGCTCAGCATAAGCGATCTGCCACAGCAAATAATTGCTTATGCGGTGCTCGCCGCCGGTGCGTATCAGCAATTCCGGATCGGGCATGCCGCTTGTGTATAAATTTTTCTCAAACGTTTCTTCATTAATATCGTCAATGCTCAGGTCGCCGTTCTTTACCTGTTCGGCAACCAGCTTTACTGCGCGTAGTATTTCCCGTTTCGAGCTATAGCTCAGGGCAAGCGTCATCACCAGGCCGGTATTGCCCGACGTGGTTTCTATGGCTTTCTGCAATTCCCTGTATGCTTTATCCGGAAGCATGGACAAGTCGCCTATGGCCCGCAAGCGTACGTTCTTCTCCATAAAGTTTTTGATCTCTTTATTGATGGTGGTTACCATCAGCTCCATTATGGCGATAACTTCCAGCTTAGGGCGGTTCCAGTTTTCGGTAGAGAAAGTATAAAGTGTAATGTATTTAAGGCCGATATCGCAGGCGCCTTCAATTACATCGCGAACGGAGATAACCCCGTTGTGATGCCCGAATATCCTTAATTTGCCGCGTTCCTTTGCCCAGCGACCGTTACCATCCATAATAACGGCAATGTGCTCCGGCAACCTCTGCAAATCAATCTGATCCTTAACTCCCATTTTATACTGATAATAAAAGCGGCTATTTAAACCTGCTTTTATAGTAATTTCCTGTATCGGGCCATCCCGGCCGCCTAATAATGCAATTAATTAGTAAAAGCGCCTGAAATGCAACGCAAAAAACCGTTACGCCCGTTTTTTTTCAGGGTACAAAGGTAAAACTTAATTGCAGTTTTTTTAGTATGAGGGAGAAAAGAAATTGTTGGCTGCAAGAGTTTGCAGTTTCCGGTGGGCAGTTTGCGTGATGACTTAGATTAATTAGTTAGCAGTTTGCGACTGGATAATTGCAAACTGCCAACTATAAACCGCAAACCTTAGTAAACCTTCTTCTCCTTCAACAGATCAATATCCTGTTTAGATATAGGCCCAATGGCGTATGATGAGGTATGCGTTATATTCAACTCGTCCAAAGTGCTTACCAGGTTGCCGTAAATGGCATGATCGGATGGTTTGATGATGACGATAAGGCTTTTGCCTGTTGATGACATTACCTTTTTGCCTGTCTCGAGCAGCATTTTGTTCATGTCTCTGCCAAAGGCAACTGCCGTTGGAGCGATGATAGGGCTCCCGGCAGTGCCTAAATAAACTACCGCTTCGCCGGTTTTACCAATGCAAATACTCATGGTTCGTGATGCCGCCCAACCTGTGGGATTCGCATCGGGAACAGGCTGCGTCAAATCCAGCGATTTGTTTTTCATCAATGTTGTGGTAAGGATAAAGAATGTAATGAGGAGGAATGCAAGGTCAACCATTGCAGTAAGGTCCACGCGAACGGGCAATTTTCCTGATTGCCGTGCGCCTGATTTTCCGGCGGGTAAAGCTAATTCGGCCATGATAATAAAGATTTAAGGTAAAACAACTGGTAAAAGCATCACTGATGCTTCTTTGTGCAATTAACG
>JABDAU010000149.1 GCA_013289045.1 Bacteroidota bacterium | reverse complement strand
AAAAGGATTTTGAGGACGGGCTGCGCGGCATAAAGCTCTTACCCAAAGGCGCGCGGTTGGGCGTTTATGTAGCCTACAGTTATTACCTGCAACTTTACCGCAAGATCAGTAAAACACCTGCTCCGGAATTACTGCAGCAACGTGTACGCGTTTCGGATACGCACAAATTATCGCTTTACCTGAAAGCTGTCTTGCAGCAAAAACTAAATTTCATTTAATGACTGATCTGCCTACATACACCAAATCACAATTGGCGTTGCGCAACGGGCAGGACAAGCCGGAGATCTGGGTGGCCTATAAAGGTGTGATCTATGATGTTACCGAAAGCCGCCTTTGGCGACGGGGCCAGCATTACGAGCATTGGGCCGGGCAGGATTTGACCGATGAACTGCCTGATGCACCGCATACAGATGAGGTGTTTGAGCGGTTTAAAGCGGTGGCGATGCTTTCAAGCGGGCTGTCATCCTGAGCTTGTCGAAGGACGCGGGCAAAGGCCTTTACGCACTATGGTTCGACAAGCTCACCATGACACCCTTACTTATCATCATTAACCTCCCCAGCCTTATCCGGATCAAAATGCACACCGGGTGTCAGCCAGTACAATAATATCACCCTTGAATACCTGAAATTTACCGGGGAAAGCACAAAGGCCATTGATAACAGTATAGCGCAATACAGCCATGGGTTTTTGCTGCCGGTTAAAATATAAGTGCCTACGGCAAGCGTAACCAACAGTGCTACGTTCAATGCATAGCTTACAAACATGGCCACATAAAAATAACCGGGCTCTGTTTCAAAATGGAAGCCGCAATGCGGGCAATTTTCGTTCATTTTTTGTCCGCTCAGGCTATACATATTATTGGCGAACATATTGCCGGTTTGGCATTTTGGGCATTTCGCGTGTAGCGCAGCCTTAAATTGTGATGGGATAAACTGATCGTTGCTGTCCATAGCGGCTTTATTTAAGCTTAGTGTTGTTTTCATGATCTTTTATATTAAAATGTTTTCTGAATTCTTCGGGACCAATGTTTTCCAGTTTTTTAAAGAACTTGGTGAAATAAGAGTTATCCTGGAAGTTAAGCCGGTAAGCGATCTCGCTGATACTCAAATCGAAATTCATTAGCAAACGCTTTGCTTCCAATACGATGCGATTGCGGATCACCTCGCCGGCCGACAGGTTCATCACCTCGTTACACAGCGCGTTTAAATGGTTTGGGGTGATGTACAGCAGCGCGGCATAATCACGCGGTAATTTTAGTGTGGCGAAGTTTTTTTCAACCAGGCGCTGGAAGCTTTTAAACAGCGTATAATTATAGGTGCTTACTGACGGGCGTATTTGCTGTATACCTAACCTGCTTACGCTGATAAAGAACTGTAATAGCAGCGTTTTTACCATGTCAGCAGATAACGGCCCGATACTTTCACTTTCAGATACGATCCGCTCGAATAATGCACGTACTTCGTTCTGCATCTCTTCAGGCAGATCGACAACAGCGTTTTCCGCGATGCCATCGAAAAAGGCAAACTGCTCTAAATAATCCGGATTCAATAATAACGATTGGAAAAACTGCCCCGAAAAGTTGATCACATACCCATCAACATGCCCTTCAAAGCTCCAGCTATGCACCTGGCCGGGGATCATAAAATAAACCTGGAAGGGCTTTACCTTAAAGCTGTTGAAATCTATCGCATGGCTTCCGCCGCCTTCGGTAAATAATACCAGGTGGTAAAAGCTATGCTTATGAGGTGAATGCAGGTTTGGATGAACTTCCAAATAAGGCGCAAACCGGCTGATCTGGATATCTTCCTGCTTAAAATCAGAAAGTGTGGCGATATCATAAACGGGGAATGTGCTCTTTTTCATTACAGCACAAATATAAAAGCAAAAGTACCATACTTAATTGTGTTATTCCATTAAGTAATGGTACTTTTTACTTAGTCTTCTTTAAATCTCCCGTTTGGAGCTATAACCGTTGTCTGTGTCCTCACAGACAACTTTCCGAACTTACAAATGATATTTCCCGCAAACTAATTACACGTAATAATAATTGTAAGTCGCCTGTGGGGACACAGGCAACGGGTAAGAATTCCAGTTTAGAATCTATGAAATGATATTAAACTTCGAAAGCCGTACAAATTCCTGTACACGGGCAACAATGTCGTCCTTTGTGAGGTTCTTGATCTTTTCTGTGCCAAATTTTTCTACACAGAAAGAAGCTAATGCCGATCCATAGATAATGGCATTTTTCATGTTCTCGAAGCTTACTTCTCCCATATGGGCCATATAACCGATAAAGCCACCGGCAAAGGTGTCGCCCGCACCCGTCGGGTCGTATACCTCGGCAAGCGGAAGGGCCGGCGCCGCAAAGATCTTATCCTCATGAAAAAGCAATGCGCCGTGTTCACCTTTTTTGATGATGAGGTATTTGGGGCCCATCGTAACTATTTTACGCGCAGCTTTAACCAGTGAGTATTCGCCGGATAATTGCCTTGCTTCCTCATCGTTAATGGTTAATACGTCAACCATTTTCAATGTTTCCAGCAGGTCGTCAAGCGCAATGTTCATCCAAAAGTTCATGGTGTCCATCACGATGAGTCTTGGGCGGTTGTGCAAACGCTTGATCACCGTCTGCTGCACCTGCGGGCTTAAGTTGCCCAACATCAGGAATTTGCAATCCTGGTAGCTGTCGGGGATGATCGGATCAAAAGTTCCGAGCACGTTCAGCTCGGTTACCAGCGTATCGCGGCTGTTCATATCGTTATGGTACTTGCCCGACCAAAAGAACGATTTCTCACCCATCTTGATCTGCAAACCTTCGGTATCGATATGGTGTTTATGGAAATCGTCGATTTCGCTTTGCGGGAAATCCTCGCCCACAACGCCAACCAGCTTTATTTTATCGTAAAAATACGATGCCGCTAAACTGGCATAGGTGCCGGCGCCGCCAACTATCTTATCTGTTTTGCCAAAAGGGGTTTCAATGGCATCGAAGGCAACACTGCCGATAACAAGTAAACTCATGGGGGCAAATATGGGGATTTTATGTGAAAAGTGAATGGTTGATTAGGTGAGTTGTGAGTGCTTTAAAACCATTCACCTAATCAACATAATCAACCATTCACCAATTTTCCCAACCACTCACTTAATCAACTCAATCAACCACTCACTAAAATCAATCCTCCAACGGCACAAACTTCAGCGACACCGAATTAACGCAATGGCGGGTATTCTTTGGCGTCATGTATTCGCCCTTGAAAACGTGGCCAAGGTGTGCGCCGCAGTTGTCGCATAGTATTTCGGTACGGTGTCCGTCCGCGTCCGTTACCCACTTTACTGCGCCGGGTATCTCATCGTCGAAACTTGGCCAGCCGCAAAAGGATTCAAATTTATCTGCCGAATTGTACAGCGGCGTATCGCAGCGTTTGCAAACGTACACCCCTTTGGCTTTGTTGTTAAGTAACTCGCCGGTAAACGGTCTTT
>JABDAU010000148.1 GCA_013289045.1 Bacteroidota bacterium | reverse complement strand
AATTTAAACAATGAATAAATAAATACCCCAAATAAAATGCTGTCTACTATATTAGTTGTTGAGGATGAAAATAAATTCGGTGGGCTATTGTCACGAATTATAGAAGCTGAAGGATATAATGTTTTGCAGGCCCAATCTGCCAGGTCTGGTTTAAAATTTCTGGAAAATGAAGATGTAAGGGTAGTGATCAGCGATGTTAAATTGCCGGATGCCAATGGTGTAGAACTGGTAAAACATATTAAGGACATGTATCCACATATCGAAGTGATTAACCTCACGGCATTTGGCTCCATTAAAGACAGCGTAAAAGCCATAAAAAATGGCGCCTTCGATTATATTATGAAGGGCGATGATAACGACCGTATTATTCCGATAGTAAATAAAGCGGTTGAAAAAGCCAATTTACAGTTTCGGGCTAGCCAGCTCGAAAAAAAGCATAATCATCACTATACTTTTGATACGATACTTGGTAAATCAACCGCCATTACGGAAGCCATTGCATTTGCAGGGAAAGTTGCCCCAGTCAATACCACCGTACTGCTGTTAGGCGAAACCGGTACCGGCAAAGAAGTATTTGCGCAGGCGATACATGAAGAAAGCGACCGCCGGAACAGACCTATGATAGCGGTTAATTGCAGTTCTTTTTCGGACGAGCTGCTGAAAAGCGAATTGTTTGGCCATTTGGCAGGGGCGTTTACCGGCGCCACAAAAGATAAAAAAGGTTTGTTTGAAGAAGCGGACGGGGGCACTCTTTTTTTAGACGAAATAGGTGAAATGAACCTGGACCTGCAGGCGAGGTTGCTCCGGGTATTAGAAGATGGTAGCTTTAACCGGGTAGGAGACTCAAAAAGTACAAAAGTCAATGTCCGTATAATAGCGGCCACCAATAAGGATTTAAAACATGAAGCTGAAGCTAACAGGTTCAGGCTGGATCTCTTTTATCGTTTGGCCGTGTTTACCATTCATCTTCCTCCGCTTGCAGAACGCACAGAAGATATAGAAATTTTAGGGAATCATTTTTTAAAAGAATTTTCAAATAAGCTTAACCGCAAAATTAAAAAAATGGATGATGCGTTTTTAAAAGCGTTGAATCAGCATAGTTGGAAGGGTAATATACGCGAGCTTAAAAATGTGATTGAGCGGGCCGTTATAATTGCAAATGGCGATACGCTTACCCCCGATCTGCTTCAGTTTGATTTTTTTTCGGATAGTGTTGAAAGTCCGGGTTCAACCTTAAACCTGGCCACTATCGAGAGCCAATATATTCGTAAAGCGATGTCTCAATCAAAAGGCAATAAAACCGAGGCATCACGTTTACTCGGAATTGGCTTGTCTACTTTATACCGTAAAATTGACGATTACAAATTGTAACCCAACTTTGCTAATAATAAATCCTATCTGGGCTTAATTTAAAGCCTATTAAACTAGTTTTCCTCCTCAAAACGCGATTATTTAGCATCAAAATTCATCCGTTCGGCATTAATTTTAATGCCATTTTGAGAAAAATCGCATTTAAAAGAAAATAAGGCATAATAATGCTCCGGTTTTTTTTAATAGTACTGGTATTTACCCAATTTCAATAACCTTTATTTCTCATATTGAGGTTGTTTTATAAAGTCCTTTGTATCTAATATTTTGTAGGCAGTGCTATTAAAAAACCTGTAATCCTGGCCGTTAGAACGATAGCCAAATATTGCGCTTTTTGAAAAAACCTGTTCTTTACCATTATAGGTAACAACCACTTTGCTGCTTTCTAAAAAACCGTTCAGTTTAATTTTGCTTCCATTACTTCCACCCGTTTCAAAGCTTAATTTATGGTTAACAAAATCATCAGAAGTCAGGTACAATCCGGTTGTCTGAGCTTCGGCAATTGTTTTTTGGGACAAAAATGCCACTATACAAATGGCGATTATTGATTTAACTGTTTTCATTTTAATAATTTTAATTGTTTTTCAGCTATTCATTGTTTTTTTAACACGGGTACCATTAGCTGATAATGATACCCGTGTTTATGTAAGCCTCCCTTTTAAACCGTACAATCAGATCTAAAGCGGAAGTGTACTATCTTAGAACCTGGCTATCAAAGCAATAATAAACCTGTTATCATTTTTCACTAAATCGAATGGTATAAAATTCGGGTTAGGTACAGTTTGTCCCTGTGCATTTACAATGTTTGGCGGGTTAGGGATGTATGAGTTTGGATTGAAACTAGTTTGAGGGTTGGTTTGATAACCGTTGCCGCCTGGCCCTGTAGTAACGCCGTTTGGCCCATCGAAATAAGGGACGTCCATAAAGCGGTGCACCAGTTCGAAACGAAGTGTCATGAACTGATTAGGGCTATAGTCGATAGTGGTAGAGCAATCCCAACCAGCCATTTTTGAACCCGGTGTGGAAGCGGCTATAAATGAATCGGTAGCAAGCCCTGTAGGTACTATTGCTAAATAACGGCTTGGGTTAGACATAACCCCGCCACCAATTGTCCAGCCCCATTTCGCCTGGTCGCCAAACCAAACACGGTTGTAGGCCATAGCGCTCATAAAGTTAGACGCGTTTTTGCCAAAAGGAGAATAAACGACGCCGCCTGGAGCGTTACCATCCTGGAAGCCAAAGTCGGCAGTCAGGGTGAACGCCGTACGTTTAATGCCAGGCCCTTTTTGATTTACCGCATCGAAATATAAATATTCTACCGAGTTGTCCGTATGGTATCTTTTCACATCCGGTGCGCCGGCAACATCTGTTCCGAAATAGTTATTAGAGATGATCTTGGTACGTTGGTTTGGTTGCGTTACATATGCAAAACCTAAGCCAGGCATTTTATTATACATGCCATAGGATTGCCAGCCGTTAATGATCCAAACTTCGAGCTTGGTTTTTACACTTGGAAACATCTGAACGCGGATACCATTAAAGAACCATGGCGTGTTGTCGGAAGTATAAGATGGCTGATATGACCAGTTTTCGAAGTTATTGTAAGACATCAGACCAATGTATGACATGAAAATACCCATATCAACGTTGATACCATGCCATACATTAAAATGATAACCGGCATAACCTTCTTCTAAGTAGCGGTAGGCATCTGGCAGGTCATATAAACCCCTATATGCGCTATAATCATTTCGTGGTATTATGGTAGGGCGCGTACCATATTGCAACATGACACGGCCGCGTACATTGTCATAATGGAAATCGCCGCCAACATTAATCATTGATACGTCAACCTCGCCATTGCGTGCTAAGGCCGTTGATCCCGTTGTCAAATCATCGTTCGGGTGATTGGTCGACTGGGTATAGTTCAAATCGAAAGTAAAATCACCGGTGAAGTAGGCGTTATCAAGTAATTTTGAAGTTTGGCGGTTATTTCCGTTAAGCCACGAAAAGTCGGCATAGGCCAAAGGTGTGGCCGTGTCCATGGCCTTTTTTATCGAATCTGCTTTTCGGATGGAATCTGTTTTCAGTCTTCCAGCGTTTGCCTTCACCATATTATCAAAAGGAGTATTCTGGGCCGATGCCTGGAAAATATATCCCATTAATAAAATGAGTGTAAATAGTTTTTTCATACTTTGAAATTTAAGAGTTAATAAAAATTAAATTGATTTCATATTGAATCTGACTATGCCACTTTAATGCCAATAGATTAAAAAATAATATAAACACCTGTAAATCAAATTGTTAATGGAATATTAAAATATTCTCAAGAGCAAAACATGGTCAAATTGGGAGCCTTGAATTATCACAATGGAAGGGGAGAAGAATTATCAGCCG
>JABDAU010000147.1 GCA_013289045.1 Bacteroidota bacterium | reverse complement strand
AGTTAACAGGCGTGTGCCATAACTGGCTGATAAACAAACTTGTTGGCGCAGCGCTGTGATCGCATAAGTTAAACAGCAGTAACCCAAAAAAAACAGCGGCTATATAAGGTATATACAGACGAAAAAAACGGGAGACAAGGAACTTGCCGTATTTAAAATTCTCATCCGACCCATATTGATACACCAGCACATACCCGCTCAGCATAAAAAAGAAAATAACCGCTTCATGACCTGTACGGAGCAAGTGCAAAGGCGTAGGGTAAATTGCATCGGCTAATGGAGTGCCGCCGGTTAAATGCCCAAGCACAACACATAACGCGGCTATACCTCTCAATGAATCTAATGTAACTATGCGGGGCTTATCGTTTTTTATTTGCACGACAGATAATTGATAGGTCGAAAATATAAATTTAATGAGTTATCAGCGGCTATGTAACCTAAACTTCACCTCAATGTAATTTGCATATAAAATCTTCACCATTGTTCTGCAATTAGGCACAATGTTAATTATCTTGTCAAAGTATGAATTTTTTATCGCATTACTATTTCGACCGCGACGATACAAACTGCTACCATATTTTAGGTATCGTACTGCCCGACCTGCTCAAAAATGCCGATAAAACTATAGTGCTCCATCCCGAAAAAATGCACCATCCAAATGATGCGGTCAACAGCATCGTAACAGGCTGGAATAAACATCTCGAGGTCGACCGTTATTTTCATTCATCTGATTTCTTTATTGAACATTCGCACGAGCTAAAAAAAACTTTTGCTGCCTGCAGTAGTTGGCTCGCCGGTAAAACCCTTCTTTTTGGGCCACATTGCGCTTGAGCTGATACTGGACAACCTGCTCATCACCACCGATAAAATAACCGTGCATAGCTTTTATGAACACCTGCACGGTTGCGAGGATGATGTAATAGAAGAATTCCTGGTAGCTGCAGGTATGAAAAACCCGGCTGCATTTTTTCGTTTCTTTACTCATTTTAAAAACGAAAAATACCTGCATACCTATATTGAAACCCTGAAGATAGCCTACGCGCTAAAAAGAGTATGCATGCGTGTTTGGAAAGACCCGTTTACCGAAGCGCATGAGCAGGCCATGAACGAAGTGCTTGAAAAATACCGCGAAACCCTCCTCCTCTCTTTTATGCAGGTTTTTGATGAGATAGAGGGGAAATTATACCTCTGATTGTTGCGCCTGTAGCTGGTATAATTTTACGTTCGGGATTATACTATCAATTTTTATATCAATATTTGATAAGCTATAATTGTTAATTCAATGGCAGATATTGATAAACCCGAACCTACTGCTGAAAACAACTATTCATTTATTAACGGTGATAGGCCTTACACGCCTTTACCCGAAAGGCCTGGTTGCATATCTGCTTATCTGATACTTGTCTTGATTTTAAACTGTATTTGCGTCCTGGTATACATGTTTTTAATTTCCAGGACTTTTAAAGTAATAAAATTCACTCCGGATCTGGCGATGATGGGAATAGTAACCTGTGGGTTCAACGTTTATTTTTGTGTTAAGCTCTTACTATATAAAAAAAGCGGATTTTACGGTTTAATAGTCTGCGCTTTGATCGCTTATGTCATGAACCTTCTTGCAGGAATATCTCCTTTGGCTTGTACAATAGGTTTGGGTGGTATTCCGCTGTTATATGCAATTTTACAGGCCAGAAGCAACGGCATTCCCTTTTGGAAGCGATTAAAATAATTTTGCTTAAATATCTAAAATGATTGAAAGACAATAGCACAATCCGCCTCTCATCGTCACATCATCACAATATTTATCATACTCCACTTGATTATCTCTTAAAATCCCTTAAAAATCAGCATTTAACAATAAAATAATTTTTTTGTACCAAAATTATATCCGTACCTTTGCAGTCCCAATTTAGCGTTGGGGAAAAGGAGAAAAATTATTTAATGGCAAAAAAACAAGAAGCAGAAAAAGAATTAAAAGCAAAAGAGGCTGAACTGGGTGCAGTTAACGCTTCGGCAGAAAAAGAGCAAATCGAATCTGAAGCAGATTCATTCTCTATTGAAGACATCAAATCACAAATTAAAACCACACCTGATGCGGATTTTGACTGGGATGCTGATGACAAAAAATTCGGCAATTACAGCGACGCCGACCGCGAAAAAATGGAAAAACTTTATGATGGAACTTTCAGCTCTATCACTAAAGGCGAGATCATTACCGGTACGGTTGTAAACGTAAACAGCAAGGATGTGGTATTAAACGTAGGCTTTAAGTCTGACGGTTTGGTATCAGTTTCTGAGTTCCGTGATACGCCTGATCTGAAGATCGGCGATACAGTTGATGTTTTTGTTGAGTCGCAGGAAGATGCTAACGGTCAGTTAGTGCTTTCACGCAAACGCGCAAAAACTCAAAAATCATGGGAGCGCATTAATTCAGCTTTGGATAACGATGAGATCATCACCGGCTTTGTTAAGAGCCGCACTAAAGGTGGTTTGATCGTTGATATAATGGGCGTTGAAGCCTTCTTACCAGGTTCACAGATCGATATCAAACCTATCAGGGATTACGATGTGTACGTTGGTAAAACAATGGAATTTAAAGTTGTTAAGATCAACCACGAGTTTAAAAACGTAGTGGTATCGCACAAAGTGCTGATCGAAGACGATTTGGAAAACCAAAAAACTGAAATTGTTGCTAAACTGGAAAAAGGACAGGTACTGGAAGGTACTGTTAAAAACATTACCGACTTCGGTGTATTCATCGACCTTGGCGGTGTTGACGGTTTATTGCACATTACCGATATTTCATGGGGCCGTATCGAGCATCCGCGCGAAGTATTGGCGTTGGACCAGAAGATCAACGTTGTTGTTCTGGATTTCGACGACGAGAAAAAACGTATCGCTCTGGGCTTGAAACAACTTACGCCACACCCTTGGCAGTCGCTTGACGAAGCCATCCAGATCGGATCTATCGTTAAGGGTAAAATTGTTACTGTTGCCGATTACGGCGCATTCCTTGAGATCATCCCTGGTGTTGAAGGCCTGATCCACGTATCAGAAATGTCGTGGTCACAAAACCTGCGCAACCCACAGGAATTCCTGAAGGTTGGCGACGAGATCGAAGCACAGGTATTGACCTTAGACCGCGACGAGCGCAAAATGTCATTAGGCATTAAACAACTTACTCCTGATCCATGGCAAAATGCCGGCGAGAAGTATGCAGTTGGCACTCAGCACATCGCTACAGTTAAAAACATGACCAACTTCGGTGTGTTTGTTGAACTGGAAGACGGCATCGACGGCCTGGTACACATCAGCGACCTGTCATGGAGCAAAAAGATTAATCACCCGAACGAATTCACTAAAGTTGGTGATAAGTTAGACGTTGTTGTTCTTGACCTTGACATCGACAACCGCAAACTGAGCTTAGGCCACAAACAGCTGGAAGAAAATCCTTGGGATACTTTCGAAACCATCTTCACTATCGACTCGATACATGAAGGTACCGTGTTGAAAGTGACCGACAAAGGCGCTATCGTAGCTTTACCTTATGGTGTTGAAGGCTTCTGCCCAACCAAACACCTGGTGAAAGAAGACGGCAAGAGCCTGAAAGCGGAAGAAACTGCTGAGTTTAAGATCATCGAGTTTAATAAGGATAACAAACGTATCGTTATCTCTCACTCACGTATATGGGAAGAAGCCCGCGCTGAAGCTCGTGTACAGGATTTCGAAAACCGTAAAAAAGAAGCAAAAGCTGCTACTAACGCGGTGAAGAAAGTGAAAGACTCGGTTGAGAAATCAACCCTTGGCGACCTGAGCGTACTTGCACAGCTGAAAGAGCAAATGGAAGGCGCAGAAAGCAAAGCGCGCAAAGCTGCTCCTAA
>JABDAU010000146.1:1637-3894 GCA_013289045.1 Bacteroidota bacterium | reverse complement strand
ATAAGTTTGATCTTTCGGTATTAAAACTTGTCCGCACACCGCAGGCGCTGTTCGGCTCCAATTACCAAATGATGGACTTGCGGCAGATACGGGATTTTCAAAAAGCAACAAAATTCACTACCGACAGCCTGCTGAAACTGCAGTTTAGGGCTATTTCGCCGTATATAAGATATTTTCAGATACCCGGGAACCGGGTAAAAGGCAAAGGCTATTTGCCGCCTGACAGTATTTATCATGGCTATATGACTTTAAAGACAAGTCATGATGATCCTAATTATTTTCTAAACAGGGAAATGTCATCCATCAGCACTGCCGAAAGCGAAGTACGCACCATAGAGGGCATTGTTAAAAATAACGGCTCGCGCACCAAGGATAACGACAGTAATATCAGGCACTCGGAGGTTGAATACCAGAAAAAATATACACTATCGGCTATATGCGTGGTGCTGTTCCTTATTGGCGCGCCTTTGGGGGCTATCATACGTAAGGGCGGATTAGGCCTGCCCGTTGTGGTATCGGTTGTATTCTTCATTCTATACTATATCGTATCAACCATCGGCGAGAAATCGGTAAAAGAGGGCAGTATGCCGCCAATACTAGGTATGTGGATAGCTATTTTCATACTGGTGCCGGTTGGCCTTTTCCTGTCGTACAAAGCCACTACCGATTCTACATTGTTTGATATAGAAGTATATAAACGTTTCATAAACAAACTGGTAAAGAAAAAAACCACCAGCTGATTTTACATAACAAAGACCAGCCCTGCTGGCCGATGACTTAACTTTGTATAACTGCCGGTGTTAGTGCCGGCTAATAAAAAGGACTTATTTACATGTTAAATACGATACAAGAGGCCATTGAAGCAATTCAGGCCGGCAAAACCATCATCGTTGTTGACGATGAAGACAGGGAAAATGAAGGCGATTTTTTAACCGCGGCACGTAATGCCACTCCCGAAACCATAAACTTTATGGCCAAATATGGACGTGGCTTGGTTTGCGCACCCATAACCCGCCAACGCGCCTTTGAGCTTGACCTGCAACCAATGGTTAGCCACAATACAACATCGCACGAAACAAACTTTACCGTTTCGGTCGACCTGATCGAGGGCTGCACTACCGGTATATCAGCATCAGACCGTTCAAAAACCGTTCTGTCGCTTATCGACCCGGCAACCAAAGCAGAAGACCTGGGCAGGCCCGGTCATATCTTCCCTTTAATAGCTAAAGACGGCGGGGTACTACGCCGTACCGGCCATACCGAAGCTGCGATAGACCTTGCTGTAATGGCAGGTTTTGAGCCTGCAGGTGTGATATGCGAAATAATGAAGGAAGACGGCGAAATGGCGCGTTTACCGGAATTATTGGAGATGGCCAAAGAATTTGATTTAAAGATTGTTTCGATAGAAGATCTGATCGCCTACCGCCTGGCTACCGAAAGTATGGTGATCCGCGAGGTTGCCGTGAAAATGCCTACCGAGCACGGCGATTTTGATATGATCGCCTTTACACAGGTTGATACCGGCGAAAACCACCTTGCACTGGTTAAAGGCACATGGGAACCGGGCGAACCGATACTGGTGCGTGTACACAGCTCATGCGTAACAGGCGATATCTTCGGCTCATGTCGTTGTGATTGCGGCCCACAGCTGCATAAAGCCATGGAAATGATCAACCAGGAAGGCAAAGGTGTTATCGTTTACATGAACCAGGAAGGCCGGGGCATAGGGCTTATCAACAAGCTCAAGGCATATCACTTGCAGGAAAATGGCTTCGATACGGTTGATGCCAACCTTGAATTAGGCTTTAAAATGGATCAGCGTGATTACGGCGTAGGCGCACAGATATTACGAAGTGTCGGCGTTTCAAAAATGCGGCTGATGACCAACAATCCTAAAAAACGTGCAGGCTTAATTGGCTACGGACTTGAGGTAGTTGAGAATGTACCGATAGAGATTGCACCGAACCCGCATAACGAAGCCTACCTGCGCACCAAACGCGACAGGATGGACCACGCTATTTTGCGTGATCATTAAATAATTAGCCAGATTGTCCATTGTGAGAAGCAGCGCGGGACGTGTTGGAGCGCGACGAAGCAACCTCCTCGCGTTTGTAATCAACCAACGGTATTGCTTCGCTGCACAGCCTCACCCCGCAATCCCCTATCATGACAAACTATCAAAAATGTCATTTCGACGAACAGGGCTGGGTTGAGCGATGGCGTGAGGAGAAATCTTTTGCGCGGGACAGTCCGTCGA
>JABDAU010000146.1:0-1627 GCA_013289045.1 Bacteroidota bacterium | reverse complement strand
TCTCACCTGCCCACTTTCACTGGCCCTGCGCATGCAGGTTCGAAATGACATCGTTTTTTATTTGTCATTTTACCTTTAGAGGTCGCCTGGATTTTACAACTCGCAATGACAAATTTGATAGATTACCTTACTATTAATCTTCATCATCACCGTTCCCATCACCGCCATCAGGTTTATTTGCAGGGCTGCTGCCGCTGCCTGTCTGTTTGGTTCCGCTATTATTATTTATAGCTGGTGTCGACGGAGGTGTTGTTGGAGTTGGCGTCGGCGTTGGGTTATCACGCTTGGTGCGCCTGAAGAAATTACGGAAAAACTCGCCGAATGTATCAAAATCCCGCTGGTAAACAAGCCCTACGCCGTTAACGTATTGCAAGCTTAACTGGTTAATATCATTCAGCGTGGTACTGTTAAGCAGGCGGTATGAGTAACGCGCGGTAAGGTCGCCGTTTTTACGCAGCAGGTATTGCGCCTCAAAATCTTTGGTAATATCGCTAAAGCTCGAGTTAAACAAGCTGGCGGAAGTGTTGTTAAAAATATTGTTACTGCCGGTGTTGGTAAAAAAGCTTCCGTTTAGCGTAAGCCGTTCATTCATCAGCTTTATCGTTGCGCTGGCATCGTTGAATGAACGTATATTCAGGTCGACATTTTTGATGTTCGATTGCGAAATGAGCGCGCTGAGCTTGTTGAATGCAAATTCGCTCACTGCCTCACCTGCAGTACTGGCTAATTGGTTGGTAAGGTTTCCTGGTGTACCTGCAGCAAAATTCCTGCGCACAATAATGCTCAGCGCCTGCATACTGCGGTTATTGTAGTCATTCAGGTAGGTCCCAAGGTCGTCCTTAATGGATGGATCGGTTGGAAAGTTAAAGTCAAAGTCGATATTTGGCGCCAACAGCGATTTGGTCAGTATCAGTTCAGCCTGCACCAAAACCAATTCGTTACCTTTTGGCGCAGCAAGGCCGGCAGCATCGTAAAGGTTGGCAACTTCCGTACGCACTTCGTATATCGCATCCAGGTTAATGGTGGCATTTGCCGGGTTACCCGTCCACCGGATGGTACCACCCTGGTTTATGGTAAAGTTTTTACTGATAAAGTTTTTAGCCGTAAATTCAAACCTGCCCGATGAGATGAGGTAGTCGCCGAACATCTCAAAATCCCCAAGACTGGTGATATTCAGTTTCAGGTTATTGGTAACACCGTTGCCCTCAATCACACCGTAATCGGTGGTTATTTTTACCGTGGTTTTTTCATCTGTAGTAAGGTCCATGTTCAGCGTTACGCCGTTAAACGCGCTGCTATCCACTCCTATTTTCTTTGAAGTATCGGTATGACTAACAAATTTCACAAAGTCATAATCTGCAACGGTTGATGAGGTATTCAGCGGTATGTTAAACACGGTCCCGGCCTCGGTCCTGGCCTTGATATTGACATTCATGTTATCAACCGGCCCGCTGAAAGCAAAATTGCCCGTGGCATAAGCTGTACCATAATAAAGGTGATTGTCCTTAAAAGTGGTGTTCAGCGCCATCAGTTTTTTAGCATTTACAGTAGCTTCGATATCCGGGTCGTTAAGGTCATTCAGGTCAACAGTACCCGAAACATCGCCCTCGCCGCCACGGCCATCCTT
>JABDAU010000145.1:149-3923 GCA_013289045.1 Bacteroidota bacterium | reverse complement strand
GAATGGTACTAATGTCACCCGTCTGTTTCCATGCCGCAGTAAATGAAGCGGGTTCATTCGTATTAAAATATCCAGCAATGGGGTAGCCGAAATTGGTATTATGCCCCAACTGCTTGGTGAATTGAAGGAAAATATCCAGTTGAAACCCTTTATAACTAAAGGTGTTCCGCAAGCCGCCGTAAAACTTCGGGTTCGGATTGACCAGGGCTGTCAAATCGGTTGAATAGTCCGGATTGGAAGTCGGGTTACCCTGGCTATCAGCAAAGATATAGACGCCGGTTTTCGGGTCCACGCCCAGGAACCGAAAAGTTTTGATCACTTGGATGGGCTGGCCGATGACAAGCGTATTGGAATAACCGGAAGATGCAAGCCCTGGAAAAGCGACCAGCTTGTTTTCCGGGATGGTCAGGTTAAAACTGCTCGTCCAGCTAAAATTTTTACTTTTGATATTGGTGGTATTCAGGGTGAACTCCCATCCGCTGTTCTGTACGGTGGCAGGAAAGTTTTCAGTGATATTGCTGAAGCCCGTAATGATTGGTAAGGCGTAATCCAGCAATTCGTTAGAGGAGCGGTTCCTGAAATAATCGGTATTTAAAAGTATCCGGTTATTAAAAAAGCCCAGCTCTATACCCAGATTAAGCTTTTTGGTTTCTTCCCACTGCAAATAAGGGTTGGAAAGCGAAGACGGAGATAGCGCAGCTATTCCCTCATAAGGCACGCCGGCATAAGCGGGATAATAGGCATTCAAAAACTTGTAATCGCCGATCTGGTCGTTACCGGTGGTTCCGTAACTTGCTTTTAATTTACCAAAGCTTAAAAAAGAAAGGTTGTTTTTGATAAGATTCTCTTCTGAAAAGATCCAGCCGGCGCCGATGGCCCCGAAGTCATGAAATTCATTTTCCGGTCCGAAACGGCTGCTGCCGTCACGTCTTGCGGTAATATCAAGGAGATACTTTTCATCCCAGCTATAGTTCAACCTGCCAAAAAGCGCGTTGTATTTATATTGCGCGATGGTCGAGCTACCTACAGTAACCTGGCTCGCAGAGCCGATATTATCCAATACCAGGTCACTGTTATAGCCGCTGCCATTCAGTTGCTGCCCATTGCTATTGCTCTGATTGATCGTTGAACCCAGGAGCACTTCCAGTTTATTCTTTTTAAACGTCTTTTTGTAGCTCAGTTGCGGCTCTATACTCCAGGAATTGATGTTATTGTGCGAATAATTGGCGCTCCGGGATACATAAGGCCTGATATTGGGGGAAATAGCGGTGATCGGCTCTGCAGATATTTCATCTATCTGCATATCGTTATAGCCCAGATTGCTGCTAATAGCAAGGCCGGGCAAAAGTTGGTAACTCAGGTCGGCGCTGCTGATGAAATTATGCGTTTGTGCCTGGTATTTAATTTGCTCGATTGCAATAGGGTTTGTCCAGGTAGCACTGCCGGCGCCGTTCAGCGCATAATTGATACTGCCATCCGGATTGTATAAAGGTGGCGCGTCGGGCGCCAGGGTAAGCGCAGCATAGGTTGGATCGCTGTTTGGTAACCGGTTATCGTCATACAAATAGCTGCCGGATAATGTTAAACGAAATTTTTTATTGGGCGATGAATTATTGATATTAAAATGCATGGATCCTTTCTGATCGGAAAAATCCTGGGGTGAACCCAATACGGAAGTTTCACGGTGGTAATTAGCGCTGACCAGGAATTGGGTATTCTCGGAACCGCCTGAAACAGTTGCGTTGTAATTCAGGTAATTCGCCGTATTACCGATCAATACTTTCTGCCAATCGGTGTAACGTGATTTATCCCAGGTACCATTAAGGTCGTAGTCGGTTACAGATGGACTGCTGATACCGTCATTGGCCAGTGCGCCATAGCGCATTTGCAGGTATTGCGCGGTATTCATCAAAGCCATTTCATGATCGACGTGCCCCCAGCCATTCTGCAGGTTAGCAGTGACCTTAGTATCACCGGCTTTCCCCTTTTTTGTAGTGATCAGGAGCGCCCCGTTAGCCGCGCGGGAGCCATAAATGGCGGTAGCATCAGCATCCTTGAGCAAGGAAATGCTTTCAATATCAGAAGGGTTGATAAAGCTGAGCGCATTACCGCCGGCACTTTGTGAGCCAGTACCGGACGACCCTAACAAGACACTACCTAAACTGGGTAAAAGTTCGGATGGATAAGGCACACCATCAATAACGATCAGCGGGTCATTTCCCTGCTGAAAACTGTTTTGGCCCTGCGCCAGTACATGTATCCCGCCCCCCGGAAGCCCATTTTCCTGGGCAACAAACAGGCCCGGCATTTGCCCTTCTAAAGCCAGTAAAGGATTATTTACGGGCTGTTCGCCAATGGTTTTTGCACTAACGGTGGAAACATTGCCCACACTCAGCCGCTCACTCGTTTGCCCGTAAGCGATGATCTGCACCTGGTCCAGTATGGTTTTGGCTGGGGACAGCCTGACCGTGCCCATATCCTGGCTGGCTTTTACTTCCAGCCTCTCATAGCCGATGAAAGTAAATACGATCAGCGCATCCGGTGCCACATTGTGCAGGTAGAAATAGCCATTGGCATCGGTGGAAGTCGAGTTGTCACTGCCTTTGACCGTGACGGTAGCACCCGATAAGGGTTGCTGGTCCTCGCCGAGGACGCGCCCGTGCACATCAATATTCGCAATAATCGCTTTGATCTTGTCTTTCAAATTATCCAGCAGGCCGGTTTCCTTTTCCTTAATGACTACCGTCTGGTCATCGATCTTATAAGTCAAAGGCTGGCCGTCGAGAATCAGATCAAGCGCCTTTGCCAGCGGCGTATTTTTCAGGTCTACCGTAACGGTTTTGGCCTTCGCCAACTGGTCATTACTGTAAAAAACATCATAGCCCGTCTGTTGGTGGATCTTGTCAAAGACCTCCTCCAGCGTGGCATTTTTGGTTTTGAGCGTGATTTGCTGCGCGTTAGTGGCCGCGCTGACGGTCATTATCGAGATCAGCAAAATGAGGGTCGTGATCTTCATGACTAAAAGAGTTTGCCGCAGCATACATCGATGCTGCGCATGAATTATTTTCATACTTTTGAATGTTCGGGTTAATACTTGGTTGTTTGCACAAAATATTCGGGTGGCCCGGATGCCGGTCGCAGAGTGGTGGTACACTTTGCGGCCTTTCTTTTTTCGGGCCACCTCCCTTTTAACAGCGTAAAATTCTTTTCATGTGTTGGTCGTTATGGGTTAAATAATAGGTTAATTATTTCTTTTCCTTAGGTTTGATCACATAGATATTTTTGCCTTCCACCCGGAAATCCACCTGGCCCGTGCCCCGCATAAAATTCAGTACATTGGCCAGCTTCTTGCTCCGGCTCACAAAGCCACCGAAAGTGAACTGCTTGCTTTGCTCATACTGCCAGATCACATTAACCTGGTAAATACGCGCCACATTCCGCATGATATTTTCCAGCTTCTCGTGGTGCAGGATCATCTGGTCCTGTAACCAGGCCGTCACTTCCGCCAGGTTCGCCACCGTGATATTGCCATTCGTGATCTGCTCGCCCGGCTTCAATAGTTTGGCATTCACCTTAATGCTGCCGGTGATCAGCGTCGTGCTGGCCGGCTCGTCCGCATAGGCATGGATATTGAACTCCGTACCGATATCCTCGGTCGTTTCTTTCGCATAATTCACATAGAAGGGATGGGCGGCATCATGTTTTACCTTAAAGTAAGCCATGCTACCCACTACGCAGGGCGTTACGCTGGCAGTCGCCGGTCACCAGCCAATC
>JABDAU010000145.1:0-139 GCA_013289045.1 Bacteroidota bacterium | reverse complement strand
AAGGGATGGGCGGCATCATGTTTTACCTTAAAGTAAGCCTGCCCGTTCAGCGCCACGCGTCTTTCCTTCCCGGTAAAGGCAGAAGGATAAATTAAAGTCGACGCTACATCCAAAACCGTTTCGGTACCATCCGCCAGCT
>JABDAU010000144.1 GCA_013289045.1 Bacteroidota bacterium | reverse complement strand
TTCCATCGGAACACCTGGTAGGTAGCAAAAAAACATAGCGGACCAATGTGTTCCATCGGAACACCTGGTAGGTAGCAAAAAAAACATAGCGGATCAATGTGTTCCATCGGAACACCTGGTGGGTAGAAAAATGCGGAATGATCGATGTGTTCCGTCGGAACACCTGGTGGGTAGCCAAGAATGGGCAGATCAAAGTGTTCCATCGGAACACCTGGTGGGTAGAAAAATGCGGAATGATCGATGTGTTCCATCGGAACACCTGGTGGGTAGCAAAAAATGTTCTGAATTACGTTTAATAAACAAATTCGCCAAATTCCGATCGAATAGTCACTTGCTTGTGTTCAGCCGCTTCAACCCGTCCAACAACCTGCGCATCAATATTAAAACTTTTTGAAATATCGATGATATCCTGCGCGATAGCTTGCGGTACATACAATTCCATACGGTGACCCATATTGAATACCTTGTACATCTCCACCCAACTGGTTTTTGATTCTTCCTGTATCAACTGAAACAATGGCGGCACCGGGAACAGGTTATCTTTTATCACATGCACATTATCAATAAAGTGCAACACTTTGGTTTGCGCGCCGCCGCTGCAATGTACCATACCATGTACCTGGCCGCGGTAATTATCCAGCACCTGTTTGATTACAGGCGCATAAGTACGGGTAGGGGAAAGCACCAGTTTGCCGGCAGTTACCGATTGCCCGTTGCCGATATCGATCTGGTCGGTAAGCGACCTGCTGCCCGAAAAGATCAGGTCATAGGGAAGGGCAGGGTCGTAACTTTCGGGAAATTTCTTCCCAATCGATTTATTAAAAACGTCATGCCGGGCAGAGGTAAGTCCATTGGAACCCATGCCGCCGTTGTATTCTGTTTCGTAAGTGGCCTGACCATAGGATGCAAGGCCCACGATCACGTCGCCTGCCTGGATATTATGGTTTGATATCACCTCATCCCGCTTCATGCGGCAGGTAACAGTCGAATCGACTATAATGGTGCGCACCAGGTCGCCCACATCGGCAGTTTCGCCGCCGGTTGAATAAATGCCTATTCCTGCATCGCGCAATTTGCTTAATATTTCTTCGGTGCCATTAATAATGGCGGCGATGACTTCACCAGAGATCAAATTCTTGTTCCTTCCGATGGTTGACGACAGCAGGATGTTATCTATAGCGCCCACGCAAAGCAGGTCGTCGAGGTTCATGATAATGGCGTCCTGCGCAATGCCTTTCCATACCGACATATCGCCCGTTTCTTTCCAATACACATACGCCAGTGATGATTTGGTGCCCGCGCCGTCAGCATGCATAATATTGCAGTATTCAGGATCGTTTGTTAAGATATCAGGGATGATCTTGCAGAACGCTTTTGGGAAAATTCCCTTGTCGATGTTTTTTATTGCGTTGTGTACGTCATCTTTTGAGGCAGATACGCCCCGCATATCATATCTTTGCGAAGAAATCATGGGCAAATATAGTGCTTATTAGGTTTTAATATACAATTTCAGAACATTGCAGGCGACAGGATACATTACTTACTTAAAAAAAGCGGCTGGGATCATCAACCGCTGGCGCCTGAGACGAAACATACAACGAAATTTTCTCATCTATTGCAGCGTAATTGTAGGCCTCCTCGGTGGATTAGCGGCCATATTGCTTAAGTATGTGGTACACCTGATGGAAGAAGTGAGCAAGAATCTGGCTTCACACCTATATTACCATCTTGCTTACGCCTTTTTACCGGCACTGGGTATTTTACTTGCTGTAGCTTATCAGCATATCATCAATCGGGATCATATTGAAAAAGGCATAGGCCGCATCCTTATCAATATCAAAAGGAACCGTTCTAATATTAAGATCAACAATATTTATTCGCAATTGCTTACCAGCTCATTAACGGTCGGCTTTGGCGGGTCATCCGGATTGGAGGCGCCAATCGTGTGCATGGGGGCGGCTGTTGGCTCAAATACAGGCAAATTTTTTAGCCTCAGTCCTTACGAAAAAACAGTGTTGATTGCCGCAGGTGCATCTGCCGGTATTGCGGCCGTATTTAATAGCCCTATTGCAGGGGTGCTGTTTTCATTGGAGATATTGATAGGAGAGATCACTATACCAACTTTTATACCTTTATTAATAGCATCGGCTACGGGTGTAGTCGTGTCAAAGCTTTTATATTCAGGCCAGCTATTCCACCTGGTTACCGAGGGATGGGTTATGGCTGCATTACCGTTTTACATAATTTTAGGATTATTCAGCGGTTGGACGTCAGTTTATATATCAAAAGTAGCTGCGATACTTGAAAAAGGCTTATTTAAAAAATATAACCGCTATACAAGGGCTATATTGGGCGGGCTACTGCTCGGTGTTATCATCATGATATTCCCGGCCCTTTTTGGCGAAGGTTACTCACATGTACAGGGCATATTAAACGGGAATATCGATTTCCTGAAAAATGAAACGCTTTTCAGTCATTGGTTGGCCTATCCGGTTGTAATGCTGTTGTTTATTGCTGCCCTGGTTTTAATGAAGATCGTAGCAGCCGGGATCACTATCGGTTCAGGTGGTAACGGCGGTACATTTGCACCAACTATGTTCACGGGAGCATTCCTGGGTTTATTTGTGGCATATGCTGCTAATCAAACCGGTTTTGTCCATCTCAATACCAGTAATTTCATTGCTGCAGGCATGGCCGGCGCACTGGCCGGGGTTATGCACGCGCCGTTAACAGCCATATTCCTGATAGCGGAAATCACAGGGGGATATGTACTTTTCATTCCGTTAATGATCGTTTCCGCCATTTCCTATATCATATCCCGGGTATATATGCCGTATAATATGTATTGGAAAGAATTGGTACACGAAAAAAACATCCATCCTAACCAGGATTTTAATATGCTTGACGCGATCACACTCGACAGCATCATTAACAAAAACTTCACACCTATAAATAAGGATACATTAATACCCGAATTTTACCAGGTACTATCGCAAAGCAACGCCAATATTTTCCCGGTAGTTGATAAGGATGGCGGTTTGGACGGTGTGATATTAATGGATCAGGTACGCAAACAGCTGTTCGATCAAAAGATAGCTCAGGATACCGTTGCCGGGATCATGACGCCGCCGCCAACTATTATTGATTATTATCAACCTGTAACCAGTGTTATGGAAACCTTCGATGCCCTGGATGTTTGGCAACTACCTGTAACAAAAGATGATATCTTTATCGGGTTTATTTCAAAGTCGACACTCCTTGCCCAATACCGCGAGGTGATCATCAAACAACAAAAGGAAGCCGATATATTTGGAACCAGGATTTAAAGGGATTAAGCAGATTTACAAGATGTGAGTTTTAGCTAAACTACAGGCAGAACTTATCTATTCATCCTGTAAATCTTTAAAATCTGTTAAATCCTGGTTCATCATATAAATAATAACTCCCTAAATTTCGGCAGCGGCCACAATGAGTCATCCACTAATTGCTCCAACTTATCTACATGGTAACGTATCGGCTGAAAATATGCTTTTACTTTTTCATCATAAGCGATAGCTTTTTCGCGCAGGTCTTCTATAGTATTCGCCTTTTTACGTTCTTGTATCATGCTTTCAATATCAAACCTTATAGCATTTATATGCGTTGATATTTTGGTGATGATATCTAACTGTGCCCTGTAAGTGCCTTCTTCAAGCCCGATCTCTTTCAGGCCCTTTACGTTCTCAACCAGCTTGGTTTGATAGGTTATAGCTGCAGGGATAATTATATTGTTCGCCAGTTCGCCCATCACACGGGCCTCGATCTGCAGTTTTTTATAAAAGCTTTCCAGCAGAATTTCATGGCGTGCATGTGATTCGCGCGGAGTAAATACGCCCGAGTCGCTGAATAGGGTTTGCGTTTTTTCAGATAGCAACACATCCAATGCTTTTGG
>JABDAU010000143.1 GCA_013289045.1 Bacteroidota bacterium | reverse complement strand
CCGTTGTATTATGCCATGTTGCTTTTCCACCAGGCCAATATCAGGCAATTCACTAATAATACGCTTACCAATAATTCAAGTCTTAATATTGACACCTACTCATTTACAACAAAAGGCAATAAAAGGGGTGTAATGGTGCTGAATAAAGATCTCACTCATGACCTTTCGATCACCGTCAATGCCAACGCAATGCTTCAAACAGCCACTGTATACCAACTGAACGGCCCATCGTTAACAAGCCTTACAGGCACTAACATAAATGGCGCTACGGTAAACGATGACGGCACTTTTTCAGCAAGCGGACAGGAATTTAACCTTAGTAAAAACTATGCATCGGTAGTGGCGAAAGTGAAACCGACAAGCGCCATGCTGATCATACTCGATTGATATATTTGCGGCTATTGCAGGTTAATACTTATTTACCGGGTTCATAATCCACCGGCAGCATTTCGGGAATCCGGCTTTCGCCCCAGGGGCCTTCCATCAATATATCCTGCAGGTTAATGATAATGCCATTATTATCGAAATACAAATAGGGTGCATTGATGGTAACCGTTGAGCCGGCCGCTTGCGCACCCTTGTAAACTACATACAGGCAATCCTCAAATTTGATCGCGTATTCGCCCGGCACATCCGTAAGGTGGGCGTATTCATTTGCTTCCAGCGGTTTGGTTACCAACGTAGCGATATATTTATTATCCAGCCCGCCTTTGTAATTTGGGTTGGGTTTACGTATAAGTCTCTCAACTGTAAACCCCTCTTCTTTTACCCGGCCCGTAATAACCGCCCGCAAAAAATGCATGTTCGATCCCAGGTAAGTATCAAGCCTTTTCTGCCTCCATTTTTTTATGCGATGGGCGCTACCCTGCATATTTTCAAAAAAAGCGGTACCATAGTACAACAAAATGCCGTTCTTCTTGTCGTCCCGGTAAGAATAAAGCAGATACTTTATACGATAGCCTAAAGCCTTGTTCTCTATCACCAGCAGACCGTCGTTTTTGGCGGTGAAAACCCCTTCGTCACTATCAAAACTCAAAACATGTGGGTTGAGGATGGTACACTCCTGTGCGTTGTCTGAAAAACTGATAAATCCATTTTTGAATCGCTGGTAATCCTTCTCCCAGTTACGCGGCGGCCCTATCCTCACCTCCTTCAGCATGGTGTTTTTCTTGCCAATACTGATGGTGCTCAACGCCATGTCATTGTTTACCAGCACGTTTTGCATGTAAGGAGCGTATCCTACCACCGACACAATAAGTGTGTACTGGCCGCCGCGAACCCCGGTAATGCTGAACAAACCATCGTTATTTGTCGACGCGCCTGCTGAAGCATTCCCTAAAAATACGCTCGCGCCTGCAACAGGTGCCTTTGTTGCTGAGTCAATTATTTTGCCGTTGATACGAAATTGCGCAAATGATACGGCAGGCCATAAAACCAACAAGAAAAGTAAATTTTTACGCATAGACGAATTTACAACTAAAATATTAGTTACTACACGTCAATCGTGAAATTTACATTAGAATAGTGGCCTGGAGATGGTTATAGATTAGCTTCTTCCCTTTCCACCTTAAACGGCGGCGTAAAGTAACCCTCACGGGCGCGTTGTTCGCCCATCTTGTCATATAGTTCCTCATCGTCGGGCTGCCAGGTGCCTAATCCATCTACATACCGGTTGAACATACAAAACGCCGCCGTGATGAGCACCGTATCGTGTATCTCGATATCCGTTGCGCCATTGTTACGGGCATTGGCGATGTCTTCCGGGTTAACGGCTTTGCCATCTTTCTGTACTTTAGCGGCAATCCTGAGCAACGCCTTCAATTTAGGGCTGATATTAGCCGTTTCCGGATCTGCAACCACCTGTTTTACCACATCGCCATCGCCGTCCAGTTGATGCTTCGCAATTGCGCCATGAATATTGCAGCAATATTTGCATTCATTAAGGCGGGATACATAAGTGGCGATCAGTTCCCGCTCACCCGCACTTAAAGTTGGGTGCGGATTGTGCAGTAAGGTTTGCACCAGGTTGTTCAGCGGCGCAGCGGTTTCAGGCCTGAACATGAACAGGCTCCTAATACCCGGAAATTCTTTTGGCAGATCGATATGAGGCATAACTATAGACTTATAAGGTTTTTTAATATTATTTCTTCATTTTCAACTCACTTACAATATAGCTGCCTACAGCTTTCCCATAGCCGGATGAAACCATGCACGAGTTATGAAAATGGATCCCGCCATAAAAGCGCGACATGGCCGTTTCGGAAGCCGCACTCCTGATAGATTGAAACGAGCGGCTTTTGATCCCGAATTCCAGCTCGGAGGTATCTGTATAGGCCACGTTATCACCGAACACACTCGTCAACGACTCCGCAGCCGCAGCAGATATGGTACAATGCCCGCATGAATATTCCGGGAAAGGCGGTGTTTGCAAATGCGGCCGCCATTCAGCATCAAAATATTTATCGATTACCGTTTCAGGCCGGACGGTATTGTACATATATTTTACAGTCCAGCATTGGATGAACGCATCAAAGAGGGCTATCGAAGTTTTTGTATAAGCACAAACAGTCGTACCGAAATCAGCATTTTTCTTTTGCGCTATTATACCCGTAATACTCATCCAATGTCCACCGGGCGAGAATTTCTTAGCTACATACATAAAATGCCCCTGTACAGAAAGCTTACCGGGATTATCATCCCAAAAATCAGCTATGTGTGTTTGTTCCGGTGTAAGGTGTTCAATCGTATTTTTACTCAGCATTACCTCATGATAATATTTTGACGAGGTATCGGTCACATTAAACGGCGGCGGCGGTGCAAATAAGATCTGCTGCGGACTTTTCAGCACCATCAGCCGTATCTCTTTCCAATGCGGCTCAACGGCATCGGTATAAGCAGGCGGTGTAGGTACCCACCTTCCTGCAGAATCTTTAATGGTATATTTTACTCCCGTACGCGTTTGCAGATAATTATCCTTAATGCTCCATTTAATAATACTTTTTGATACCGCATTGGCATAATCCTCCGAGTTTTTGATCACATCATCCGGCATGCCGTTTTCAATCGCCAGGTCACGCAGGCTGTCGGTATAAATTTTCATGCTGCCTGCCGGGAAGGTAACCACCTCACCTACGTTACAAAATGCCATGATCGCGGCGTATTCAAAATCAATATTTTTCCCTTTAGGCAGCTTGGCAACAGCCTTAAACCCATTCAATTGCCCAACAAGCGATTGGTATTTCCCCGGGTAACCGGCTGCCATCACCTCATAAGCGGCAACATTTGCATAAGCATAGTTTCGCGATGCCACAACCGGCGTAAAGTTATTGCCCATAACTACTGCATTGAGCGCGTGTACCGTTTTGCTGTAAAGCTGCGGGTCCTGAAATACCTTTTGGTAGTCTTTATGCTTACACGAATATAATAGCAGCGGTGCAAGCAATATATATAGCCAGTTTCTTTTCATTGGTAATCTTAATTTACAGTATAGGCTTTAAGCGGCGCATCATTGGCGCCAAATATTATCTTTTGTCCGGTTGATGAATTAATGGTTTCAGCGCTGCGGATATCATCACGCAGGTTCAGCCCGCTTTGGTATTGCGGCACATATTTAAAATTACCCTTACCATCATTAATGAGCAGCACGCCATGGTTGGCTTTGTACCTGCCAAATTTTATCCTCGACCAAGCGTTGTTCCCCGTTAGCACCAAATCCGGCTTGCCATCATGGTTCACATCAACTGATGTAATGGAATAAACAGGCGAATACTGAGCTTCAATCGGCAGCTTCTTCAATGCAAAACCATTGCCCGTATTTTGCAGATAAACGGTCTCCCCTGTTTGCGCGATGAGTGTTTTTGCGCCCTTCATTTGTTCTGGCGTAAAAATGGTTTCCATCGTAGCATCCGCATATGGTGCATAATCCAAAAATTTCTTTTTCAATACCGGTATCTGGTCCATCAGGTCATCGCGTGACACTGCCG
>JABDAU010000142.1 GCA_013289045.1 Bacteroidota bacterium | reverse complement strand
TGTTACTTTATCACCAACGCTGAATGAGCCACTGGAAATACGACCTGCGTACCCGCGATAATCGTGCAGCTCATCTGTCTGCGGGCGGATCACCCATTGTACCGGGAAGCGGGCATGTGCAACTGCATCATCCACAGGTATTTCAACTGTTTCAAGATAATCCAGCAAACTTTTGCCGGCAAACCATGGCATGTTAAGCGATTTGTAAACCACATTATCACCCTTCAGCGCGCTTATGGGGGTATAGGTTATGTTTTTGATGCCTACCTTTGCTGCCAGCTCCTGGTATTTCTGAACGATATCGTTGTAAACTTCTTCGCTATAATCAACCATATCCATCTTATTGATGGCGACAACTACCTGCGGCAAGCCAAGCAACGACACTAAAAAGGAGTGACGGATAGTTTGTTCGATAACGCCTTTACGGGCATCGATGAGGATGATTGCCAGGTTGGCGTTTGATGCGCCGGTAACCATGTTGCGGGTATATTGCGTATGGCCCGGGGTATCCGCTATGATAAATTTGCGTTTGTCGGTTTGAAAATATTTGTAAGCAACATCGATGGTAATGCCCTGCTCACGTTCGGCTTTAAGACCGTCGGTTAAAATAGCAAGGTCGATAGTGCCGTCGTCATTTTTACGGTTCGACTGTTGCAACGCCTCTAACTGGTCGACCAGGATAGATTCGCTGTCATATAATAAGCGGCCAATGAGCGTGCTTTTGCCATCGTCAACACTGCCTGCTGTTAAAAATTTTAGAATTTCCATTTTTTAAGGTGAAAGGTAAAAGCTAAAAGGTGAAAGCTTTTTGCCTATATCTAACTTTAATTTCCTAGATCAGAGAAGTTTTACCTAATCTCTAATCTCCGATCTCTAATCTCTAAATCAAAAATACCCGCCCTTTTTCCTGTCTTCCATAGCGGCTTCGCTCACTTTGTCGTCCATACGGGCGCCGCGCTCGCTGATGCGGGAATTACTTATTTCATCAATAATATCATCTATCTCAAATGCGTATGATTCAACCGCAGCGGTGCAAGTCATATCACCAACGGTGCGGAAACGTACGTTTTTACGTTCTATTATATCCTCGTCATCCATATTCAGGAACGGCGATGCAGCCATCAGTTGGCCATTACGGGTGATGCAATCGCGCTCGTGTGCGAAATAAATGGTCGGCAGGTCGATCTTTTCGCGACGGATGTAGTTCCATACATCCAGTTCGGTCCAATTACTGATCGGGAATACGCGTACGTTCTCGCCTTTGTGGATCTTACCGTTGTAAATATTCCACAGTTCAGGGCGCTGGCGTTTTGGGTCCCATTGACCAAATTCGTCACGAACAGAGAAGATACGTTCTTTAGCACGTGCTTTTTCCTCATCGCGACGGGCGCCGCCGATGCAGGCGTCGAATTTATGCTCGGCAATGGTATCCAGCAGGGTAACGGTTTGCAAAGCATTGCGGCTTGCATTTTTACCTTTCTGTTCAACCACTTTGCCCTGGTCGATAGAGTCCTGTACATTGCCCACGATCAGTTTTTCGCCGATGCGTTTGATCATGTCATCGCGATACTGGATGGTTTCCACAAAATTGTGGCCGGTATCAATATGTACCAGCGGGAAAGGGAACTTGCCCGGGCGGAAAGCCTTTTCGGCTAAACGTACTAATGTAATAGAATCCTTGCCGCCTGAAAACAACAGGGCAGGGCGCTCAAATTGCCCCGCAACCTCGCGCAGGATATGGATCGCTTCCGCTTCTAACTCGTCTAAATAATCCAGTTGATGATGTTTGCTCATTTTTCTAAAATCTCTTCACTTATACCATGCAGGCCGCATTCTTTTTTGCTTTGATCTTCCCACCACCATCTTCCGGCGCGGAAATCTTCGCCTTCACGAACGGCCCTTGTACAAGGCGCGCAGCCGATGCTTGGGAAACCCCTGTCGTGCAGAGTGTTATATGGTATATTATTTTGCTTTATATAGTTTTTCACCTCGTCTAACGTCCAGTTATAAAGAGGGTGAAATTTAATCAAATTATTTTGTTCGTCCCACTCCACATCACCCATAAACTGGCGGTTTGCCGATTGATCGGCCCGGATGCCGGTTACCCAGCAATCATTTCCCTGCAGGGCGCGCTTCAACGGTTCAACTTTGCGTATACCGCAGCATTCTTTACGGTTATCTACCGACTCATAGAAACTGTTAGGGCCTTTCTTGTTCACCATTTGCTCCAAGGCCGCATTGTTAGGGTAGTAGGCATGGATGGCTTCACCGTACATTTCCATGGTGCGGTTCCAAACATAATAGGTTTCCGGGAACAGGCGACCGGTTTCCAGTGTAAAAACTTTGATGGGCAGCTTGTTGGCAAAGATCATGTGGGTAATCACCTGGTCTTCCCAGCCAAAACTGGTTGAAAACACGACCTTGCCGGCAAAGCGGTCGGCCAGTACAGCCAGCGCATTTACAGGCTCGAGTCCGTCAATCAGTTGTTTTATATTTTCTGTGTGCTCGTCCATTTCTTAAAAAACTTTTATACCAAAAAATGCCAGGATACTCCTGATACTGATCAGTATTACGATGACGCCCACTGAAACCATTATCGCTTTTGCTGATATTTTATTGGAAATTTTGGTGGCAATTGGTGAGGCCAGCGCGCTGCCGATAATCAAACCGGCAACAGGTTCCCAACGAAAACCGGCATGTATGTTAACCAACACCACGATAAACGTGATCGAACCAACTAATGCCACAAAAAATCTGGAAAGCTTTACCGTTCCTAATGAATAGCGCGGATGACGGCCACCTGCAATCAATGAAGATAACACGATCGATCCCCAGCCGCCACCGCCGACAGCGTCGATAAAACCACCGCCAAAGCCAAGCAGCTGGATGCGTTTTATTTTTTTACCGCCTTTGCGTGTAAGGTTAAATGCCTTTCGGAGAATGACGATACCAAGTATCAATGTGTATACCGATACAAATGGTTTAGTATATTTACTATAGTGCTCGAGCGACGACAAAATGTAAGCGCCTAACGCAGCGCCGATCATCCCGGTGACAACCAATAACCTGAACAATTTCCAGTTGATGTTGCCCATACGGTAGTGCATCCAGCCGGCTATGCCATTGCTCATGATTTCTGATAAATGTATACCCATACTTCCTACGGCAGGCGAGATACCCATGCTTAGCGAAAAGCTGTTGGTGGTTACGCCGTATGACATGCCGATAGCGCCGTCGATCAGCGCAAAAATAAACCCTCCGATAAGGAAATAATAAAATAACGGATTAACATTACTTACATAGTGCTTAAACGCTGGATCGTTATACCAAAATTCGGCAATAGTAATACCGATCGCCAATATAATTGCACCCCAAATCAACCACACAACACCCTTTTTATTTTCCGTTTTCTTCTCAACCAGCACCGAAGTAACCTCGTTCAATTGTTTAACCTTGCTGGCAAAATCTCCTGAGAGTGAATTTCTTAGCGCGCTCATTTGCTGAAGTGTTGTATCTAATTCAGCAGGAAGGGCTTCGTTCAATACTTCTTTCAATCGTTTAGCTACCGTTGGCGATTTACCGTTGGTAGAGATGGCAATTTTCAGGTCGCCTTTTTGTACGATGGAGCCTAAGTAGAAATCACAAAGCTCGGGTTTATCAGCAACGTTGATGAGTAATTTACGGTCATGCGCCGCCTGGCGGATGTAATTGTTAAGCTCGTTATCATTGGTAGCGGCTATAACAATATCCGCGCTATCAAGGTCGTTTTCTTCAAAGGCTTTCTGGATAATTTTCACGCCATTATATTCGCCGGCAAGGGTGTGGATTTCAGGTACGAAGGTTTTAGAAATAACGGTTACCCTTGCAAGCGGACTGTTGTTCAATACGGCGGTCAGTTTTTCCAAACCGACATTGCCAGCACCGATCAGCACCGTATGCAATTCATTCAGTTTTACAAATACCGGGAAAAGCTGATTCCCCCCGGATTGTTCATCC
>JABDAU010000141.1 GCA_013289045.1 Bacteroidota bacterium | reverse complement strand
GGCATTTAACGATTCGCAGATCATCGGCATATATTATAAGGTGCGGAATTTGGAGGAGTTGAACCTGCAGTTTAAAGTAAAAATGTTTGATTTTGACGGCGAAGGCGATATGCTACAGGCATTCAGGTGGGTGAAATTGAGCGAATTGTCGGCAGATGAGTTTACATTTCCGATCGATCAGCACGTTGCGCGATTATTAATACAAGAATTATGAGTTTGGTTGAAAGAGACCTCGCGGTCATTTGGCATCCCTATACGCAAATGAAAACCGCATTGCCGCCGGTTCCAATAGTAAGAGGCGAGGGCGCTTGTTTGTACGACGAGAATGGGAAGCGATATATAGATGGCGTATCCTCCTGGTGGGTAAATATCCATGGTCATGCACATCCTTATATCGCCCAAAAAGTAGCTGAGCAGCTAAAAAAGCTGGAACATGTGATGTTCGCGGGTTTTACCCATGAAGGCGCTGTTGAACTGGCCGAACGTCTGCTTGCTATCATCCCAAATAACCAAAAAAAGGTTTTCTATTCTGATAACGGCTCTACCGCAGTTGAGGTAGCGATGAAAATGTGCCTGCAGTACTGGCACAATACCGGTAACGACCGCACAAAAATACTGGCGTTTAAAGATGCCTACCATGGCGATACCTTTGGCGCGATGGCTGTAAGCGGCAGAAGTGCATTCACTGCACCATTTGACCCATTATTGTTTGAGGTAGAATTTATCGACCTCCCAAACGAAAATAACATCCAGGATCTCAAATCTCAAATCTCGAATCTCGGATCTGAGCTGGCTTGCTTCATTTTTGAGCCATTGGTACAGGGTACGGCCGGAATGATCATGTACAAACCTGAACATTTGAACGAATTGATGACGCATTGCCGCAAAGAGGGCGTGTTAATGATAGCCGATGAGATATTTACAGGATTTGGCCGTACCGGGAAATTGTTCGCAACAGATTATGTAACCGAGCAACCGGATATGATGTGTTTTTCCAAAGGATTGACCGGCGGTACGATGGCATTGGGCATTACAACCTGTACACAACAGGTGTATGATGCATTTTTATCGGATGATAAGCTGAAGACATTATTCCACGGGCATTCATTTACTGCGAACCCGGTGGCTTGTTCCGCTGCGCTTGCAAGTCTTGATTTGACGTTGCAGGACTCGACGATGCAAAATATCAGCAGGATTATCACTATGCACAGCCAGTTTGCCGAGCGTATAAAACATCATCCTAAAATAAGGACGACACGCCAAACCGGCACCATCCTGGCAATGGAATGGGAGACAGGCAGCAACACATCCTATTTCAGCAACCTGCGCGACAGGCTGTATACTTATTTCCTGGATGCCGGAATTATCCTGCGACCATTAGGTAACATCCTATATATTTTACCGCCATATTGCATAACCGACGACGAGCTCACCTATATTTACCGCAAAATTGAGCAGGCCCTTGAGGATATATAGTGCTAATGGTTCCCCTCTTGAGAGGGGGCGCGATAGCAAGTGCGGCTGCAGGGGTGTGTTTATCGAACTATAGTAAACTATGTCATTATCTACAATTCTACCAAAGATCATATCCGATAACCAGCTCCATGCGCGCTGGCTCAATACGCTTTCGCTGATGGAAAACACCGGCGCACGGAAAATATCCGCCAGCGAAGACCCGGTAACGGTTACCTATATTATTCTGAAACATGCTGCCGAGGAGCACCGCCATGCCTTCTACCTCAAAAAACAGATAGAGAAAACTGCTGATGGATCATGCCCTACTTATGCATCAGATTATTTGTTGGCCCCGGCTTACAGTAAATATTACCTTAATCAATTGGATATTGACGTGTGCCGTTACCTGAAAAATGAGCTTGAACTGAAAGGCGCAGAGTTGCGTTTTGCGGCATATTTGCTGGTAACCTATGCTATAGAGGTGCGCGCCGATGAACTTTACCCTATTTACCAGCAGGCATTGGACGATGCAGGGAGTAAAGTAAATGTAAAATCGATCATACTGGAAGAAGAAGGCCATCTTGAAGAAATGATCGCTCAATTGCACAAATTTTCACCAGACTGGGAATTACATGCTAATAAGGCCGTTGAAATGGAAACCCGATTATTTAATAATTGGGTAACGGAACTATCCGGAATATTAAACTAACAAAAAACGCCCGGTAGATTTACCGGGCGTTTTTGCTAACGAAAGATCAGTTTTACCTTTTACCCTTCGCCTTTAAGCCTTCAACCTCAATTATGGGTGCAGATCGCTTAAGCCAACTTTTTCAAAATCGCTTGCTATGCCATAAGTACCCGCAGGTGCTTTACCGGCTGTAATGCTTTGAATAGTAATTTGGGTTTCCTGCATGCTGCCGTCCTGGCCTTTCTGGAAGCCTGTAAACTGTACCGGAACACCACCTATTGCCTGGTAGTAGTAAGGAACAGCAGTTGGCGGAACAGTGACATCATTAGTTATCCAAACATCATAAGTTTTACCTTCCTTATTTTTTGCAACCACTTTTTTGCAGCTAAAACCAG
This sequence comes from Bacteroidota bacterium, assembly GCA_013289045.1. GTDB lineage: Bacteria > Bacteroidota > Bacteroidia > Sphingobacteriales > Sphingobacteriaceae > Mucilaginibacter. The sequence continues at coordinate 1,485 of JABDAU010000141.1, read as the reverse complement.
AAATGGTTTTGGTTTCGGCAGTAGGAGTGAAAGTGAATTGCGGCATAGAATTCATACCCTCCTCAATTTCGGCAGGTGTAGCAATGCCTGCTTTTTTAAGCTGTGCTACAGGAATATCCAATATTACAGCAAGATAATCGTGTTTGGCCGTAGAAAGGATCTTTACGTTACCTGCACCAAAAGTTATAATTATTGCAGTTGAATCGCTTTTGAAGTATTCCTTAACTTCGGCCGGTTGCCCCTGCAATTGGGTGGAGTAGGAGGCTACGCCTTCGCTAATTGATTTTTGTGCCTTTGCAGTGATAGCAAATGTTGTTAGGGCCATGCCGAAAGCGGCTGCCATGATCTTGATGTTCATACGTTTTTGTTTTGATATTCCCAATTTAGGACTTTTTAGTTATTGTAAACAAATTTAATTGTTACTGATTAGAGACGGCGATAAAAGAAATGTTACGTTTTAATGTTGTAAAATTTAGGTGAATCGCTTTAGCATGCCTTTCAGCCTCGTTTATAAAATGATCGCTGTTACCCGCATCAATAACCAACATTCCGCAATTAAAGTTTTTATTAAGCGAATTTAAAACAGGATAGGGGTTGCCGGACAGGTAAATATAGTTTGTGGTCAGCTTTTCTTTAGCGCCGAAATTGTTAATATGCTTATCAAAAAGCAAAACACTCCTGTTTAAGAATTGGACATAATTATATTGCTTTTGCGCGAATGCTGTGCTGAAATTTTGATCCGGCTTATATAAACTAATGTTTTCAACCTTACTGCTATCCAAATAAGGCTGGATGGAATAACGGTAGTTTTTATCGGTATCGGGCAGGTCGGATATAACGACAGCTTTATTTCCGTTGCGCAGCACTATGCCGGTATGCTTGCGGAGATTGAGGAAAGTAATATTATTCGATTTTATTCCTGCTATCCGTTTATAGCTAATACTAATGCTAAACACCAGCAAACAAACCAAAGCCGACCCTAATAACCATGATCTCCTGTAATACAGAAAGGAAAAACCTGCAATGATGATTAAATATAGCAGCAGGTATTCAATTTGGCTTAGCCATATTTTATTGATGGATGCAAGCGGGAGATGCTCCATCCAGGCCAGTGCTTTATTCATTAATCTGGCCGTTTGCTCTATAATAAATGCAAGGCAGGATGACAGCACAGGCACATGCGGAAGCAGCAGGTAGATAATACCCACATACATAATTATCGCCGCCGGGATAAACGCCAATAAATTACTCGCCAAAAAATAAACCGGGAACTGGTGAAAATAAAAGGCACTTAAAGGGAAAGTGATCAGTTGCGCCGCGATGGAAACCGAACATAGCTCCCATAATTTATCAGCAACCTTATTCCTGAATTTGAACCATTTATAAACCATAGGGCGAAATACGATCAATCCCGCAACTGCGATATAAGCCAATTGAAAACCTACATCAGTAATATACAGTGGATCATACAACAACAGCACAAAA
>JABDAU010000140.1:3793-4120 GCA_013289045.1 Bacteroidota bacterium | reverse complement strand
GATGGGTAAAATTAACCATAAGCGGCAAAGCGGGTGATACCATAAGATTATCGCATGCGGAAGTACTGGATAAGCCCGGCGACTTTTACACCGCCAACCTGCGCAGCGCCACAGCACAAAACACTTATATACTGAACGGTGATGGTGTAGAGACCTTCGAGCCGCATTTTACCTGGCAGGGATTCAGATATGTGAAGGTGGAGGGTTATCATGGCGATCTGAAACCTGAAAATTTTACAGCCATTACCTTATATTCAGGGATGCGACCTGCGGGAGTATTCACCTGCTCAAATACGCAGATCAATCAATTACAGCACAATATTATAT
>JABDAU010000140.1:0-3783 GCA_013289045.1 Bacteroidota bacterium | reverse complement strand
CGATGTGCCTACCGATTGCCCGCAGCGCGACGAGCGTTTAGGATGGACCGGCGATGCACAGGTATTCAGCCGCACGGCTACATTTAATTATAACGTACATAACTTTTTCACTAAATGGGTTAAAGATATTGCTGCCGATCAGTATAGCAGCGGCGCTGTACCGCATGTAATACCCGATGTGCTTAAATCGCCGGGTAATGAGCCGGGCGGTAGTACCGGGTGGTCGGACGTGTCGACCATTGTGCCATGGAATATGTACCTGGCTTACGGCGATACGCGCATACTGGAAAACCAGTACAAAAGCATGAAATCCTGGGTGGATTACATGCAGGCCCACAGCCGCGATAACCTCTGGAATACCGGCGACCATTTTGGCGACTGGCTGTTTTACAGCGTGGACGATGATACGGATGGCATCTCCGCCATCACCAGCAAATACCTGATCGCGCAATGCTTTTACGGTTATTCAACATCGTTATTGATCAAGACCGCGCAGCTGCTGGGCAAAGAGGAAGATGTAAAATATTACACCGAACTGCTTGCCAAAATAAAAAGTGCCTTTGTAAATGAATATGTTACGCCAAATGGCTTGATCTCATCCGATACGCAGACCGCCTATACGCTGGCCCTGCAGTTTGATATGCTGCCGGAGAACATTCGCCAGCAGGCGGCGCAAAGGCTGGTGCGTAATATCCATCGTTACGGTCACCTTACTACGGGCTTTTTGGGTACGCCTTATCTGTGCCATGTGCTAAGTCGCTTTGGTTATACCGATGTGGCGTATGAATTATTATTGAAGGATAGTTATCCATCATGGTTGTATCCTATAAGAATGGGCGCTACTACCATTTGGGAACGCTGGGACGGCATCAGGCCGGATGGTTCGTTCGAAGCCGTTTCAATGAACTCATTCAACCATTATGCGTACGGCGCCATCGGCGACTGGATGTACCGTGTTATTGCCGGGGTTGATACCAAAGAGGATGCGCCGGGCTATAAGCAGATCACTATAAAGCCACATGTTGGCGGCAATTTTACCTTCGCCAATGTGGATTATGAAACGCTTTACGGCAAAGTAAGCTCGCACTGGAAGGTAGACAGTGTTAAATTTTACCTGGATGTGCAGGTGCCGGCCAATACGTCAGCCACGGTTTATATCCCTGCAAAGGATAACAGCAGTTTAATGGAGAGCGGTAAGCCTGTCAGTGCTGATGTTAAGATGGATGGGATGGAAGAGGGATATATTAAGCTGGAAGTGGGTTCGGGGAATTATAGTTTTAGCGTGAATAGGTAAGCCCACCTAGGTCATTCTGAGCGAAGTGAAGAACCTGCAAACTATGCATAGTACGCTATACATAGTTTGTTACGATGTCGAAAGGTCCTTCGCTACGCTCAGGATGACAAATTTATTTATAGGATATTTACACCTTATCTATCCTCACCCATTTCATACCTGCAGCCTCTGCTGCTTTAGTTCCGGCATCGCCGTCTTCAAAAACCAGGCATTCTTCTGGTAGTACGCCTAATTTTTCGGCGGCTAACAGGAACGGATCGGGAAAAGGTTTGCCTTTTGGGGTTTCGCCGGCGCAAACCATCGTTTCGGGCAGACCGGCGATACCTAATATTTCCAGCGTTTTTTCAACTGCGCTGCGCTTACTGCCGGATACTACTCCGATCTTTACTTTGCCTTTATGCGCTTTCAGGTGGTTTACTACATATTCAACCGGCTGGGTTTGCTGCTGGTATTCATTGAGGAATAGTTCTTCACGGTCTTCGGCGAATTTTTCCGGTGGAAGATTACTATTGTATCGTTTGTTTATCTCCACCACCACGTCAGGAACGGGCAATCCGGCAAATTCATCAATGATGGAATCCTGTATATAAACGCCCTGCTGTGCCGCTACATGTACCCAGGCTTTTTTATGCAGGCCCATATTATCGGCCAGCGTGCCATCGCAATCGTATAAAAATGCTTTAAAATCTCCGGCGGAAAGGATGGTGAGTGACTCGTATTTTTGGGCTATTGTTTTTTCGGTATTCATTGCTGCAAAAGTAATTCATTATGGTAACTTAAATTTAAAAAGCTTAAATTTGAATATATGGAGATGTTAACAATAGAGTTACAAAGCGAACAGGAAAAAAAGGTGCTCCTGGCATTTTTGGATAGCCTGCATTATCAATATCGTACTGAAACAGATGATTACGTATTGAATGATGATGAAGTGAAGGAAATGTTAAAAAGGAAGGATGATTATCTTTCCGGAAAAGTAACCACCAGACCCTGGAGCGAAATAAAAAAGCGTTACGAAGGTGTTTAAAGTTGAACTTATTCCAATAGCTGAAGACGAAATGTCTGACGCTTATGATTGGTATGAAGAACAATCCGCAGGTTTAGGGGATAGGCTATATAAAGAAATATCTCATTACCTTAACCTGATCGAAAAAAAGCCTCTTTATTTTCAGGTAAAGTATCCGGGCGATGTACGAGCTGCTACATTAAAAAAATTCCCTTACCTGATTATTTATTGGATTGATGAAGTTAATAGTTTAATCATAGTTTTATCGATCTTTCATACCAGTAGAAGGCCGAAATTTTTTTAATGGTCGTTTTATTTCCCAAGCTTAATCACTGTATCAACACCCTCATTAATATTATATTGCTTAGGTTTAAAGCTTAAATATCCGATCCATCAATACCCATTTCTGCGCCGACCCCTCAAAAGGCTGCTGGTAGGTAAGCATCAGGTTTTCCCATTCCTGCACTTTGGGATTAGCGGCATCCATTTCTGCCTTGCGCTCAAAGCTAAAATCATCAACCGCTTCCATGATCATGAACAGGCGCGTTTCAAACCGGTAGATCTCCATGTTGGTGATCCCTGAATCCATGATGCTTTTTGTGATCTCGGGCCAGATAGCGGTGTGTTGCTCTTCGTAAGCTTTGATCAGTGCGGGATCGTTTTTCAGATCGAGTGTGAAGCAATATTTGAGCATGGTGATTAGTAAGCGGTGATTAATAATCAGTAAAAATGACGATTGGGATTATAAATTCCTAATCACTACCCACTAATCACAGATCACAAACTTAATGACTAAGCAATATCGCCTGCAGCACCTCAGTTGCCTTTTTGCATTTGTTGGTGGTAGTTTCGAGCGAATGCAATATCTCGCGGTATTTGATCAGGTTGATGGCATCCTTTTCGTTGGCAAAGAGGTTGGCCAATGAATTATAATAGATCTGGTCCGACTGGTGCTCATAATCCCTTATCTGCCTGCATGAAGCCAGTACCAGTTCTTTTTCAGATGATGCCCTTAATAGTTTTATCGATTTTTCTATTTCGATGCTGGCATTTAATATAATAGCAGCTATTTCCTTTATCGGGGTTACAAAATCCTCAATGTGGTACAGGTGCATACGCTCACTGGCTTCGTGGATATAGTCGGCCACATCATCCAGCACAGAGGCAAGTGTATGGATATCCTTGCGGTTTAAAGGCGTAAAAACCACTTTATCCAGTATCAGGTATATTTTGTGGGTAATGTCGTCGCCAACGTTCTCCAGCTTGTCTATCTGTTTAAAAATAGCTTCGCGTTCTTCCGCATCTTCCGTGTTTACAACCTTAACCAGCAGGGTGGCCATATCAACCGTATTTGTGGCCGCCTGGTCAAATAACCCATAAAACTGGGCCCCGTTTAAAAAGTAGTTTTGGAAAAATCCGGTCATCTATAAATAGGTGTTACAACTACAAAATTACATACCTTATATTAAGATGATATTAAGCATGA
>JABDAU010000139.1 GCA_013289045.1 Bacteroidota bacterium | reverse complement strand
GATTTATGTAATAAATCAATGTTTTACCTAGATTGTAAATCCACTGCAATTAGTGCTTGGGATGTGGAATATCCGGACTAAAGGTTACCCGACCTATAGGCTGCTTTTTCTGCAGAATTGATCTGAAGTCCGGGTATGAATAAGAGTGGTATTTTTTAAATTCCAAATGTGATGGAAAATCAACGGGGAGCACATGAAATTCTGAATTTTTTTTCAATAAGAAGGTTGTAACAGAATAAGAAGAAACTGTTAATAGTGTTGCCGAAAACTCATCGTCATAGTTATTATTCATCCAAAGAAGTGAATCTTGTATTGCATTAGCTAATTTTGATTCAAAAAAAGAAACAATATGCCAATGGTTTTGATCTGCGTCCGGTTCAACTCTGGCAATAAGAACAGCAGCATTATTGAAAAATATTTGGAGATGCCATTTCCCCGAAAATTTCACAGCTATTTCGGGGGCCAAAGAATCATTATGAATGTCCGCATTGTCTACGTAATCAATTTTTATTGATTCGCCTATTTTTAAAAGGGAAGAACTATTGAAATTGCTGACTATGTCATTTGCCAATGCACTTATTTGTAAGGCGATTTTTTTTAAATCTGAGCTTAGCAGCTGTTCTATTTTTGCCAATTTTTAGTTGTTTTTCTTAACATTTTTCCACGTATAAACCCATTTGCCTTTTCCGCCTGCGTTTATGATATTAGTATATAGATACCAGCCATGACCACGAATAGGGTCATTCAAATAAACATATTGCTTGTTATCGCTTGATAGGTTGTACCCAATTGCAACAACGACATGTCCTCCGCCAAAATCCCATTGATAACCTATCTGAACAGGTCTATTATTGTCGATTTCAGTTATTATGTCATTAAAAGGGATATTATCATTTATTTGGGTACAGGTAATATTCCAATGAGTATATATTTTTTCGATATCTGCCCATTGACAATTCCTGTTACAGCTTATAGAATTACTTGCAGAACAGCAGTTCGTTTGATTTAAAAGCCAATTTACAATATCACAATTCGAGTTTTGCGCATTTACACAGAACCTTAAAACCATATTTGCACAAGCTGCCCAGCACCATTCACTTTGAACTTGGTAAATAAGGGGGAGGTTAAGTTTTTTCTTTTTAAGATTAGCGACGCTTGATGGATAAATCCGAATATTGCTTTCAGGCATGTTAACTTAATTGAGACTAAAAATCCAAGACCCGTCAACATGAAAGGTCCTGGATCGATGCCTAATTTGCTGTTGAATTTAAAAAGCTTATTGCAGAATGACCAAGTCAAAACTCAAGCCAAAGCCCGGTCCTTCTGCCCCACCAGCATTAGCATTAATGTCGTCGGAAATGGATTTTAAAATTTGAGATTCAAGACCTTTTTTTTGATCTGCAGTTAGTGTTACGCCTTTAAGCTTGACGTCTACCGATGGTTTAGTTTGCTTAGCCATGATGATTCGATTTAAGTGAAAAAAATTGGTTTATTTATTTCAAATATAACATTTTATATAAAAACCACTCCCGTTGTCTTAAAATTTATATATGTTTTATGCTTTTGGTTTTTGCTATGATTTCAACAGACTTTTAATTCTTCAGAGACGGTTTGTGACACGGTAGAATAATATTGATATTCATCATAGCATAAGACTGATTTGTATAAAGTAATATCATTAAGGTTGTTTTTTAACCTTCCGGATAAAAATCCACCGCCACATATTTCTTTCAAATCACAGTTTAGGCATGAAGCCGGAAGATAATCTTTCAATATAAATAGCTTTTTAAATATAAGATCATTTTGAATGTTGATAATTTTATTGTTTAAAATATTATAATTAGTCTTGATAACGCCGTTTATCAGGCCACGAAAATAATCGTGGTGTTGAATTGAACCATCAGAATCAATTACTAATAAGCTTAACTTGTCATTGACGATCTGATCTCCGTGATGTTTTCCTCCTAACAGGTATCTTATTGTTTCTTTAAATCTTCTTATAGAAATATTGGGATCATCATATTTATACCAGATCAAGAAAAGATCTGAAAGCCATTTCCCTATCAAAGGAGTTTCTTTGTAAGATTGTTCTGTTAAGTTATAATAGTCCCAAGGAGTATTAACATAGTTATAATGCAATGGTAATAAAATATCGACGCTCTTAACGGGTAATGATAATATCCATTCAAAGTAATCAGAAACATCAATTTCAGTATTAACAACTGTTAAAAAACCGCCCAGTATGTCTGCATATCCTTTGTCAAGTATTATATCAACGTTGTTTACGATTTTTTTGTAGGTGCCTAGGCCGGAGTGATTAGGCCTGTACTTATCGTGAAACTTCTCAGGCCCGTCTAAACTAATGCCGATTGTTGTTCTGTTCTTTTTAAATAAATCTAAAATGGCATAATCAATCAGATATCCGTTAGTTTGTAAACTAAAATTAATATTAATATCATGGTATTGATGTTTTAATTCATTATAATAATCAAAGAAAATAGCAAAATTCTCATATCCCCAAAGCATTGGCTCACCGCCATGAAGGACTAAAGCAAAATGTTTTATTTTACTACCTGAACAATATTCAAAAACTTCAAGCAATAGTTTTTTTGCTGTTTGAATATGCATTTTAGGGAGTGAGTGCTTAAAAGTGTCATCGTTCAAATTGAACATATAACAATAAGAGCAATTCAAATTGCAAAAGTTAGTTAGCTTTATTATAGCTCCGGAAAACATGTATTTCGGTTTAATTATAGTAATCAGTGATTATAAAGACGGAATAGGCGTTCTTTTAAGACATGATTTGATCATGTCTTAAAAACTTTCACTAAGATAATCCTTATTTCGATTTTTCCAAGAAATATTAAGATTTTGGACTTTATTTGTCTTCAATATCTTCTAATAGAGGACGCTGCGAAGGGCTTGTTTCAAAGCATAATTTAGGGCGCGGACAACCTGTAAACGCAGAGATTGCTTTGTCGTTCGCTCGCGCTGGCCTGCTCACTCCGCGCAATGACGGGGTGGTTAAGAAGCATCAGGGTATCTTTTAACGGCGAAGCCCTCTTGAGCGCCTTAAAAAATAGACAACCGCGAAAAACCTACGAATCATGGTTCAGACAAATAATCGTCAGGCCTTTGCCCGCATAGTCTTCGAGTGCCTCAGACTGACAGCGCTCTTATGTCATTTCAGCTTCCTTCGGATAGAATTTCGCAAAGCTTATATCTCAGTATGACAACGTCCTTTTTTCTGTTAAACGGGTTTTTGCGTTAGGGATAGGAAGGGTTTAGCCCGCAGGGCCGCAGCGCAGCGGAGCCCTGGATAGCCCGGGCCGCTTCGTGGGCCTCAGCGCGGGCTGCGGCAACGCCCTGTTAAGAATAACGAACATCGAATGCCCAATGTCGAGATGAAATTATGAAAAAGTACTAAGGCTCGGTATGGCAGTAGCAGTTGTATAGTTTGATAAACACACCCCTGCCACTGCTCGGTCCTTCGCGCCCCCTCTCGAGAGGGGATCTTTTATTCTTCCTTTTTTTGATGCTTTTGTCTTCGATGGACTTCGCACGTCCTTTAATTCTTCAGGCTCAGGATGTAGTAGCAGTTGACATAGTTTGATAAACACACCCCTGCTGTCGCGCCAGGTCTTTTCGCGCCCCCTGCTCCTACGCTAAAGCTACGGCGCACGAGGCAAGAGGGGATCTTTTGTTCGTCCTTACATTATGCTTTGTACTTAAGTGCTTTAGGACGACAGCCCGCTTTTACTTTTTCATTTTCAACCTACCTTCCTTAATATCCTGCCGACGGTGGTGAAGTGGATGCCGGTTTCGGCGGCTATTTTGCGGAGGCCGTGGCCTTTTTGGTGGAGGATGGTGATTTTGCTGTGCAGGTTTTTGGTGCTGGCGGTGCGGGGTTTATGGAGGTGGTTGCGCTCGCGGGCGAAGGCGTGGAATTTGTATTGTAAAAAGTTGAGCTGTATGCGGAGGCTGATGAGGGCGATGTTGCTTTCGCCGTATTCTTCGCGGTGGTTGCGCTGTTTTATTTGCTTGAGGTAGCGCATGTTGGGGCGGCTGTGGCTTTGGCCAATGGCGAAGGCGCTGTCGGCAAAGTTGAGGAGCATTTTGCTGCCCTGCAGATCGTTTACGGTGAGG
>JABDAU010000138.1 GCA_013289045.1 Bacteroidota bacterium | reverse complement strand
TTAGCGACAATGAGGTAGCTGCTGTACCACGTGTGGGTGTGGACTATGCGGGAGAGGATGCCTTGTTGCCCTACCGTTTTTATGTAAAGGGAAACAGATACGTAAGCAAACCCAATAAATAGCTTTTCAATCTTCCTTTTTGTAATATTGACCCATGGAGTATCAAAATACACTTGAATTTGCCCTGCAGATGGACGAGCAGGATTCGTTAAAAGATTTCCGAAGCAAATTCCTTTTTCCGCAGCATAATGGCCGTGATGTAATCTATCTGTGTGGAAATTCACTTGGCCTGCAGCCGAAATCAGCTTCCCAATATTTACAGGATCAATTGAACGCTTGGCATAAGCATGGGGTTGAGGGCTGGTTTGACGGGGATGACCCATGGCTAACTTATCATAATAAACTTACCGGCACCCTTTCGGCAATTGTGGGCGCCAAAAAAGAAGAGGTTACCGTGATGAATTCACTTACAGTAAATCTTCACTTGCTGATGGTAAGCTTTTATCAACCAAAAGGTAAGCGATATAAGATTATCATGGAAGCGGGGGCTTTTCCGTCTGACCAATACGCGGTTGAAAGCCAGGTGAAGTTTCATGGATATGAGCCGAAAGATGCAATTATAGAGATCCATCCGCGTGATGGCGAGCACATTTTACGTACTGAAGATATCATCCAAACCATTCAGGATAACGCCGGTGAGCTTGCCCTTGTATTGTTCAGCGGCATAAATTATTACACCGGGCAATTTTTTGATATCGGGACTATAACCAAAGCAGCGCATGCAGCCGGAGCGATTGCAGGTTTCGACCTGGCACATGCCGCCGGGAACGTAAAGCTTGAATTGCACAACTGGGGCGCAGATTTTGCCTGCTGGTGCTCATACAAATACATGAATTCAGGGCCCGGAGGCATCAGCGGGATATTTGTGCATGAAAAGCATTTTGGCGATACTTCCCTCAACCGTTTTGCCGGCTGGTGGGGTTACAGGCAGGATAAGCGCTTCCTGATGGCGCCCGGTTTCGATGCAGCTATAGGGGCGGAAGGATGGCAGGTAAGCACCAGCCCGATCATGCTGATGGCTTTACATAAAGCCTCGCTGGATATATTCGGGGAAGCGGGTAATGTGGATGTATTACGTTGTAAGGGCGACGATTTAACCGGCTACATGGAGTTTTTATTGAACAAGATCAATGCTGATCTGGGTTACACATTATTTGAAATTATTACCCCAACGGATGTTAAACAACGCGGCAGCCAGCTTTCTGTCGTGTGCAGCAAACGTGCAAAGAATATTTTCAATTATCTTACCCAAAATGGTGTGATCGGCGATTGGCGCGAGCCTGACGTTATACGACTTGCCCCTGTACCGCTTTATAATTCATTTAAAGATATTTTCGAGGCGGGACGCATTCTGACCGCCGCCATCAAAGAACTTGGACTGTAGGGCCTGAGAATATGCTTAAAATCGCTTTCGATCTGATATATGTTCACTCGGTTCCGCTGAACCATCGATTTCCGATGAGTAAGTACGAGCTGATCCCCGAACAATTGCTTTATGAAGGATTGATCACGCAGGAAAATCTTTTTTCACCGGAACCGGTAAATGAAGAGATCATACTTTGGACGCATGACGCCGAATACTGGCGCCAGCTGCGCGATCTCACCCTGCCCGAACGGGAGCAAAGGCGCACGGGTTTCGTGCTCTCTGAGCGCCTTATTGAGCGCGAGCGACGCATCGGCCAGGGTACAGTAGATGGTTGTCATTATGCATTCGAATACGGAGTGGCTTTCAATGTGGCCGGTGGTACACACCATGCAGGCACCAATTGGGGTGAAGGGTTTTGCTTGTTAAACGACCAGGCAATGGCAGCTAATTATTTATTGCATAATAATTTAGCCTCCTCTATTTTAATCATTGATTTAGATGTCCATCAGGGAAACGGCACTGCACAGATATTTGAAAATGAGCCACGGGTGTTTACTTTCTCCATGCATGGCAGTAACAACTTTCCATTCAGGAAAGAAAAGTCTGACTTGGACATTCCGTTACAGGATGATGTTGGCGATGAAGAATATCTTAAATTACTTTACGACACATTGCCCAGGCTGATCGAACAGCAAAAACCTGGGTTCGTATTTTACCTCTCGGGAGTGGATGTACTGGCTTCGGACAAGCTGGGGAAACTTTCATTAACCAGGGAGGGATGTAAACTGCGCGATAAATTTGTGTTTGAGCAATGCATTAAAAATAAGATCCCGATACAGGTAAGCATGGGCGGCGGATATTCCCCACAGATTAAAGATATTGTTGAGGCACATTGCAATACCTTCCGGATAGCTAATGAGTTATACTTCTAACCGCGATTTTTGCCTATGCTTTTTGCTGATATACCGGAAACGCAGGTACATCAGTGCCGATGATACCATCAGTCCTAAAACCAAACCATACCAAACCCCTTTAACGCCCAGATTTAGTTTTATACCCAGCAAATACCCCATTGGTATGCCCACAACCCAATAAGCCAGGAAGGTTGCGATAGTGGGAATATTCACATCACCCATGCCGCGCAAAATACCAAGGCCGACAACCTGTGTACCATCAAATAATTGAAAGAAAGCTGCGATGATAAGTAGCTGTGATGCAATACTTATAACGGCTTTATCTGTTGTATAAATATAGGGTAGGAAATGATTGCCAAAACTGAACAACAAGGCCGAGCAGCACATAAACAGGATGACGATATGATAATGCGAAAGGGCGGACGTTTGTAAGGTTTTGTGATCATTTACTCCAAAGTAGGTTCCCGACTTAATGGTTGCCGCAGCAGCCACTCCACTGGATACCATGTAAGTCATGGCGGCCAGGCTAATGGCTACCTGGTGCGCAGCCTGTGGCACATAGCCCATCGCACCAATAATAATAGCAGCGCCGCTAAAGGCCGTAAGCTCGAAAGAATACTGCAAAGCGATAGGGGCGCCGATCTTTAAGATCTGCATGCTTTTGACGTATGAAATACTTTTCGTAGCAAATCCCTTCAGGTAGGCCTTGAATTTCTTAGCATTCAACACATAGAATGACATCACGATTGCCATCAATGCACGATCGATCAATGTGCTGTAACCCACACCACGTACGCCCATCGGCTTAATGCCAAACATCCCTTTTACCAGCACTATTCCTACGCATATGTTCAAAATATTACCGGTTATTGAAATTACCATGGCCTGTTTTGTGAATCCCAACCCTTCGGCAAATTGCTTAAAGGTGTGGTAGATCATCAGCGGAATGATGGATAGTCCCATCAGTTGCAAAAAGGGCTTGGCCTGCTCAACCACTGCCGGCGTTTGGTGTAGATGCTCTAAAACAAATATGGATCCGGTATATAAACAAATAAATAAGATGATACTGCTTACTATATTAATAAACAAGCTATTGGACAATAATTTTCCGCAAGCTACATATTCCTTACGACTATTATGCTGCGCAATAAGAGGAGTGAGGCCGTAGGCGATACCCATGCCAATAACCATGGGTATAACAAAGATACTGTTGACCAGAGAGACTGCCGCTAAACTTACGGTACTTGCAAAGTGCCCCACGATAATACTGTCGGACGCCTGTACAACCGTATTGCCCAATTGTGATATCACAACCGGAACGGCCAGCAGTAAATTTTCGCGGTAATGCGGTTTATATTTGGTGAAGAATTGCTTCATGGTCAGTCGCCGGTGCGGTTTGGCCAATACCATGATTCCGTCCGGGCTACAATAATACTAATCGCCCGCCATAAACCACCAAATCAGCTTTCAACATTTATATAGCGGTATAATATTCTTCCTTTTCGGTGGTATGGATCCGTATCAGGCCCGACAGTACAAGATCAACCAATACGCGCTGCGCACGTTTGCGGGTAAGATTTAACAGTTTACTGATGTCCTTTATCGTGGCCCGGTTGTCGCTTGTGAGATATTCCAGCAAAGTTTTTTCGCTTTCAGAATATTCAATCAGCACACCTTGCTCACTTGATGAATGCCTTAATACATCTACAACGATCTTGCTGGCCAATACGCTTTTATCTTTTACACGAACATACACCCACCATTTGCCGTCCTCTGCAAGGGCATAATGCGGCTTCAGATTACTGCCTGGAATATC
>JABDAU010000137.1 GCA_013289045.1 Bacteroidota bacterium | reverse complement strand
TTCAATTATAAAGAAACGAAGCCCGACATTTTGCTGCTTAGCGGGCATTTAGGGACAGATTCGGTACAAATGCGCCTGGTGAAGTATGACATAAAGAAATTCAGGCTCAACAGCCGCGGCTTTCATTGGGTGAATGAGGTACCGTATAATAAGTAAATAATGTGATAGCTTAGAACAAAAAAGGAAGGCATTACACCTTCCTTTTTTGTTTTAGGTCAGTTTAAATCAATAATTAATAGGTGTTTCATTAATGTCGATGTAGTAACCGTCATATGAGTATGCTGATTGGTTATATCCTACCACATCGGATGAAGTTAGTTCGTGATCAGAATAAACGTCAAGTACAGGGCTTTGCGATTGATTTGAACTTATTGTCCATTGAAGATCGGTTGCAGGCTGCCCGGTAAATGTAGTAACGTCCAGATCAAGTGTAAAAGAATAAGGAGAAGGAACAGAAACAACGCTCCCATTGTGCGTAAGGTCGATGAACACCTGGTAGTGGTACAGGTAACCGCTGCCATTATAGGAAACACCGGCCAAATGCTGCAGAACGTTTACCCAGATTATATTATCGCTACTTGTTTTTAGCTTCAATGCCTACTTTTGCTGCAAGTTTTGCAGCGGTTGGCCGGTAGTTTTCTGCATTGAACGGTTTGACACAGCAAATGATGCCTGGGCTGAAATGAGCAACAGTGCGCACACCAGCATTTTGTTGATTGTTTTCATATTATTTAGGATTTAAAAAAGGTGACATTGGATAGCAGGTTTACTTGCGAAATCGGTTATAGATCGTTTTGTGAAATAAGGGTTAGCTAATTGGTAGTACAAATTTAAATAAGTATTTCACTTATGCAAGTAAAACGTTTTTTTTATACTAAAAATCATTTTAGCTAATCGTATATTAACGCATTTACTTAATAATAAAAGTAAATTTTAACCAACAAAAAAGGCAGACATTACTGTCCGCCTTCGCTTTCAAATCAAACTATATTAAATTAATCCTCTTCGGTAAGTTTGCCGCTGCTTTTAGCGTGCTTCAGGATTTTAGCTTCCACGTAGAAGATGATCTCCTCGGCTATGTTTTTGGACTGATCACCCACACGCTCCAGTTTGCGGATTATGGAAAGAATGTACAATGCTTCAGGAAGTAATCCGGCATCCTTCTTTATCACCTCAGCTACTGTATTTGGCGAGTTATCATTAATGTCGTCCAATACGTCGTCGCGTTTAAAAATGCTGCGTGCCAGCACGGTATCCTCATTTTCAAAAGCGATGCGGGTATCAGCCAAAATATTGATGGCTTCATCATACATACGCAGCAAGCCTGTGCTTTCCATTGCGGCCATATCAAAATTAGCCGGAGAATCAACCACGTATTGCGCTATGCCCGATGCGATATCGCCTATACGCTCCAAATTGGTGTTGATCTTTAAAGCAGCCAGCAAAAAGCGCAGATCCACAGCTACCGGGCAATACAACGCAAATACGTTTTCGCAATCGCGGTCTATTTTCAGCTCAAAAGAGTTTACTCTCTTCTCTTTAACTAAAACTTCGTGTGCTACATCTTTATCATATAAAGTGATCGCTTCTTTTGCCTTATTTAATTGCGACTGAACCAGCATCCACATGCTAACCAGTTCACTCTTTACCTGTTCTATTTCTAGCTCTAATGGTGTCATAATTGTATAATTAGTAGTGATATTTAAATTACCAGGTTGGCCGGTGAATTTAAGAAGGAAATAAGCAATCCCACCTTCCTACTTATCAACCTTTCAACCCTTCTATTAACTAAACCTGCCGGTAATATAATTTTGTGTACGCTGATCTGCCGGCGCAGTAAACATTTGCTTGGTATCGTCAAACTCCACCAGCTCGCCCATATAGAAGAAGGCGGTGCGGTCGCTTACGCGGGCTGCCTGCTGCATGTTGTGCGTTACAATGATCAAAGTATATTTTGTTTTCAGCTCATGGAATAATGCTTCAACGCTCGATGTCGAGATCGGGTCAAGCGCCGAGGTAGGCTCATCAAACAGGATCAGCTCGGGCTCCATGGCTATAGCGCGTGCAATACACAAACGCTGTTGCTGGCCCCCAGAAAGGAACGTACCTTTTTTGTGTAATGAATCCTTAACCTCGTTCCACAAAGCAGAACTGGTCAATGATTTTTCTACAATAACATCCTTATCGGCCTTTGATACTTTAATGCCGTTAAGCAGGTACCCGGCCACCACATTTTCATATATGCTCAGGTTAGGGAACGGGTTAGGGCGCTGAAACACCATACCTATTTTAGCCCGTACGTAAATTACGTTCATATCAAGCACATTCTGGCTGTCAAGCAATATTTTCCCTTTTGCGGTTGCGCCGGGGATCAGCTCGTGCATACGGTTTATGCCACGCAAAAATGTAGTTTTGCCGCAGCCTGAAGGGCCCATCACTGCAATAACTTCATTCCTGTTAATGCTGATGTTAACGTCTTTAACAACATGATTGTCGCCAAACCAGGCGTTATAATTTTCAGCTTTTACAATTGTATTTTCCATTTTCTTGTGATCACCTTTGTGATGATGTTTAATAGTAAAACGAACATTAATAATATAAATGAAGCACCCCAGGCCAGGTCGTGCCAGTCGTCATACGGACTGGTGGCGTAATAGTAAATAACGTGCGGCAAGCTCTCCATCGGTTTTAACAGGTTGGTCGACAGGAAAGAGTTACCCAGCGCTGTGAACAGCAAAGGCGCTGTTTCGCCAATAATGCGCGCGATAGACAGCATAATGCCCGACAATATACCCGCAAAGCCGCAAGGAACGATCACCTTTAAAATCACCCTGTGGTAAGGCACACCCAATGAAAGGGCTGCTTCTTTAAGCGAAGGGGGTAACAGGCGCAGCGTTTGCTCTGTAGAACGTATAACTATCGGCAGCATCATGATGCCCAAAGCAACACTACCTGCCAGGCCCGAATAACCTATAGTGAGTACTACCCAGTAATAAATAACAATACCTATTACAATTGACGGTACACCCTGCAAAATATCTACGCAAAGCCCCGAATAATAAGCGAGCTTACTTTTGGAGTTTTCGCTGAGGTAAATACCGGCCAATATACCTATCGGCAGGGCCATTACCGAAGCTACACCAACCATTATGGCGCTGCCTACCAAAGCGTTGACTATACCGCCGCCCTTTTCGCCTACCGGCTTAGGTACATTGGTTAAAAAGTGCCAGTTAACTTGCAATACCCCTTTTTCAATAATATACAGCAATACAATAATGAGGGGTATGGTAATTAAGAATGCAAAAAATACAATCACCGATTGAAATAATATGCTTTTGGAATTGCGATATCCTGCGTTTGATAAATTCATAATTAATCGTTTGTAAAGCGTGTTATAATTCTTTTACCTATCAGGTTTATCACCACCGTTACCAAAAACAGCACCAGGCCCAATTCTATCAGCGCCGAATAATACGAAGTATGGTCGGCCTCAGAAAATTCGTTTGCTATAACGCTGGCCATGGTATTGCCCGGGCCGAAAAATATATTCTTAAATGTATCTCCTAAGGCACTGGTATTACCTATCAATATGGTAACGGCCATAGTTTCGCCCAGGGCGCGGCCAAGTGACAGCAATATACCTGCAAATAAGCCCGAACGGGTGTAAGGCAACACTACATTGCGTATTACTTCAAAACGGGTTGCACCCAATGCATAGGCCCCTTCTTTTAACGGCGATGGCACCATACGGATAAGTGTTGTACCCAGGGATGCCGCATAAGGGATGATCATTACTGATAACACCAGCGACGCCGAAAATATACCAACGCCATAGGGTGGCACGCCTATTTTCATTTCAAAAGTACGCACTACAGGCACCAGTATAAATAATGCCCAGAAACCATAAATGATGGACGGCACTGCCGCAATTAATTCCACGGCATTTTTAAGCAGGTCTGATAACCATCCGCGGGGATTATACTCGCCCAGGTAAATGGCAATCGCGTATGCAAAAGGGATGCAAATGATCAACGCGGTGAACGAGGTTAATAAGGTACCAACCAAAAACGGCCATGCGCCATAAACGTTGCTAACCGGGTCCCAGGTTTTGCCCCAAAGAAACTTTATGCCGAGCGATGTTATGGTAGGCATTGCTTTAATTACAAGC
>JABDAU010000136.1 GCA_013289045.1 Bacteroidota bacterium | reverse complement strand
TCATCCTTTTGCGGATAACAGCAGTTTTAACTTTGGATTTATGGAGCGCATCCGCAGACCAAGTATTAACAGGCTTAATCCATTTGTAGACCGTTCGAATCCTGATTTTGTATCGACCGGTAATCCGAACCTGAAACCTGTGGTGTTGAACAATGTGGAGATGGGATATAACAGCCCGGGCGGTAAAAAGCTATCATTTTTTGTGGCAATGGATTATACATTTTTTAAAGATCTGGAACTGCCTGTCGTAATATTCGACCCGGCGACGCAGATCACCACCACCACTTATGAAAACAATGCAAAGGGCGGCGGTATCGGCTTTAACTTCAACCTGAATTATTCGCCGGTAAAGTTTTACAATGTAAGCCTGAAGGGTAATTTGTTACAATTCCTGGTAAATGGCACCGGGAATGTGGCATCGCAGCATATGGATATGTTTACAGGGCGCGCCACACTATCAAATGGTTTTAAGCTGGATAATGGTTGGAGCGCGAACCTTAATATTGATTACCAGAGCCGCCAGCCACAATCGTTGCAAGGCGTTAATAATGCTTTTTTCAGATCGTCGCTCAGCATTAACAAGGAGCTTGTTAAAAACAAGCTTTATATCTCAGGCGCTGTGAACAATCCGTTCACCAAATTCAGAAATGCTGTAACCACAACTACCGGTACGGATTATTACCAGGTGAATGACAGCCAGGTTTATTTCAGGTACGTAAGCTTTAACCTGAACTACAACTTTGGAAAGCTGCAAAGCGATATTAAAAAGAACCGCAAGGGCATTAATAATGATGATGTGGGGGGCGGCTCGTTATAAATCATTCGTGGTGCTTTTTATAGGCCAGCCATACATAAAATGGTATCCCCATCATCATAAGTACAAAGCCATAATAAACAGCATCCTCGCCCGAGCCTGCAATTTCCCAAAGAGTGTATATAAAAGCAACTACCGCGAGTATGACGGCAGCCGTCCAGCCGGTAGTTCTTTTTTCTTTAGCTCTGATAATAGGATAGGCGGCCACCGAGAAAAGATAAGGAACGAGTGTGGTTAAAACGGCGAGAAGTAATAATTGTCTAAACTTGTCGACGAGGCCATGGGTGTAATTCATACTAATGAAACAGGAAACGAGCGCACTGCTGATAACCATACCAAACCAGGGTACGCCATTTTTATTTAACCATGCAAAAACAGGAGGCAGTAATTTATCTTTCGCCGTAGCCATAGGGGCCTGGCCTTGTATAAGTGTCCATCCGTTTATAGCGCCGAATGCGGCGACAGCCATACCTGCACTTACCAGGTAACGTGCACCATGGCCGAATATAATATCAGCGGCATCGGAATAAGGTGTTGGAGAAACGGCAAGTATCTTTGCCGGAATAATTCCCATAATGCTGACGCTGCCTAAAATGAAAACAGCGGTGGAGATAAATAGTCCCAGCATGGTGGCTTTTGAAACCGTGGCGCCTGGATTTTCAACGTCGCCTGCCGGTACCGTAGCAGATTCAAACCCTACAAATGAAAACATAGCCATTGCCGCAGTGGTGCTGATAGCCGATGTTAGCGAAACGCCGCTTGAATTAAATGGTAAAAAGTTTTTCGCCTTAATATAAAACAAGCCCACTATAGCAATCAATATGAGCGGAGCTAACTTTAAAACTGTTGTTATCAACTGCATAACACCTGATGCAACTATGCCTAAACTATTTATATAGGTAAGCAGCCAGATTGTTATTAAAGCTATTGATACGGCAGCAAACGGACTTTGATTGAGCAGGGGGAAAAAGGTGCTCATAGCGCTGATAAATGAAACAACTATTGCAGCAAGCGCGCAGGCGTTTGCTATAAAATACCCCCAGGCGATGAGAAATCCGGCAAAGTCGCCCAAACCGTGCCGGCTATAAGCATAAGGGCCGCCTGTAGCACGGGGCAGTAATTTGCTCAGGTTACTAAAAACTTTTGCCACAAAAAATGACCCTATTGCCGCCATAGCCCAACCTAACAAACTTACACTGCCAAACGAAGCCATTGCCGCAGGGGTGAGAAACACGCCGGCGCCTATCATATTGCCAACGACAAGCGAAGTGCTTGTCCACAGGCCTATTTTTTGCTTTTTGTGGGGTTCGGTCATAAATTAATTAGGTTGAATGTTTAAATATATAGTTTCCTGATGATTATTACTATATGGTTTTCAATCCGATAATCGAACTGCATTTGATGAACAGCTCATTTTGGATGCTTTGCGATAAGATATTAACTTACGAAGTTTCCAAACTTCGTAAGTTTTGCCTGAGATACTTACCGTCGATATTTGGTTGAATACCAGACTTACGAAGTTTTAAAAACTTCGTAAGTCAATGTATGGCGGGTTAATGCTCTGTGTGCTAAACAAATTTGTTTTGACAAAAAGTGTCAAAAAACAACGTGAGGCGCTATATTTATAACATGCAAAGACGAATTTACCTGCTGATATTTAGCCTGTTTTTGACCGCACGTTTGTTTGGACAAAACACTAACGATGCCGTTATTTTTCATATCCACTCAAGCCATACCTCATTCCCGGATAGTGGCAGGCTGCATGGCCATACCAGCGATAGTGTTTTTTATACTACTGCTGACCATTATCGCGACAGCACAGTGCTTATCATTGCACCAAAAAACCTCAATTCTAAAAAGAAAATTGACATGATCTTTTGGTTCCACGGCTGGCGGAATAATGTGGATAGCACGGCTTCCTATTACCAGCTTACAAGGCAGTTTATCGCATCCAAACGCAATGCAGTATTGGTTTTGCCCGAGGCTGCAAGAAATTCGCCTGACAGTTATGGCGGAAAACTGGAAAAGCCGGGTGTGTTTAAAGCCTTGGTAAGCGATGTGCTGGATAGCCTGAAGGTAAGGCATTTGATAGGTAAGAGTTGCATAAGCGGGAAGATCCTGCTTGGCGGCCATAGCGGCGGTGGGAGGGTAATCGGCAAGATCGTAGCAAACGGTGGGATGGAAATTAACGAGGTGATGCTGTTTGATGCGATGTACAGCGAAACAGAAACATTTATGAGCTGGATGCAAGCCAACCAGGCGCACCGGTTGATAGATATGTATACTGACGTGGGCTATGGGCCGGATGCGGAATCGCGCAGAATGGCGGGATTGTTACAACAGCAGCAGGTGCCTTTTTTGCAAGCTGAAGAAAGTGCCCTTACGGGACAGCAATTGCAGTCGAATAGGTTAATTATCATTCATAGTAAAAGCCAGCATAATGATATTATTTGCAACCCGGATAATTTTGAGCTGTATTTGGTGAATAGTCCGTTTTTAACGGCTTGGTGATAAGATATTAACTTACGAAGTTTCTAATTAATATTTCACGCAAATATCAGACTTACGAAGTTTTAGAAACTTCGTAAGTCAATGTCCCATCTATTACTGCTCCGCAAAAGTGGTGCGCGGAGCAAATTTTGCTTCAAAAAGAGGCTGTCGGGGTGATGCCGTAATTGATAATCAACACTTTAAGTGCTCCGTTGTGGTGCAGGTGGTGCGTGTGGTGCGCGGAGCACCTATGCCAGTGACGGCGATATCCCAAAAGCCTTTTTAAACGCATACGAGAAATGCGACAGGTTCTCAAAACCTACATCTAAATAAACCTCGGATACTTTACGGCCTTTGCGGGTGATGAGGTAATGCGCTTCGTCGAGCCGCTTTTTTTGCAGCCACTGGCCAGGCGTGGTATTAAAGATCTTACCGAAATCCCGCTTAAAGCCGGCAAGACTACGGCCTGTTAGCCTGGCGAATTGCTCGGCCGGTACATTGTAGGTGAAGTTTTTATTCATGAACGCTTCCAGGTCGATCTTATGCGGTTCGTTGAAATCGAACAGGAAATATTTCAGATTGGGATTAATGCGCAGGATCAACTCAACCGCCTCCTGTGTTTTCAATTCCGACATGGATTCGCTTGGCTGTATTTTATGTGTAAAATAGGGCACCAGCGAATTAAAATAACCGATCAGGAAAGGGTCGGCAGGCATAGGGATAATGTGATCTCCCGTATACCGGCCAACCGGTTCAATTTTGTGATCGACAGCATATTTGCGCAAAAATTCCTGGCCAAGATTAATGTTGATCGATTTAAATTCGCCGCCATCTGCAGGCGGCACCTTTAACGATTTGATCAGTTGATTGCGTCGTACCATGCCTATACTGCCCGCCGGGGCGATCTTTGTTCCCTCATTGGTGAAGAAATGCGACTCGCCGGAGATGATGTATCCTAAAGC
>JABDAU010000135.1:3559-4328 GCA_013289045.1 Bacteroidota bacterium | reverse complement strand
GCAAGTGTACGGCTGGTTGGCCCGGTAAACGTACGCGGATAGTTATTATCCCCTTCTGCCGTCCATCGGCCGGTAAAGAATTGCTGCGCCATATTTAATCCGTCAGGCATTAAAATAGCCTTGGCCATAGCCTGTCCCTGGAAAAAGATGGTAAAATCAAAATTCTTATACTTAGCTCCGAAACTGGCCCCAAACAACATCTGAGGCACATTTGATTCTGTACTCCGCTCCTCGTCCAATCCATTAATAACCCCATCACCATTTACATCTTTATATTTAATATCGCCGGGGACAGTGCCAACAGGATGCGGTGACGCATCTATTTCGGCCTGAGTTTGATAAAGCCCCTCTGCCTGGTACAGCAACCATGAATTTAACGGGTAACCGGTAACTTTCTGATAGCCAGGAACATTAGCAGGTTCTGCTTCATAAATAACTTTATTCTTTGCATAGGTCAGGTTACCTGTAACATTCCATGAAAAGTCCTGGCTCACGCGCTTACTGTAGCCAAGCTGTAACTCAAGGCCTTTATCTGAAACCTTACCCAGGTTTTCATCAGGTAAACTCAAGCCGGTATAGTACGGAGTGGCTTCGCTGGGAGGAATAAGAATATTACTGCGAATGGAATGGAAAACATCAATGGTGGCTGTTAAGTGATGGAAAAGAACAGCGTCAAGGCCGATGTTGGTTGTAGTGGCCACCTCCCATGTAATATTTGGATTTGGGGTGGGCCCGAAAGAAAAGCCTGCCACCTGGGTTGCATTGGGCC
>JABDAU010000135.1:1266-3549 GCA_013289045.1 Bacteroidota bacterium | reverse complement strand
CTGTAAGCCATAAGTTTGCAGGTATTGAAACGGACTGACAGCATCGTTACCGCTTTTACCCCATGATGCCCTCAGTTTCAGATCGTCGACAAATGTAGAATGAAAGAAGTCTTCCTGTGATATCCTCCATGCGCCGGAGATGGACGGAAAAAACCCGAAACGTTTCCCCGCCGGGAAGTTAGAAGAGCCATCGTAGCGCATACTATAATCAAGCAGGTATTTGTCATCATAGTTATAGGAGAACCTGCTGATATAGTTTTGGCGTGCAAACTGGTAATATTCTGAATTATTGGTTTCGCCAACAGTACTGCCGGCAAACAATTCCTGAACGTTATTACTTAAAAAACCTGTCCTGTAAGCATCCAGTTCGGTATATGTTTGCTGTTGTTGCTCATAAGCCACAAATGCATCAAATGCGTGTTTTCCAAATTTACGTTCCCAGCCCAACTTGATGTTTATTAACCGGCTTGTCCCTGTGCTGTCTTTCAGCGAAAGGTTCGGAGGTACGGTTGAAGTATATTCATCATACTTTTGCGTATTGGTATTATAGCTATATGCAGGCGGCGGTGTAGCGTTAAATGTCTTTAGATGATTATAATTCCCATCATATGCAAAGTAACCGTCTAAATGGAGCCCGGGTGTGATTTTGGGAAGCGCCCAGCTAAACGATGTCTTCGTCTGCAGGTAGTCGTAATTGTTGTGGGCATATCCAAGGCCGCCATTTAGTATATAAACCATAGATGTGGCCGGACCGCCTCCAATCCCTACGCCTACATCGCCATTAGGATAACGGGGAACCAGGTAAGGATAAGCATTCCAAAGCTGATTGAAGATCGCGTTGGCATCGTAACCGCCGCCCAATCCCTGTTTGTATTCGCTGCGGTATGATACGTCTATTCCGATCTTGAAATTATTTGTAGCCGTTATATCCAGGTTAACGCGGGCATTATCATTTTTGTAATAATCATCGCCGCTGTTGTACATACTGTTTTGATACAGATGCTGCCCGGAAATATAGTATTTAACTTTATCAGAGCCGCCGCGCAGGGTTAAGATATTATTGGTTTGCGGTGTCCAGGTTTTCATAACTGCGCTCCACCAGTCTGTGCTGGGATACCCCAACGGATCTGAGCCATCTTTATATGACTGAATTTGAGCTGCGGTATATTGTGGTTGCTGGCCTTGCCGCGTGTCATATTCATTAGTAGCCTGCGCATATTCCCATGAGCTTAGCATTTGCGGAACCCTTGTTGGCTGTTGTAAGGAATAATTAGAGGTGAATGAAAGGATAGGTTTTCCTGATGTTCCCCTCCTTGTGGTTATCAGGATCACGCCGTTTGCTGCCCTGGCCCCATAGATCGCGGCTGTAGCATCTTTTAATACTGTGAAAGTTTCAATGTCAGCAGGATCGAGCCGGGTAAAATCACGGTCAGGCACTCCATCAATTACAATGAGTGGCTGGGTGTTTCCAAATGTTTGCCTGCCCCTTACCAGTATGGTAGCATTATCATTGCCGGGCTCCCCGCTTGGTGTGTTAACAATAAGCCCCGGCACTGCGCCGGCAAGCGTATTGGAAACGTTGGCAACCGGCGATTTCTCCAGCTCGGAACCAGCAATGGTACTTACTGCACCCGTAAGATTAGCTTTTTTCCTGGTTCCGTATCCAATTACCACAACTTCATTCAGGTCATTATTCTTGTCCTGGGCAAGAACAACATCGCCTGACCAGTCACTGGTAACATGAATAATTTTTTTCTCATAACCAACAAAAGAGAATACCAGTGTTGCCCCCTGGTCTGGCACCGAAATGGAATAGGCGCCTTTGCCATCGGTGGAGGTTCCGCCACTGTTCCCCTGGAGCATTACGGTGACACCCGGCATCGCATCGCCGTGATCATCCCGCACGTGCCCGATGATCTTTCTAAGCTGTTGAGAGAAGGCATGCTGCGTGCAGAGCAGTAAAATACTGAAGAGCATAAGCAGGCACAATTTTTTAGGTGGTACTTTTCTTTTCATAAAATTGGTTTAATTTAATTGGTCTATTCTGGTCTATTTAGGTGCTAAGATAGTAACAATTGGGATACAAACAAATTTTTTCAAAAAAAAATATCGC
The DNA here is from genome assembly GCA_013289045.1 of Bacteroidota bacterium. GTDB lineage: Bacteria > Bacteroidota > Bacteroidia > Sphingobacteriales > Sphingobacteriaceae > Mucilaginibacter. The sequence continues at coordinate 1,436 of JABDAU010000135.1, read as the reverse complement.
ATATAATCTCCTAATAATAAACCCTTTACAGCTAAGGCAAAATTTATAGCATTAAAGGGCAATGCAAGTGAATTGCATCCCACTGAAAATAAGGCTGGAAAAGCAGAAGAGGAGGTTAGAAAAGCTTTAGCGGGCATCATAGTTTTAAACTACAATGCCCGCTAAAGCGA
>JABDAU010000135.1:0-1256 GCA_013289045.1 Bacteroidota bacterium | reverse complement strand
CATTTACAATGGGTTGATCAATCTATTCTGAGAAGTAATAAGTGGCCCATTTTAAAGCAAAGAAACTAATGAGCCCATATAAGGTATTTTCCGCGAATACAAATTCGCTGGATTGCATTTTAATAAGTTGAATCAATAAGTCAGTTTATTGCCGTCACTTTCAAAACAACGCTTGAACGGTCAGCCGTAACTTCGGGATTGAACCCAACTTTCATTAACAGATCGCCGGAATATAGTTGTTGCGTATTCATATGGGAAACTGTTCCGGGATAAAGGTTTGTCTCTTCGATGCGGTATTTTTTTGCCGGATCAAGCCCTTTAAGTTTAATGGGAGTTTTAGAACCCTGGTCATAACGGTAATTGACCAGGTAATTGAACATAACCGCTGATGTTTTGGCTGAATCGACATACATGACAGCTGCCACGCTATTCTCTCTCGGATCTGACAGGCGGTATTGCTGTCCCTGCCATATCACCGGTTTCAGGCTATCGTAGGTTTTTACCACGTTTTTGCAAAAAGCTAAGTCTGAAGGGCTGAGCTTATCCACCACGATATCGAATCCCATTTTACCCATCATAGCAACATCCACACGGAATTTCAGCGGTTCCTTGCCCCAGTCCGTTACATGGTTGGAGCTGGCCATAGCCGGGTAGAAATAAGAATATTCCCATTGAATAAAAATGCGTTCGATCGGCTCGGTATTATCACTCGGCCAATATTCGGTGAAATACTGAAGGGCGTTATAGTCGACCCTGCCTCCGCCGCCTGAGCATAGCATCATCGGTACGTCAGGATATTTCTGTCTGAGTCGTTTTAATACGGAATATAGCCCTTCCACATAATCGACATAAAACTGCGATTGGTCGTGTTTAAGATATGCTGAATAAGCATTATAGATCACCGCATTGCAATCCCATTTGATATAGGCCAGCTTTGGGTCACGAATAAACAAGGAATCGACCACGTGAAATACAAAATCCTGTACTTTGGGATTTGAGAGGTCCAGCACTAATTGGTTCCTTAAGTAAAATTCTTCACGATTGGGTTCTTTTACTACCCAATCCGGGTGTTTATTGTATAATTCACTTTTAGGGTTCACCATTTCCGGCTCTACCCATATGCCGAACTTTACGCCGGTGTTGTCTGCTTCTTTTGCTATCGATGCGATGCCGTCAGGTAGTTTCTTCCGGTTTTCCTGCCAGTCGCCCAACCCTGCATGATCATCGTTTCTTGGGTATTTATTGCCGAACCAGCC
>JABDAU010000134.1 GCA_013289045.1 Bacteroidota bacterium | reverse complement strand
CAATGGCTAAACAGCACATTTGCACAACAAGGCTTCCAACATAACCATAAATAAATCCTTTTGCGCTCACGCTATCCTGTTTATCTTCTGTGGCAATTTGTGGCAGGTAAGAATTATAAAAAACAAAACCGCCACAGTAGCCTATACACGCAAGCGCAAAAAATATCAGTGGCAACTCAAGATGAGGGATGCCATGTTCAACAGGTTTAAAAAAGAACAATCCCGCACACGATAATGCGCCTAACCAGGTGAAAAATTGCAAATAGCGCCGCTTATTTCCTTTGTAATCTGCTATTGAAGTGAGTATTGGCAACATTAATACAATGATCAGGTAGGCCATTCCCAATACGAAATTTGACAGTACAGTATTTACAAATTCAAATCCAAAAAAGGTTACTTTATCGCCGTGGGGGTTATGCCATGTTGTATAATACACGTAATAAAAAGGAAATATGGTTGTGGTGATCACCATATTATACGATTGGTTAGCCCAATCGAACATGCACCAGGCCCAAATGGTTTTTTTGTTGTTCTTCTCCAGCATTAGGGGTTCAATTTGCCTCAAATATAATATTTACAAACAATTAGAGTAAGTTAAAAAGCGCTTTTTAAAACAATTGCAAGACAGGGTCGTCTTTAACTGTAATTGTCAAAAAATTAACTTCAATGAAAAAAATGTTACTTACCCTATTTTCTGCAGTAGTGTTGATAGGCTCGTATACTGCGAATGCGCAAATGCGCGACACCGTGAAAACCGACAGCTGGTTCCATCACCACCATGATTTTACCGGCACCATGCAAATACAGGTTACTTATCGCAAATCAAATCTCAACCAGTTGAATGATATACTTGCCACCAACGGTTTACAGCGTTTGGGCGAGAACGACATTTGGATAAATGCCTCGATGAACCATTCTTTCGGTAAATGGATCTGGGAAGACGGTATCGGCTTTACCCCTGTTACCAATTCAGATGAAAACGGCGTTAAGGCAAAATATAACCAATACCATATTTACGGTCGCCTTGGCTACAATGTGCTAAGCAATAAGGATATGCGCCTGTTCCCATTTGTTGGCGCGGATTTTTCTGCCGCTGTTTTTGAAATTGAGGACAAGGCTAAGATCGAGAGCACTTCAAGCTTTTCAGATGAATTGTTGAACAGCACCTATAGTAAAACTTTTTATCAGCCAAATTTTGGCATCGACCTGGGTGTTGGCTTTGATTACCTGATCCCGGTAAAACCGAAGGATGTCGGCTGTATGATCGTGCAAAGGCAGATACCTATTGGCATACGCGCGGGCTATTATATCAACGCCGCACAAGGCGATTGGCGCATTGATGAAAATTATAAACTATCCGGCGGTCCGGATGGTAAGCAAAGCGCAGTGTTTGTGTCGTTTAATATTGGACTTGGCTTCGAGGTAAAGAAATAACCTTTAGTAAAATATTAACACCCGGTTGTCTGCGGGTGTAGCGGGGTAAGTGTAGCGTGGGCGACCCAAGATGCTACGGAATAGCTATGGAAACGCTACGCTTTTGCTACACTTTGCTACAGTAAATTATGGCTATCCACACATAAAACAGGCTTTTTGCGCTCTTATTTTAATTAATCGAATTATGTAAAAATAATCGCAATTTAGCGCCAAATTATGCCCAATTTACAACTACGGACGGTCAATGTAACGCGTTATGTAACGCCACTTCGCGAGGGCGGCTCATTGCCGGCCATTGCCGAAGCGGATGACGGTTTCCTGTATGTGCTGAAGTTCCGTGGTGCGGGACAAGGCGCAAGGGCGTTGATCGCGGAGTTGATCGGCGGTGAAGTTGCGCGGGCTTTAGGTTTTAAAATACCCGAGATCGTATTTGCTAGTCTGGATGAAGCTTTCGGTCGTACCGAGCCTGATGAGGAGATACAAGACTTGCTGAAAGCCAGTGTTGGTTTGAATTTAGCGCTGCATTATCTTGCCGGCGCTATTACTTTTGATGCCTCGGTTACTAAAGTTGACGGCAGACTTGCCTCGCAGATAGTTTGGCTGGATTGTTTGCTCACCAATGTCGACCGTACGGCCCGCAACACCAATATGCTTGTATGGAACCGTGAATTGTGGCTGATCGATCACGGTGCGGCGTTATATTTTCATCACTCATGGCATAACTGGCAGGAACAGGCAAAGAAGCCTTTTTACCAGGTGAAGGATCATGTTTTGTTAGCAAGGGCGGATGAGTTGGATGTTGTTGATACTGAATTCAAGTCGATACTTACCGAAGAGCGAATCCGTGCGATCGTAAACTTAGTGCCTGATGAGTGGCTGACCGACGAACAGGTATTTGAATCGGCAGATGAGCACCGCGAGGCATATATTGAATATTTACTGGCGAGGCTCGCCAATTCTGAAGTTTTTGTAAAAGAGGCGCAAAATGCAAGAGAGACACTTATTTGAATATGCCGTCATCCGCGTTGTGCCAAGGGTGGAGCGCGAGGAATTCCTGAATATCGGGATAGTACTTTTCTGCGCCAAGCAAAAATTCCTGCAAATGAAATATGTGTTGGATGAGAACCGGCTCAAAGCATTCTCAACCAAAATAGATATCGAGGAGTTGAAAGAACACTTAAGTTCCTTCGAACGCATCTGTGCAGGCGATCAAAACGGCGGCGCTATAGCCCAACTGGATATTCCCTCCCGTTTCCGCTGGCTTACAGCTACACGCAGCACTATTCTGCAAACTTCCAAAGTACACCCCGGCCTGTGTAAAGCCGATGCGGGTGATACGCTTAAAAGATTATTTGAGGAATTGGTAGCATAGCCCTTATCTGATGCCGAACTTGTTTCGGCACCTTATCAACTAAGCAAGTGAGATCCTGAAACAAGTTCAGGATGACGTTGCGGGATTAATCACTCACCAACCGCAAAATCTACCGCAGCTTTTGCATGCAGGGCCAACGTATCAAACAAAGGAAAATTCACTTCATCCTGCTTAATAAATAAAGGTATTTCGGTACAGCCGGCAATGATCCCCTCCGCTCCTGCTGCCAGCAGTTTTTGCATAATACCAAGATAACGCTGTTTAGTCTCCCATGAAAATATTCCCCGACCAAACTCTTCGAATATGGTGTAGTGAATAAAACCCCGATCGTCATCTTCCGGTATCAGCATTTCAATACCTGCAGCCTCCAGTTTCGTCCTGAAAAATTCACGCTCCATAGTAAGGCGCGTACCGATCATCCCTACCTTCCTGATCCCTTGTGCTTTAATAGCATTTGCCGTTGCGGTGGCGATATGGATAACAGGAACCTGTAATTTTTCCTGCAAGCGGTCGGCTACCAGATGTGGTGTATTGGCGCAAAGTACTATGCCTTTTGCTCCGCTATTCTGCAGCTTGATACTTGCATCAGCCAGGATCTCGAGGTTTTTATCCCAATCATCAGCATCGACATTTTGTTTGATGACCTGGTAGTTCACCGAATAGATTATACATTCGGCGAAGTTCAGATCGCCTAACTTTTCGTTTACACCTTCGTTGATGAGCTTATAATAATCAAGGGTAGATACCCAACTGGTACCACCTACAAGGCCTAATATTTTCATGGAGGTAAAATTAGTAATTTGTGATCAGTGGTTTGTGATTGGTATAGCTGGTTTTTAATAATCATTCCCACTAATCTCTAATCACCGATCTCTAATCTCTATCCTCTGAGCCTCCTACCAAAGCAAATTGAGCTTTTCACCAAACCTACCCTGCCCTGTTTTGGCTGACCTTTGTTATATCAAAACAAAAAAGAAAAATGGAACCAATTAAAAAAGTAATACTGATCACCGGCGCATCTGCCGGCATGGGCAAGGATTTTGCCCAATCACTGTTGAAAGACGGTCATACCGTTTACGGTGCAGCCCGCCGGGTTGAAAAAATGAAGGACATTGAAAAACTCGGTGTTAAAATACTGGAGATGGATGTGACCGATGACGCATCGATGACCAAAGGCGTTGAAACTATCCTGAAAAAGGAAGGCAGACTTGACGTATTGATCAACAACGCAGGTTTTGGATCTTATGGCGCAATCGAGGATGTAAAAATGGAAGATGCCCGTTATCAATTGGAAGTGAACGTATTCGGCGCTGCAAGATTGATGCAACTGGTTATTCCTTCTATGCGTGAGCATCATTATGGGCGTATTATCAATATCACCTCCATTGGTGGTAAATTGGCTTTGCCGCTCGGCGGATGGTACCACGCGAGTAAATTCGCGCTGGAAGCTTTGAGCGATAGCTTGCGTAACGAGGTAGCAAAATTTGGTATTGATGTGGTGGTAATAGAACCGGGCGGCGTAAAGA
>JABDAU010000133.1 GCA_013289045.1 Bacteroidota bacterium | reverse complement strand
AAGAGCCGGCGTTGAATCAGATAACGGTGATCCCGCCTATTAAACAGACTTTAACACTTACTTTGCAAACAAAGGATTATCAATCATTGGCATCTGGTTATCCTAAAACCACTTTTACTATCGATGACAATGCCGATGCGCAAACTTATGTTTCACAAATCCTGAACAAAGAGTACGGTACTTTAGCCGATGGTTCAACTGCAACTGTAACTTACACTCAATCTGCATTATATTTTAAGCCTGCTGCAGATAGTTTGTATAGTGATGTTTATTATGCGCTTACAAATGATGATTATTTATTGCTTCCGGGAAATAAGTATACAGACTTCAGTGTTGCACAAACGCTTTCATGGTTGCCTTATAAGTATACCACACCTGTAAATAACCAGTTGGCGCTGATTAAATTTACGCCTTATCCAACAACGCTGACGCCTCCTCCGCCATATTCATTCTTATATTTCGGCGGTAAATGGCAAACTATTTATACCATACAGCCTGCGCAATATACCCAGGCAGGTGTAGGTACATATGATCAGTTTACTACTACTAACAGCGAAAGCTCATTGGTAAGTGATTTCAATTTCTTCCTGAAAAACGATATTACCATAATGGATACCGTTAAGAAGAATGATATCATATTTGTAAGCTTTGATTATTATGTTAGCAGTACCAAAATCGCTTATCAAAGGGTAAAACCTGTACAGTATGATGGAAATAACTTCGTTGCTCCATATACCACACCAGCTACAATCAATCTGGTAAAAACAAGCGGTTCGTGGGGAGTTGCGACTGCAGCACCGGGTGTTAACCACACTTTAAACGCAGCTGATGAAACGCTTATATCAAATTCAACTGTAGGTGGTACTGCACTTGCAACTTACAGAGGATATGTAGCTAAATATGGTGACTTTGATGTGGGTACGGGCCAGTGGACTACCGCTTTACTGAATCAGGCTTTCATTTTAGTATTACAGGCAGATTACCCTACACCTCAACAAAATATACCATACAATATTACTTTTAACGAGTACATTAATAGTGTAGATGTTGCTACAACATTTACCTACCAATGGAATGGAACAACCTGGACTCCAGGGCAAAACTAATTTTAATACAATTGGTTACTATATAGGTTTAACAAGGAAGCCCCGGTTTACCGGGGCTTTTTTTATGTGGTTAAATTAGATTTTAATTATTAAGCAGGTCAGCCAACAATAACTTGCGAGGTTTCTATAACTTCATAAGTTTAATTTTCTTACGGGTTCTACAAGAGTTGTGCTTCTCAGATCGTTCTTTACATATCATCAGCCATCTCGATATTGTCCCATGTTTGTTTTTTGTAATAATGGAACATAACCAGGTTGATGATAAAGAAAGGGATGATCAATAGCCATATAAGCAGCTCCCAGCGCGCAATAAGATAATGCACGAAGCCTACGCCGCCGATAAAAGCAAGTATGATGAAGCCTGTTATCATTCTCCCGCCGCCTTGTTTAACAGCAACGGGTTTTGAAAAGGGTAATCCTTTTACCGAGAACAGCGCCATCAGCATACCGTAGATAATACCCAGCAATATCGAAAGGATAATATCATTTATAGCTTGAGGCCCCCATACCAATATTATAGGAATGCTAATAACCAAACAATAGGGCAGAAAAAACCCGACAATGATCGCCTTGTACATTCCGGATAAGATCTCGCCGGGATTAGCAATAGGCGCTGAATAATAAACCCAGGCCGATTTATATTTCTCGCTTGTCGATATGTTAAATAATACAGAGGATAATATGAATGTGCAGAGATAGGGCAGGAAAATATAGCTATGCCCATGCTGCATATTATATATTTTTTCAGAAACATCCCCCTTACCATTAAGTGCGAAATACAGGAAATAAATAGGCACGTATGCAAATGCCGGGTAAACCTTCAGCTTAAAATCGCGCGAGCGGGCTGCAAGCTTCATCGTGATTTTAAAACCAGCATTCTCAACAGGATTTGGTGCTACCAAATTGGCTATCCTATCCATTATGGACGTTTTTTCGGTACGCTTTACTTTGGTTTGTGAGCTGTTGCCGTCCGATGTTGCAATAATGGTCAACCTCCTGTTAAATCCGGGCGCCAATACCCTAACTACGAACCACAGGCCAAAAACCGGCGTCGCAATACCCAATAAAGCAAGCACAATAGTTAGCGGCCCGGTACGTGCACCGTGTATGATCAGCTCATTCAATCCGGCTATCCATACTGGCGGCAAAAACCACGACCACGGGTGTGTTATCAGGCTGATATTTTGCAGCACACTCACATTAATAAGCTTAGGCAATAAATAATAAGTAGCGAATATGAGGACAGCAAACGTGATCTGGAAATAGCTGATAATATCCTTAAACCGCTGCGGGCTCACAGAGCGCATGAGCAGCAGGTAAATGATATTTACAAAAAAGATGCAAAGGAATGTCGCCAGTATGATCTGCACAAAAAACAGCGGTACGGCAAATATGCCATCGATAAAGCCAACCATTACAATACCTGCTGCACCTTGCAGCAACGCCAGCCTGAGCACATAAAAGCTGATGTGCAAAATGCGCGAAACGGCAACCGTACGGTCGTTAACCGGGCGGGGCATAATAATGAACTGGTCGCGGGTGTCGATCAATACGCTGGTGAAATCGGAGATGAGCGTGATGGACATCAGCACCATGAAGATGAGAAAATAAAAAGTTTCCCCTACATATGGCATTTTATCGAGGAATAAGGTCATGCCTATAAAAGCACCCATCGCTACCATTAAGACTGTTACCAGCCATGGCGACTTCACCTTAGTATTATTCTGCTGTTTTCTGCGTGCAGCAAACATGGTGTTGGGCCGTCGGTCGTCCATCATCAGCTTTACCCTTATGATGTTGTAAAGCTGGTCTGTATCTACCCCGCTTTTTTGCAGCAACGGACTAATGAACCGGATAAAACGTAGAAATATCTTGTCCATAATGATCAGTCGAAAGCGTTAATAATTGCATCTGTCTCGCTCGACTGGTCTTCGCGACCGGTAAGTTTTGAGAATATGCGTTCGAGTGTGTCGCTATGGTTTTGCTTGAGCGATTCAAAACTGCCGTCGGCAATGATCTCGCCTTTATTGATGAGCAGAATACGGTCTGATACCTTCTCCACCACATCCATCATATGCGAGCAGTAAAAAATGGTTTTTCCTTCCTGCGACAAACGCAGGATCAGTTCTTTGATCATGATCACGGCGTTGGCATCCAGTCCTGACAAAGGCTCATCCAACACGATGATCTTTGGATTGTTGATGATCCCGGCTATTAATAATACTTTTTGCTTCATCCCTTTTGAAAAGGTATCCATCCGGTCGTTTATGTTAGTGCCAAGACTGAAAGCGGTAAGCAGCTTTTCCGCACGTTCGGTAAGCGCGTTTTGCTCCATGCCGTAAAGCTTACCAATAAAATCAAGATATTCCATTGGGGTGAGCACATCGTATATCTCGGCATTCTCGGGTACGTAGCCGATCAGCTTCTTTATTTCGAGCGGATTTTCAGCCATGCTGATGCCGTTCACAATAACTTCGCCCTTAAAGTCGGGAATAAGCCCGGTAAGGATTTTTACCGTGGTGGATTTACCTGCCCCATTCGGGCCGATATAGCCAATGACCTGGCCGGGATACACATCGAGGTTTATGCCTTTTAATACTTCTTTATCGCCGTAAAATTTACGAAGGTCACGGATTTGGATAAGCGGGGTCTCACTCATAAAATGGTTAGATTTATTTTGAGTAAGATAGAGAAAATGCCTCACGGCGCAAAATAAATGCGTTTTATAGAAAAATCAGAATAGGAGATTACTCCAGTTCTTTAAAAATATATTGCTCATCCCATTCAATATCGAAAAGCTTCAAAAATTTCCTGTATTCATCTAAAAATGATTCTTTTTGGTGATGTTTTTCCTGGTTTTGAATATACCGGATAACATTGGGTACCTGGCTTTTTGCGTATGAGAAAGCGCCATAACCTTCCTGCCAGGCAAAATTATATGGAGATAAATTTTGTTGATTAATCCATTGACTGCTTTTGGTTTTTACATTCTGTATTAATGCTGATATAGATTGATGTGGTCGCATCCCAATAAAAATATGGATATGATCGGGCATGCTGTTTATTTGCAGCATTTTGTGATTGTTTTCCTGAAAGATGCCTGTAATGTATTGATGAAGCCTTTCCTTCCAGTCATCGCCGATCAATGCATTTCTGTATTTAACTGCGAATACGAATTGAATATGAATTTGTGTGTAGGTATTAGGCATAATGGAATGCAATTTAATTAAAATCATCAATTTACCCACCAAGTGTTCCGATGGAACACGGAAATTTTATCATTCCTGAGCTACCCACGAGGTGTTCCGATGGAACACGGAAAAAGACGATCAACGTGTTCCATCGGAACACCTGGTGGGTAGAAAAATGCGGAATGATCAAAGTGTTCCATCGGAACACTTGGTGGGTAGCCAAGAATGGGCGGGCCAACGTGTTCCGTCGGAACACCTGGTAGGTAGAAAAGAATGGGCAGACCAATGTGTTCCATCAGAACACCTGATGGGTAA
>JABDAU010000132.1 GCA_013289045.1 Bacteroidota bacterium | reverse complement strand
AAGCATAAACGCAAACAGGATCAGCACCAAAATACCGCCCACATAGATCACGATCTGTGTTACCGCCACAAAATCGGCAAGGCAAAGCACATACAGCCCCGCAAGCGAGAACAGTGTTATAAAAAACATAAATATGGAGCGCACCAGGTTCTTGGAGGCCGCTACGAAAATGGCCGATCCCAAAGTGATGAAGCCAAGCAAGTAGAAAAGTACCTGTATCAAATTCATACCGCGCTTCCTCCTTCATCCTTTTTTTGCTTGGCGGCAGCACGTTCGGCCAATTGTTGATCCAGCAAGGCTTGTTTTTCTTTTGCCTCTTCGGCAGTCATGTCGGAGAATTCGTAGGTCAGGTCGCTCAGACCGAAAACACTTCGATCGTATTGATTGGTCATCACGATGCACTCGGTAGGGCAAACGATGGTGCACAGGCCGCAATACATGCATTTGGCCATGTCGATATCAAACTTAGCCGCATGGATACGTTTTGGCGAACCATCAGAAGTATAACCGATCAGCTCAGTAGCCTTAATGGAATCGATAGTGATGCAATCTACCGGGCAGATCTTGGCGCAGAGATCACATACAATGCAGTCGTCTATCTCCACATCCAGCTGGTAACGGCCAACTTCGGGTACCGGAAGGCTTTGCTTTGGATATTGGATGGTATTAGTGCCTTCCAGTTGTTTAAAGTAATTATCACTGCTCGCAGGAATCACCTTCCTTTTTCCGTTAGCGGTAAAAAGGTGCCTGATGGTAAGGGACATGCCTTTCCATAATGAGGAAATTCCGGTTTGTGCTCTATCAGCCATATTTTTTTGTCATGCTGAACGAAGTGAAGCACCTTTGCTTATGCATCGCTAACTATACATAGCGCTTAGGCATAGTTTATAGGTTCTTCGCTCTGCTCAGAATCACAGCTACTTTTTTTACATTAAATATACGCGCCAGATGCCCGAGATCAGCACGCAGATGAATGCGAGCGGGGTCAGTACTTTCCAGCATAAATTCATTAGTTGGTCTACACGCAGTCGGGGCAATGTCCATCGGATCCACATTTGCACGCCTACCAGCGCCAGCGTTTTCAGCACTATCCACAGTATTCCCCACGCGGTGCCGGTTGTCCAGTCGGCCAGATGCACCGCGCCGATATTGGGCAGTGGTGTGTTCCATGCACCTAAAAACAGGATCACGCTGATCATCGACACCAGGAACATCATGGAATATTCAGAAAAGAACACGAACGCAAACCGCATCCCGGTAAATTCGGTATGGAAGCCTGCCACCAGTTCTGATTCCGCTTCCGGGATATCAAACGGTGCACGGTTGCTCTCCGCCAGCGAGGCAATAAAGTAAATCACAAATGCCACCAGCAAATGCGGCGCCCGCAAAATATTCCAGCTGAATATGCCCCCAATTTTGGTTACGTTCCAAAACCCGAGGCACTTTATAGTTTCGGTTGATAATATCCCCTGCTGCGTCGAAATGGTTTGCATATCCATCGACTGTGCGATCATCACCACAGCAATAACCGCAAACCCGGCAGGGATCTCATACGAAATGATCTGCGCTGCCGAACGCATAGCGCCCAATATCGAATACTTATTGTTCGATCCCCAACCGGCCATTAAAATGCCAAGCGTCTCGATAGCCAGTATGGCGAAAATATAGTAAATACCTAAATTCAGTTGTGTCGGCGCTACGCCTGCTGCCCAGGGCATTACCGCGAAACCCATGTACACGGCGAGGAAGATAATCGCCGGCGCCATCATGAATAAGATCTTATCGGCGGCGGCGGGTATGATCAGCTCTTTCTGAACCAGTTTTAAACCATCGGCAAGCGTTTGCAGCAGGCCGAATTTGCCGGTTTCCGTAGGGCCAAGCCTGTCCTGTATGAAAGCGGAAACCTTTCTTTCAGCATAAACCGCAAACAGCGCGAACAGTGCCGTAAAAGCAAACAAGCCCACGCCAATAAGCACATATGTTAAATAAATGTTCACGCCGTGCAAACTTAACTTTTTTAGTCCATAGTCCATAGACCATCGACCATGGCTAAAACTAAAAAATACGATATTGCTATGGTCTATCGTCCATGGACTATGGACTTCTGATTATCCCGTCACCGATACAAATTTCGACTTCACCTCCGCCCCAAAAAACTTCGTGGCGTTATTATCAAAATCCGCGGTGTCATCTGTAGTGGTGTAGAATTCCTGTGTGCCGTTTTTAGTAATACTTTGTTCCATTTCCGGATGGCGATGCAGGTAATCGATCAGGCTGGCGGCTACAATATCGCCCTGGGCAACGGTTTTTACGTGCGGCGGCAGGAAGCTGTTTATCTTATCCTGTATCAGCGGGTAATGCGTACAGGCCAATAAAAGCGTATCAATTTCCGGCGATTGCGCCATGATCTTATCCGTGTATTCCTTTATAAAATAATCTGCGCCGGGGTTATCATGCTCGCCATTCTCTATCAGCGGTACCCAAAGCGGAGCCGCTTGCTGGTAAACTTTCAGATCAGGAAAAAAGTGTTCTATCTCTAATAAATACGAACCGGACTGCACAGTGCCTTTTGTACCCAGCACGCCTATCTGGTTGGTATTGGTATAAGTGCCGATCACCTCCGCCGTAGGGCGGATAACACCCAGCACCCGTTTTGCGGGGTCTTCATTTTTCAAATCCTGCTGCTGTATGGTGCGCAGGGCTTTTGCCGAGGCCGTGTTGCATGCCAATATCACGAGCGGACAGCCCATTTCAAACAGCTTTTGCACACATTCCCACGTGTACTCGTGTATGGCGCTGAAAGACCGGTTGCCATATGGCGCGCGGGCAGTATCGCCTAAATAAACGTAATCGTATTGCGGCAGTTGATTAAATATGGAGCGAAAAAACGGTAAGCCCGCCGTAGCCCGAATCAAAAATGCCTATAGGTTTGTTGTTCAACACAAGTCAAAAATAAAAAAAGCGCCCCATTTATTATGGAGCGCTTCATAAAATGTTTTTATGATGAGATTATTTCAAACCTAATTTAACTTTTACTGCAGCAGTAATGTCGTCACCCGGAGGCGCTACCAACAATTCTACCTGGCCTGAATCAAGCACATAATTGTACCCTTTATCAGCAGCTACTGCAGTAATAGCAGATTTGATCTTATCAGTAAGCGGCTTCAAAAGCTCATTGCTTTTTTGCTCGATCTGTTTTTGTGCATTATCATGATAAGCAGTGATGCGTTGCTGAAGCTGTTGCAAATCAGTTTGAGCAGCAGTACGTGCAGCGTCAGTCATCGTAGCCTGGCCTTTTTCGTACGTCTGACCTTTGGTCTGAAATTCGTTTTGCATTGCAGTCAACTGATCTGAAAATGTTTTTTGGTAATCCTGCATTTGTGTTTGCAAAGTTTTCATTTCAGGAAGCATATCCAATAATTGGTTAGCGTTTACATAACCAATCTTGCTTTGTGCCTTAGCAAAGTTGCCCACAAATACTACGCATAATGCTATTAAAGCAACTTTTAGTAGTTTTTTCATTTTTCTGTTCTGTGTGTTAATTAATTAGTGCGAATATATAATTTTTACTTAGCAAATACTCCGGGTTTTAACCCTAATTTTGTGACCACTTCTGCGCTTTTGTCATACCGAGGATTTGCATATAACATGATCACCTCGCTGTTTTTGTCAAATATCATATCGAGATCATCACCTTCGGCCACTGCCTGTATTGCCTTGGCTATCCTGTCCTGTATGGGTTTAATCAACGCGTTACTTCTCTGTGTCAATTCACCATCCGGCCCGAATTTCGACCGCTGAAAATCCTTTGCTTCCTTTTCCTTGTTGGAAATATCAGCTTCTCGGCGTTGCTTCATTTCAGGTGTCATCAAAACCTGGTCGGCCTGGTAAGCTTTGTATAAGCGGTCAACCTCGGCAAATTTATTATCCACCTCTTTCTGCCACTGGTCTGATAATGCATTCAATTGCTTCTGTACCGATAAATATTCAGGCATGTGCTTCAGAATATAATCGGAATCTACATAAGCAAAACGCTGGGCACAAGCCCAGCTGATACTTGCTAACGTAAGAAACAACGTCAAAATTATCTTCTTCATAAAATATTTCCAGCAAATTTAATTAAATCCGCCGTTCAAACTCTGTGAAATTGAGAAACTAAATTGTCCCTTATTTGCATCAGGTATACCTGGTATTTTATCAAAGCCATAACCGTAGTCCAGACCCAGCAAACCAAATATAGGCAGGAACACACGGGCACCCACACCCACCGAACGCCTGACGTTAAATGGATTGTAATCGCTAAAGTGATCCCTGGTTACCTGTTTGAGAATGGTACATCGTTCAACATTAAATTAACACAGGAGCTTCAACGTAATTCATTGGATGCGCCGATATTCCCAACACAGGGTTCAAACTTTAAGTTCACCGTGCAGGGTACGCCGCCATATTCATTGTTCAACAACATCGACTATATTACAGCAACTCCTGAACAACGCTATCATTTTGTAGAATACTACAAAGTGAAGTTTGACGGGCAATGGTTCACAAAGATCGTTGGTAAGTTTGTCCTCATGTCGCAGGTAAGGTTTGGCTGGTTAGGCGAGTACAACTCAGAAGT
>JABDAU010000131.1 GCA_013289045.1 Bacteroidota bacterium | reverse complement strand
CGGGCAGATCTACCGGATATCACCCGACGGCAGCGAACTCAAAGAGGTAAACAACACCGGCGGCTTTGTACAAGGCGTAGCCTTTTCGTCCGATTGCAGCTGGCTGGCCGTTTGCGACTCGGGTAACCACTGCGTATGGAAGCTGGACATGGCAACTTACCAACTGGAAAAGTTCGCCGATGGCGCCGATGGCGAAAACTTCAATATTCCCAACTCCGTGGTATTTGATCAGCGGGGCAGGGTTTATGTATCCGAAAGCGGCGCATTCCGTAAAGTGATCGGTAAGATCATGCGTTTCGAGCCGGATGGTACGGGCCACATCTGGCATAACGGGCCGTTCAGTTTTGCTAATGGCATCGCGCTCTCAAAAAATGAGGACTACCTCTATATCGCCAGCACGTGGTTGCCAGGTGTTGAGCGTGTACCCATAAATGCTGATGGTACAGCGGGCAAAAGCGAAGTGTTCGCCACTATGGTGCAAACCTGCCCGGATGGTTTGGCTTTTGATGATGAGGATAATCTTTATGTGGCCTGTTATGTTCCAAATGCCATCTACAAGATCACCCCAAAACAGGAGATCAGTGTATTGGTAGATGACTGGGAAGCGCATACATTGTCGAACCCGACCAATATCGCCTTTGGCGGAAAGGATTTTGATAAGCTATACGTTGCCAATCTTGGCCGATGGCATGTCAGCGAAGTGAACATCGGCGTAAAGGGCATGAAAATGGCCTGCCACAAATAACCTCTAAGACGTCATGGCGAGGAACGAAGCCATCTCTGCACATGTAAGTCAATAAGTAAGAAGTTGTTCAATGGCATCATTTAACAAACTGAAACTGGCAATATATTTATCATGATCATCCAATTAATTGCAATTTTATATAGCTTAATCATAGAATTATGAATACTAAACGGAACCTCATCTTTTTTGCGATCATGTTATTGTCGATGATCGCACCTGCCGTTTTTGCACAGAGCGGAAACAATGGATTGAATCCTAATCTCAGCAATATCTTCATGCTGTCGGATGCTAAAACCCGCTCGTTAAGCGCCGAGAATCCCACCGGCGAAAAAGGCAAAGGCGGCATGGCAACAACAGGCATATCCCAGGGCGCCGCTCGCGAATTGGGCCAGGGATGGAAAGTAAACCCCTGTGCCGTAATAAAAGGCGGAGAAACCTACACCATTGCCGATCTCAGCACGTCCGGCTCGATTCAGCACATCTGGATGACCCCAACCGGCAACTGGCGCTTTCTGATCCTCCGGATCTATTGGGACGACGAAACCGAGCCATCCGTTGAAGTACCGCTGGGCGATTTCTTCTGCATGGGCTGGGGCAAATATGCGCCCATTAACTCTATGCCTGTCACCGTTAACCCCGGCAGCGCCTTTAACAGCTACTGGCCGATGCCTTTCCGCAAACACTGCCGCATGACGGTGCAGAACCTCGATAAAGACAATATGTTCCTTTTCTACCAGATCGACTATACCGAAACCGAGGTGCCAAAAGATGCGGCCTATTTCCACGCGCAGTTCCGCCGCTCCAATCCTACGCAGGGTTCCATCCATACTTTACTGGATAACGTAAGCGGCAAGGGACAATATGTAGGTACCTACATGGCCGTTGGCGTTACTAGCAACGGCTGGTGGGGCGAAGGCGAGATCAAATTTTATATGGATGGCGATACCAAATTCCCAACCATCAACGGTACGGGCACTGAGGATTATTTCTTAGGATCATATGATTTTGAAGACCCGGTATCGCACCAATACGATACGTTCACCACGCCGTATTCCGGCCTGGCGCAGGTGATAAAACCGGACGGCTTATATGTTACGCAGGAACGTTTCGGCCTGTATCGCTGGCATATTCAAGACCCTATCCGTTTTGAAAAAAACCTGAAAGTGACCATCCAGGACCTTGGCTGGCGTAATGGCGGGCGCTACCTGCAGCAACACTCAGATATCTCGACAGTTTCGTTCTGGTATCAGACCGAGCCGCATAATCCATTCCCAAAATTCCCGACAAAAGACGAACTGGAGGTTAACTGATCATGAAAAAGCTATTCATACTCGCGCTTGTGGTCTTGTTTGCCATTGCAGCACACGCACAGCAAGTACAGCAACCATTTAATGGACTTGGCCTGGGCTTAGGCAATCTGCCAACCTTGTCGAATGCCGAGTCGCGTTCCATCAGCCCTGAAAATTTTACAGGCGAAAAAGGACAAGGCGGTGCGGCCAAAATAAGCGACACCATTTACCCAAATCATGCCAACTCCGCAGGCAGTGCCCGCGAGCTTGGGCGCGGATGGAAATTAAACCCGTACATTCTCATCAAACCCGGGCAAACTTTTACTTTGGCGGAAATAAACGGCCCCGGCGCTGTGCAGCACATCTGGATGACACCCGGCGGCAACTGGCGCCTCCAAATACTCCGTATTTACTGGGATGATGAAACAACTCCTTCGGTTGAATGCCCTGTGGGCGACTTTTTCGGACAGGGTTTCGGGTCCTACGCGCACATCAGTTCATTGCCCATGGCGGTAAACCCCGGCAGCGGTTTTAACAGCTATTGGCTAATGCCTTTCCGCAAAAAATGCAGGATCACTATTGAAAATCTGGAGACGCACGACAACGCGCTGTACTATTCCATCGATTATACGCTTACACCGATACCGAAGGATATGGCGTATTTCCACGCGCAGTTCCGCCGGTCAAATCCGAACAGTACATCCATTCATACGCTACTGGATAATGTAAAAGGGCAGGGCCAATATGTAGGCACTTACATTGCCTGGGGCATTAACAATCAAGGCTGGTGGGGCGAAGGGGAAATGAAATTTTATATAGATGGCGATAAAGATTTTCCTACCATCAACACCACGGGTACGGAAGATTATTTCCTCGGCTCATACGGTTTTGAAACCAATGGGAAACCGACAATATACACCACGCCATTCTCCGGCGTTCATCAAATACTGGAACCTGACTCGGCGCATAAATACCGCCGCTTCGGCATGTACCGCTGGCATATTATGGAACCCATCAGGTTTAAATCCGACCTGAAAGTAACTATACAGGACCTTGGCTGGAAAACATGGGGATTATACCTTGCGCAGAAATCGGACATTGCCTCGGTATCCTACTGGTACCAAACGGAGCCGCACAATCCGTTCCCGGCGTTGCCATCTCAAGAGCAGCTGATCAATAAATAATACTTTTGTTTCATTCATTGATATTCATCAGTAACAGGTCGTTTAGCAGGCAGCCGTCTACGCGGTTATTCACTTTTTTGCATATAATTTTTTTAAATGGCGCTGATTTTAGATATTTGCAACTCTGTTTAGATTTTCCAGTAGTGTAACGGTAGCACATCAGATTCTGGTTCTGCTTGTCGAGGTTCGAATCCTTGCTGGAAAACTGAAAGCCCTCTAAATTTTAGAGGGCTTTTTTGTTAAATAGCTTTTAAGCTATTATCTAACCAACCATTACGTTTGTATTCGTAGACATTAAATTATCTCGTAACGCTTTTGTTTTGACAAAATATATTGCTTATTAGTCTTTAAACTCGTGAACTATTTTTTACTTTTTTACTTTTTTTTGTGAACTATTTTTTACTTTTGTATATAGAATAGGATGAAATCATCGGAACTTTATAAAAAAATTAAACAAGCAGGATGGTATGAAATAAGCCAGGAAGGTAGCCACATAAAGATGAAGCACCCGAAGAAAGAAGGGATTTTAATATTTCCCTATCATGGCTCAAAAGAAGTGCCCTTCGGTACAGAAAAGGCAATTAAAAAACAAGCAGGAATAAAATAACCATTGCTTATAATCGAACATAATAAATTCCAATAACGAAATGAAAAAGATCAAATTCATAGTAGAAAAAGGCCCGGATGGATATGGAGCTTATCGGGAAGAAGAAGGCAACCTAATTGCTACGATGGGAGATAATTTAGCAGAATTAAAAGCGAATATTATTGAGGCCTATAATTTATATGATCCAAAAGCAAAGATTATAGAAGAACAAATCGTGTTAGCATACGACTTGCCTTCTTTTTTTAAGCTTAATAAATTCATTAGTCCATCCGGATTTGCAACTACATTAAAAATGAACAAGGGCCAATTATCCGACTATATTAATGGCAAGAGGAAGCCATCGGAAAAGCAGGCAAAAAGGATTTTAATTGCCGCAAAGGACATGGCGCGCAATATATTAGAAATGGAGATAGAGTAAGAAGTTCACACAAAAGGCGGAATCAATTCAACTCCGCTCACTCACCCAATGCATCGTATCCCTCAAATCATAATACAATCTTTTAAATAAACCAAAGCTGCGCCCATACACCTCATGGTTCTCATCCTGCGGCAAAATACTCCTCTGTTCATCATACTTCGGTGCAGCAAAAGCCGCAATATCCAAAGCCCTCAATGCCAATAGCACTGCTCCAATAGCGGAGGCATCACCCTCCTGCATAATCACCAACTCCTTCCCGGTAATATCAGCCAGCATCTGCGTCCAAACATCAGATGTAGTAAACCCGCCGCTGATATGGATTTTACTGATCGCCCCGAAGCCGTCTCCAGCGTGTTGAGTACATCGTTCAACGCAAAGCAGATACCC
>JABDAU010000130.1 GCA_013289045.1 Bacteroidota bacterium | reverse complement strand
CTGTACCCTTTGCATCTATTCTGCCAACAATCGCCTGTGCCGAACTTTTACTTAATTCCAAATTTGGCCGCAATTCATAATGTTCCCTTGCGCCTATGGGAAGATCGGTCTCATTTTCTTGATTTAAATCAGCTATTTTTATTAAAAGTTTGGCAAATGACCGTAGCCCTTCCGGATCGCCGTGAATTAACACTTCCTGCCATTTTTTAATTTCACCCTCAAATTCATCTTCGCAATCTCCAACAAAAATGTCCAGATGCCCTTCTATTTCAAGTCCTCTATATTTTATCTTTGCCATATCAAATTATCGCTAATTAACCGAAATACTTCTTCTTTCCGCTGGCCTTAAATACCATGATAATACTGTAAAAATAGCCAGCATTACCGGCGCAATGAGTTGTACAGAAACATCATTACTGGCAATATGAGAGATAACTGCACCCGTCATAGTGAAAAATATACCCGCATATGCCCATTCTTTAAGCAGTTTAAATTTCGGAATTAATATGGCGATTACGCCCAGCATCTTCCAAATACCTATCAGCGAAATAAAATAGGTAGGATATCCCAATGGCTTAAAGCCCTGAATGACTCCTTTAAACAGCATGGCCTGAAAAAATCCACCTGTAAAAATGCAAAAGGATAATACTATCGTTATTACCCAATACCATATCAATTTTCTTTTTTCCATTTTCTTGTTATTTTAAATTGGTTAAAACATCCTGTAAGCGGTTATGCGCATAGTTAAGGCCCTGGGCAAACGGCAGTTTCAGCAGTTGGTCGCGCACAGCAATAGATTCATAGATCATGTGCATATTCAGCTTGCTGGTTTCCGGGCTAAGCGCTTCAAAGTCATATATCTCCAACTGAACGCCGAACGGAACGTTGTCCATTTCAAATGTGCGGATGATCTTTTTATCTTGGATAAGCTCGTGGATAGTGCCATTGGCTTTAAACACCACGTTGCCTTTGTTATCGCTGGTCTCCAGCTCATAGCTGCCATGCTTCCTGCTTTCCAGTTTCAGCACTTTTGTGCCCATCCATTGCTCAAGCAGCCCGGCTTCGGTATAGGCCTTAAAAAGGAGCTCTACGGGCAGGTCAAACTCGCGTGTAATAAATATTTCCTGCTTGCCGTCTTCGGCGTTGATCTTCGTTTTTAGTTCCATAGCGGTTTATTTTTTGTTTTGATAGTCTTTCATTACGCTTTCCAGTTTGTTGAAACGCTCATCCCACATTTGGCGGAATGGTTCGATAAAGTCGGCTACTTCTTTCATTTTTTTTGCGTTGATGTGATAGTAAACTTCCCTGCCGGTTTGCTTTTGCTGCAGCAATTCGCACTCGGTAAGGATCTGCAGATGTTTGGAAACTGTTGGCCGGGCCGTGTCGAAATTAGAGGCTATTGCGCCTGCCGTCATGGATTGCGAGGCGGTCAGCAACAGCAATATGGTCCTCCGGGTTGGATCGGCAATGGCCTGAAAAACGTCTCTTCGTAAATTCATTATGTAGCTATTTGACTACAAATATATATGTAGCTATTTAACTACGCAAATTTTTGTGCGATTTTTTTTCTGCTGAAATCATTAAAATCAATATCTTAACAGCCCCTACTATTATTAAACCCGGATCAAACATGCAGGAAGACGCACTTTCGATAAAAACAAAGCCCCATTACCCAATCCTCGACGGGTTGCGCGGCGTAGCATCAATTACAGTTGTAGCGTTCCACACTTTTGAAGCGAGTACGACTAACGGCTATCTTCAATTAATTAATCACGGCTATTTGGCGGTAGACTTTTTCTTTGCGCTGTCGGGCTTTGTTATCGGCTATGCTTATGATGACAGGTGGGGCAAGCTTACCATAGGCGGATTTTTTAAACGCCGGCTTCAGCGGTTGCAACCAATGGTGGTGATGGGCATGCTCATCGGGGCTGCCTGTTTTTATTTCAGCGGGTCGGCCGCATTCCCTCTCGTTCATTCCACGCCGGTATGGCAAATGCTTTTGATCATGCTGATCGGTTTTACATTGCTGCCCATCCCGACAGGCTGGGACATCCGCGGCTGGCAGGAAATGCACCCGCTGGACGGACCGGCATGGTCGCTGTTTTTTGAATATGTTGCCAATATCCTGTATGCTATAGGCCTGCGCAAACTTTCTAAAACGGCATTAACCATTTTGGTGGTGATAACTGCCGGGATATTGATCCACTATACTGTAAGGTGCAGATCAGGCGATGTAATTGGCGGATGGTCGCTGAACGAGGAGCAGCTGCGGATTGGCTTTACACGGCTGTTGTACCCGTTCTTCGCGGGATTGCTGCTTTCGAGAATAATAAAACCCGGCAATATAAAAAATGCATTCCTGCTGAGCAGTGTGCTGTTGTGCATCATATTATTTATGCCGAGGGTGGGTACCAACCAGCATACATGGATGAACGGCCTGTTTGAATCGTTAAGCATTATTTTGGTGTTTCCTTTGGTCATCTATATCGGCGCCAGCGGCGGGATGAAAGGAAAAACGGAGAACAGGATCTGTAAATTCCTGGGCGATGTTTCGTACCCCATTTATATCACCCATTACGGCTTCATTTACATTTACACCGGCTGGGCAAGCGACCACATGCATGCACCCCAAAGCCAGGAAATTTTGTATGGAGTTATCACCTTTGCGGTGTCTGTATCGGTAGGTTATGCTGCGCTCAAATTGTATGATGAGCCGGTAAGGGCCTGGTTGAAGCGGAAGTGGAAAATGTAAAATTAGAGGTTAGTTAAGGGTTCCCCTCTTGAAAGGGGGTGTGCTGACGGTGCGGTTGCAGGGGTGTGTTTTTCGCTATGCAAAGTTTGATAAACACACCCCTGCCTTTGCGCTCAATCCAATGCACCCCCTCTCAAGAGGGGAACTTTATAAGCTGGCTACTCCAACAATCTATCCACAAAATCAGCAGCACACTGCCCCGCTTCCAGCCAGCGTTTACGGATACCTTCCTTACCGAAATGAATGGGCAGCGGGTTAAAATGCTTATACAGCTCGTGCCCGTAACCATCAAATACTTTTTCCTCGCCGTTACGGTGCAGCGCCGCTAACTTTTCAGTGATCGCTTTGCCGCCGTAGCTTCCTTTGTTAAAGCCGGGACGCACAATTTTATCTTCTGAGCCATACACACTCACCACCGGCGTTTGCGCATTCTTCAGCCAGTTGATATTGAAGATCCCGCCCCAGAAATTGATGACGGCCAGCACTTTGGTCGGCCCTTCATCCACCCCGCCAAATGGCGCCGGGTTTTGTATGCGAAGCGAATCGGCCAGTTCGCGGTTTTTACTGAACGCCGTTTGCAGCGCCATGATACCGCCGGCGGAATTACCTGCCAAAATAATATGTTCCGGATTGATGCCATATTCTTCATGATGCTCCTTAAAATACCGCACCGCCTGCCTTGCATCCAGCACCGCCGGGTAACAGTTCCTGATCAGCTTACCAATATTTAGAATGGAAGTTTTTTTGCCCATGCGATAATCAATAGACACGCATACATATCCCCTGCGGGCGAATGTCTCGCACCACAGTTTCATGTTCTCATCGCTTTTTGAGCCAAATACAAACCCACCGCCATGCATCCAGATGATGAGCGGACGGTTGCGGGTATCATCGCCGTGGGGTGTATATAAGTCAAATCCATAGCTTTTTCTGTCATCGGCTTTAACCGTGTCAGCAGCATAGTTTTTATCAAATTGGATATCAGCTGTGCTGAAGATCATGTCGCGGTAGCGCTTGCCTGTTTGGGCATTGGTTTGGAGTGCGACGAGTGTGGTAAGAACGAACAAAGCGAAATATTTATGCATAACTACGGCTGATTGCTGCGGATTGTAAAATGTTATCAATAACTATTTACGGAATTTGTTTGAAAGCCGTTGTCGGAAAGTCGAAGTTATTTTAGCTGAATGCGCTGACCGGTATCGCAACTCAAACCAAAAGCCCCAGGTATTTCGGCCTGAAGCTTTTGGTTGCAGAATTTTTTCTGGCATTGTTTATAGTTACACCTTCACCTTCCGCATTTTGAAAAACATGTGACTTTTGTATTGATCAGCAATATCCTGCTTATATATTTTATCGTAATAGGCGACTGTGTACAGATCAACCTGGTACTTGTATTTTTTATAATTGATATTGTTTTTTGATAGCCTGCTTGCATAGGCCATCCCAAAATCAGCCGGTTTATAGTTATTCAATACAGCATTATCCACTTTTTTGCCATCTATCCATACGCCGCAAGCGCGTGGGTTCTTCCAAATATTGATGTCTGCTTGAGTAGGAGATTTTGGTGGTAGCGGCGTTGCAGGATAAGAAAAACCAAGCCTTTGTTGTGCCTGTTGTTTGCGGCTCATCTTTTTAAATATCGTTTCCAGCTTCGTCCTGTCTTCATCGGTAATTTTCATATGAAACATGAAATCACTATCGGGGCCGACTTCATACTTGCTCAGGATCTGCTGGTATTCCTTTAGTTCATCTGCCGGAATACCTTCCTTTGTACAGGGATAATCGCTGGTTATAAATCCGATCTCAAATTTCCTTTGCACAGCGGTATCCTTGCCAACTGTCGTCTTTTCAGTTTTAGACTGCTTTATACTTTTTACTGCCGGAGAGATCGCAAACACTTCGGTTTTGTCGCAAAACAGCAGGAATGCTGCAACGAACACGGGTACGATTGCAGCTTTAGCCAACAGGGCTTTGGCTGCGGTTGTTGATCTGTTCATCATAATTAATCGCTTTTTTATGGTTAGGTAATTGAATTGGCTGGTGATGCTCAGTCCGCTGGTATTAGCAACAGTATTTAGCAGCAAATACTGATAGGCGGACCTGTCTGTTGCATGGCCGATCGCGGCAGCATCTGCAATAAATTCGTGGTTTAATTCTATCGCCTTCCTGTA
>JABDAU010000129.1:1783-5326 GCA_013289045.1 Bacteroidota bacterium | reverse complement strand
AGGCACTATCAAAGTTGCTTTGAAATACCACCCGATAACTAAAATCCCTGCAATCCGCACACTCGCACGTATCAGTAAACCAGGTTTGAGAAAATACGCAGGAACAGGCAATTTGCCACGCGTATTAAACGGTTTAGGTATCGCCATCATTTCGACCTCAAAAGGCGTTATGACCGATAAAGAAGCTCGCCAGCAGAACATCGGTGGCGAAGTATTGTGCTACATTTATTAATCACAGAGGAGAAATTAAGCAATGTCAAGAGTAGGAAAAGCACCGATAGCAATAGCCCAGGGCGTAACCGTTACTGTATCACCTGAAAATGTGGTAACAGTAAAAGGCCCCAAAGGTGAACTGCACCAGGCGGTGGATACAGATATGATCATAGAGCAGGCCGATGGCCAGCTGCTGGTTAAACGCCCTACAGACCAAAAACGCCACAAGGCTTTACATGGTTTGTACCGCGCGTTATTAAATAACATGGTAGTAGGTGTAACAACCGGTTACAAACTCGAGCAAGAGTTGGTAGGTGTAGGTTACCGCGCTACAAACACAGGCAATACGTTAGACTTAGTGTTGGGTTACTCTCACCACTATGTATTTGAGCTGCCAAAAGAAATTAAAGTTACAACAACTGCTGAAAAGGGTAAAAACCCAACCATCATTCTGGAATCGATCGATAAACAATTGATCGGCCAGGTGGCTGCAAAGATCCGCTCGCTGCGTGCGCCAGAGCCTTACAAAGGTAAAGGTATCAAGTTTGTTGGCGAGGTATTGAGAAGAAAAGCAGGTAAATCAGCATCTAAAAAATAATCGTCATGGGAGCTAAACTATCAAGAAGAGAGCGAATCAAGAAAGGTATCAGGAAGAGCCTTTCAGGATCAACAGAGCGTCCACGCTTATCAGTTTACAGGAGCAATAAAGGTATTTATGCCCAGATCATTGACGATGTAACAGGAAAAACAATTGTATCAGCATCATCTTTGTCAAAAGATTTCAGCGCAACAGGTACCAAGATCGAGCAATCAGCAGCCGTGGGCAAGCTGGTAGCAGAGAAAGCAGTAGCAGCCGGAATTAAGGATGTTGTTTTCGATAGGAACGGTTATTTGTACCACGGCAGAGTAAAATCACTGGCTGATGGCGCACGTGAAGGTGGTTTAAACTTTTAATCGGAGAATCAAGAGATGTCAACAATCAACATAAAAAGAGTAAAAAACCAGCGAGATCGAATTAAAAGATCGCCTGGTGAGCATACAGCGTGTAGCCAAAGTAACCAAAGGCGGCCGTACATTCAGCTTTTCAGCCATTGTGGTTGTAGGTGATGAGAACGGTGTTGTAGGCTACGGCTTAGGCAAAGCAAAGGAAGTAACTGAAGCTATTGCTAAAGGTATTGACGATGCTAAAAAGAACCTGGTAAAGGTTCCTATCATCAACGGTACTGTTCCGCACGAGCAATATGGTAAGTTTTCAGGTGGTTTTGTTTTCATAAAACCAGCTGCTAATGGTACCGGTGTAATTGCAGGCGGTGCAATGCGTGCCGTATTGGAGTCGGCAGGTATACACAACGTATTGGCAAAATCAAAAGGTTCATCAAACCCGCACAACGTGGTTAAAGCAACTGTATCGGCGTTATCACAATTACGCGATGCATATACTGTAGCACAGCACCGCGGCGTTGAATTAGGTAAAGTATTTAACGGATAAGCAATCATGGCAAAGATCAAAATAACACAGATCAAGAGCGTGATCGACAGGAGCGAGCGCCAAAAGAGAACCGTAGAAGCCTTAGGCCTGCGTAAAATTAACCACAGCGTGGAAGTTGAAGCTACACCGGCTATCATCGGGATGGTACGCAAAGTAAATCATTTGGTAGCGGTAGAAAATATTTAATATCATGAACTTAAGTAATTTAAAACCTGCACAAGGTTCAACAAAAAACAGAAAGAGGATTGGCCGTGGTACAGGCTCAGGCCGTGGCGGTACATCAACCCGTGGCCACAAAGGCGCCGGTTCTCGTTCTGGTACATCAACTAAGGTTGGTTTTGAAGGCGGTCAGATGCCTTTGCAGCGCCGTGTACCTAAAGTTGGCTTTAAAAATCCTAACCGTGTTGAATACGTAGGGGTAAATTTAGATGTATTGCAAAAATTAGCTGATGATTATTCAGTAAAAGCGATAGATTTGGCAACCCTTAAAGAACATGGTTTGGTTTCACGTAACGACCTGGTTAAAATCCTGGGTCGCGGCGAACTGAAAGCTACTTTGGAGGTTAAGGCACATGCATTTACTGCTACTGCTCAAAAAGCTATTGAAGCAGCAGGCGGTACCATCGTTAAGTTGTAATTTCAAATGAAAAAATTTTTCGAAACATTATCCAATATTTGGAAAATTGAGGATTTAAGAGTGCGTATAACCAACACACTCTTATTTCTTTTAATATATCGCATAGGCTGCGTTATCGTGTTGCCGGGTGTGAACCCTAACACGTTAAACACTAAAGCCAGCGAAGGATTACTTGGCTTATTGAACATGTTTGCAGGCGGTGCGTTTTCGCATGCGTCTATTTTTGCATTGGGTGTGATGCCTTATATCTCGGCGTCAATCGTTGTGCAATTGTTAGGTATAGCTGTACCTTACTTTGCTAAAATGCAGAAGGAAGGCGAAAGCGGCCAGAACAAGCTGAACCAATGGACCCGTTACCTGACTATAGGTATCACTGCATTGCAAGCTATTGGCTACGTGAAATCGCAGGTACAACCTACACAGGTATACCCCGGTTTAGGCTATTTTATGTTCACCGTGATGTCGGTATTCGTTCTAACAGCAGGTACATTATTCGTAATGTGGCTGGGTGAAAGGATCACCGATAAAGGTATTGGTAACGGTATATCGCTCATCATTATGATCGGTATCATCGCCCAGTTACCTGGTGCATTAGCGGGTGAGTTTAACCTGCGTACAGGTGGTAACGGTGGTTTAATAACCTTTATACTTGAAATTGCGGGTTATATAGCGGTGGTAATGTTTACCATAGTAATTGTACAGGGTACCCGAAAGATAGGTGTGCAATATGCAAAACGTATTGTCGGTAACAAGGTGCATGGCGGCGTTCGTCAGTACATCCCGCTGAAGGTTAACGCCGCAGGTGTTATGCCTATCATCTTTGCCCAGGCATTGATGTTTATCCCGGCATATATCCCGTCGCTGTTCCCTAAAACTGCTAATAACGATGTCGTAAAGGCATTTGGCGATATCACTTCATGGGAGCATAACGTTACCTTTGGCATACTGATCATCCTGTTCACGTATTTCTATACGGCTATCACCATCAATCCTAACCAGATGGCGGATGATATGAAAAAGAACGGTGGTTTTGTACCTGGTGTTAAGCCGGGCCGTACTACAGCTAATTTTATTGACGACATTATTTCAAAAATAACTTTACCGGGCGCTATCGCGCTGGCAATTATTGCAATTGTACCATCATTAGCAATTAAGGTTGGTATAAGCAGTGGTTTTGCAAGGTTCTTCGGTGGTACTTCATTGA
>JABDAU010000129.1:0-1773 GCA_013289045.1 Bacteroidota bacterium | reverse complement strand
TCATTGATCATTATGGTTGGTGTAATCCTCGATACCTTACAACAGATAGAAAGCCACTTGCTGATGCGTCATTACGACGGATTGATGAAGACTGGAAGGATTACAGGCCGTACAGCTGCGCCTGCCATCACCGGATCTTCCAGCTCGGTGATATAATTTAAAGAATGCCAAAGATCAATTATAGGACTGTCGAGGAGATAGAACTCATAAGAGAAAGTTCTTTACTTGTTTCCAAAACACTTGGAGAGATAGCAAAAGAAATAGGCCCGGGCATTAAAACTATTGAGCTGAACAAGCTTGCCGAGACTTTTATCCGCGATAACGGCGGAGTACCGGCTTTCTTAAATTATCATGGATTTCCTTACTCGTTGTGCATTTCGCTAAACGACCAGGTAGTCCATGGTTTTCCAAGTCAGCATGTTTTGGTTGAAGGGGATGTTGTGTCTGTTGACTGTGGCGTTATCCTTAATAAATACTATGGCGACTCGGCTTTCACTTTTGCCATTGGTGAAATAAGTGAAACGGCAAAAACGCTGATGCGTGTTACCCGCGAGTGCCTGGACAAAGGAGTAGAGAAAGCTGTTGCCGGTATGCGTATAGGCGACATCGGTTACGCAGTACAGGAACATGCCGAAAAGCATGGTTTCGGCGTAGTAAAGGAACTGGTTGGCCATGGCGTAGGTACACACCTGCACGAAAAGCCGGAAGTACCGAATTACGGCAGGCGAGGATCGGGTACCAAACTGGAAGAAGGTATGGTGATCGCTATCGAGCCGATGATCAACGCAGGCCGTGCCGGTGTTAAGTTTTGGGACGATGGATGGACGGTATCGACAGTAGACGGCAAACCATCAGCGCATTACGAGCATACGGTGGCTATACGCAAGGGTAAAGTAGACATTCTATCTACATTTTCATATGTAGATAATATTCTGCAAGAAAAAAATAAAAATTAGGAAAATTATTATTAATTTTGCATCCCGCTTTTAAGGCGGATAATTGAGCATAATAGACAGTAGATGTGAGATTTGAGAAGTGAGATAACTTGCAAATCACCCTTTAAGGTCAAAAAACAAAGAAAAGAGAAAAAGAAAGAGTATGAAATGTCTCATATCTCAAATCTAACATCTCAAATCTAATTAAATATGGCTAAACAATCTTCGATTGAACAAGACGGAACAATAAGGGAAGCATTATCTAATGCTATGTTCAGGGTTGAATTGGAGAACGGTCATGAAATTATAGCTCATATATCCGGTAAAATGCGGATGCACTATATAAAGATCTTACCGGGCGATAAAGTAAAACTTGAAATGAGCCCGTATGATTTAACAAAGGGTAGAATAACCTATAGATATAAATAAAGCGATGAAAGTTAGAGCATCCATTAAAAAACGCAGCGCTGATTGCAAAATCATCCGCCGTAAAGGTAAACTTTACGTAATTAACAAAAAGAACCCTAAATACAAACAGCGTCAGGGTTAATTACAAACAATTGCAACGATCCGTACAACGGTAGCCGCCGTTCGGTCGTTATTAAAAGAAAGCAAAAACAAATATGGCAAGGATTGCAGGTATTGATTTACCAAATAACAAAAGAGGAGAGATAGGTTTAACTTATATCTACGGCATTGGCCACTCAACTGCTCAGAGCATTCTGGATCAGGCAGGTATTGATCGTAACATTAAAGTGAAAGACTGGGATGACGATCAGCTGGCTGCTATCCGTGGTATCATCAACGACCAGATCAAAGTAGAAGGTGCTCTTCGTTC
>JABDAU010000128.1 GCA_013289045.1 Bacteroidota bacterium | reverse complement strand
ATATTAAATAAATAATATTTAGTGATTAGGATTTTTATCCCACCATAATTTTGTGCCGCCATTATCTGCGCCACCCAGCAAAGTTATTGCTTTTGTTACGGCTGCAGCGTTGTTTGAAACTTCGTCTGCAGGGAAAGGTAAGCGACGGATGCCCAGCGTCGAGCTTATTTTACCGTTACTGTTATTATTCACTACAGGGAATTGTAATGGATAACCTGTTCTGCGGTAATCAGTCCAGGCTTCCTGGCCGTCAGGGAACCCTGCTATCCATTTCTGGGTGATGATCCTTTGCAGGCTATGCTCAAAAGTATCGCCGCTATTCCAGGCAATGGTAATGTTGTTTAACAATGGTGAACCTGCAGGTACATTATCTTTGCTGTTTTGCGGGTCAACATAAGCGCCGGGTACACTGGTATTATCGGTTAGGTAGGTGCTTGGCATAGTTGCGCCTTTTTCCGCAAAAGAAAGCGTCACACCCTGCTCATAATATGACTGTGCAGTACCGCCGCCCATGTTCCAGCCACGCAACGCACCTTCAGCGCGCAGGAAGAAGCTCTCTGAAGGTTCCATCCATTCCAGCGGATCGGTAGGCTGTACTCCCAGTTCGGAGAAACCCGCATAACTAACATTATAGCTTACACCTAAACGTATACCAAGGTATTTGGTAGGGTCAAGCGAAGATTTTAATGCGTATTTAGCTTCACGCGGATCACTGTAACCATCCAGTATCGACTGTAAGGTTGCACCCATTGATATATCGCCCCATGAAGTGGTAATTACGTTGAATGGGTTTGTGTAATTGTTTGTACTGCTTATGTTTACCACTGCAGCATCACCAGTAGTGCTCAACAAGCCATAGCTGTTGGCACAAGCTTTTTCGGCCTGGGCTTTAGCGGTAACTGCATCGGCATATACAATGTGCATTGCCAGGCGCAGCCTTAAAGTGTTGGCAAACTTTATCCACTCCGTGTAACTACCGCCGTATATATAATCATAGGGTGCGAAAGTTTTATCGGTCGGATTGGCGGTTACAGCAGCAGTAAGGCTAGTCACTGCTGTATCCAGTTCTGCAAAAAACCTGTTGTATACGTCCTGCTGGCTGTCATAAGGTATATTTAAAGCTGCAGTACCGAATTTTGAATATGGCATAGGGCCGTAAACGTCAGTTACCCTGTGCATACCTTCAACTTTAATGATCAGCGCTACCGCGTAAAAAGAAGGGTTTGTAGTATGTGCACGTTTAAATATCTCCAGCCAGTTGGACATAATATGTGTGTTGGCTTCATCAAACGGATAAGTATCCCAGCCGTCGTTCAGTGCATAGCTGGTGTTGTTATCCGCACCAAACGGGTCGGCAGACATCATATAACCCGACCATAAGTCGGCGTTAAGGTTTTGCTGCACCTGGTATTCCCAGGTAACGGTACGCATAACGGAAGTTTCCATATCAGGAAAGAAACCGCCTATATTTTCCCCGTCACCTTTTAATTGAGCGTCCGTAATTGCATTAGGGTTCGTGTTATACGTTTTGAACTCCTTTGTGCAGGAAGCCAATGATAGCAGTCCGATCGCGGCCAGCCATAGTGTCTTACTGTTTTTAAAAATTTTCATGTCTTTATATTTTTTAATATATGTTATTAAAACCTGGCAGATAAATTAAAGCCGAAAGTCCTTACGCTTGGCTGGCCAAACAGATCGATACCCTGTAAGCCATTATCTGTTGATAATGCCACATCCGGATCATAAGGAGCTTTCAGGTAAAAGAAGAACAGGTTGCGAGCGGTAAGCGCTAAATGCAAACTGCTTACTGAACCACCAAACATTTTGCCCGGGAAGGTATAGCCAAAAGAAGCCTCCCTTAAACGAACGTTAGTAGCAGAATACGCGTATTGTGCTAACGCGCCCTGCCTTGAACCAATAGCTTCATAGTATGTTTTAGCGTCAAAATGCTGTCCGTCAACAGTTACGCCACCGTTATCCCTTGCTACGGCGCTGGCTTCAGAATCGCCGTTTGCATCCAGGTAAGCTTGTGTCATATCCACAACTTTACCACCAAAACGTCCGTCAACAAGGAAGGATAGATCAAAATTAGCTAATTTAAAAGTATTATTCCAACCCAATAAGAAGTTTGGGTTTGAATTACCTACGTCTGTGTAGCCTGCAGGGTCTGTAGCTTCAAGCAACGGCTTATAGGTGCTGGTGCCCACGGTTCCGGTAGTTTCAATTTTGCCGCTTGCATCCCTTTGGAAGTCACGTGCGTAGATCTCACCATAAGGCTTTCCGTCCCTTACTTCCAGTGAGTAGGCGTCAAATGCTGAAGGCAATTGAACACGGGTAATTACATTATTTGTTGTAGGATCGGTAAACAATGAAATAACCTTGTTTCTGTTCAAAGCGAAGGTTACGGTCGAGTTCCAGCCTAACTTTCCAATTTTACCGTTATAACCTAAAGTGCCTTCAAAACCTTCGTTTTGTACATTACCTGCATTTATGTACCTGCTGCTGAAGTCGGTAGATGTAGATACTGAGAAATTAAACAATTGGTTATAAGTATTGGTGTGATAATAAGTCGCGTCAAACGACAGTTGATCGTTGAAGAAACGCCATTCGGTGCCAACCTCAAACGAGTGTGTGCTTTCAGGCTTCAGGCCAGTAAAAGGCTGAGCAGGGTTGAGTGATTGGTGACCATTTGATTCACTGTACTGAACAGGTTCTGTACTTAAATACGAAGGTAAGCCGTTACCTACCTGCGCGTAAGATACGCGTACCTTGCTAAAGCTTACAAAATCAGGCATTGTAAACGTCTTGCTTAAAACGTCCGACAAACCAAATGATGGATAAAAGAATGATGGTGAATTGGTATATGCCAGGGTAGATGTCCAGTCGTTACGCCCGGTTACATCCAAAAACAGCATATCTTTGTAATTTAAGTTAGCACTAAAGAATAACGATTGTGTTTGTACAGTGGTTGTATTGGTTTGGTTAACTGAAGCAGTGCTCAGGTCAACATTGGCAAGGTTAAAATAGTTAACAATCGTTTCTAAACCTGCTCCGCCTAAACCGCTGTTGCTGCCAATGCTCCAGCCAGTTTGCTCGTTGTCCTGTATGCTGGCGCCAAGCGTTCCGGTTAAAGTAAAGTCGCTGTTGAGCTTTTTGTTGATATTCAGCAATACGTCGCTGTAAACCTGGGTATTAGTTGTCTGGTTAAAGTTATAGTTACCCTTCGCGCTGGATAATACCCCGATAGAAGTTGCGTAAATATCCTGGTTGTTCGTAAAATCAGCCTTGTCTATCTTACCCCTCACCTGCAAATTGAGCCAGTCGGTAAAATCATATTTCAAGCTTAATGAGCCCAATATACGGTTCATTGCCTGGGTAGTCATATCGCGGTTTTGCACCCAGTAAGGGTTATCAGAAAAGCCCGGCCCTAAAAACGCGCTTGGCCAGTTTTGCGTGTTGATACTACGCGATGCATCATACGTTTCGTAGTTTGAGTATTGCTCAAAATTAGCGCCGCGGGGGTACATGTATAAGCCCCATACAGGATTGAAATAAGTACCTGATGTTGCACGGTCTTTTGTTTTCTGATCGATGTAATTAGCGCTTGCATCCAGTGTCAACTTATCATTCAGCAATTTGCTGGTATTGCGTATGGTAAAGTTGTTCTTTTCATACGAGTTTACCGGCTCGATGCCTTTTGAAAAGGTGTTAGCATACGATACAAAAGTTTGATTTTTATCCGTACCTGTGCTGATGGCCAATGAATTGATCAGCAGGTTGCCGGTTTGGAAAAAGTTCTTAACATCGTAGTAATCAGCGCTTTGTTTTGGGCCCCATGAAGTAGTTGAGTTAGGGTTTACCTTATCAGTGCTATCACCCTGCGTATATTCACTCTGGAATTTTGGCAGGTAGGTAGCCTTCATCATAGATTCGCTTGCGTTGAAATCGATAGTGGTTTTACCTGCTTTACCTTTTTTGGTAGTGATCAATACCACACCGTTGGCAGCAGCGCTACCATACAATGCAGAAGCCGAGGCGCCTTTCAGTACGCTGATGCTTTCGATATCATCCGGGTTGATGTTTGATATACCGTCGCCACCGTCAGCGCCATAAGCAAACGGGCCGTTCGGCTGACCTGATGTATTATCATTCAGCGGGATACCGTCAACCACGTATAATACGCCGTTTCCGCCAGCTATGGATTTGTTACCTCTCAAAACTACTTTTGTTGAACCGCCTGCGCCTGAAGAACTTTGTTCGATATTTAAGCCGGCAACTTTGCCATTTAAGCTATTTACGAAACTTGGGTCCTTTACGGTTTCCAGTTCTTTACCAGAAACTGTTTGTTGGTCGTAAGTAATTGATGCGGCGCTTTTGGTGATACCCAAAGCTGTTACAACAACCTCGTTAAGGTTTTTTGAATTTGGTGTAAGTGTAACGTCGAAATTAGTGTTGTTGCCAACCACTACTTCTTTGCGCAGGTAACCTACATAGGTAAATACAAGGATGTCGCCAGGGCCTGTACTTAATTTAAAGTGGCCGTTCGCGTCGGTTTGTGTACCTGTGGTGGTTCCTTTGATGGATACAGATACGCCTGGTAATGCGGCACCTGTCTCATCTTTTACAGTACCGGATACCGGCCCTGCATTTACCACGCTGCGGCTTATGGCGGCTTTTGTGGTAAGTGCCTTGTAGGCGTTGGAGTGAGTATTAGCCCCCAATGCAACACAAGGCACCAATAAGATTATTGGTAATAATTTTTTCATTTTTGATTTGAATTAGTTTAGTGTTAATGAGTTTTTAGAGTTAATTTTTGCTGATTTTTTCCATAGTTACTTTGTTGATGGTGATTAATTGATTTTTTATGTCTTTATCGAAATTTTCCATTACTAAAACGGCGGTGCCTGTAAGCTCGGCGTTAAAGCCCAGGTCGGAGATCACCAATTCGGTGCTGCCCGCCAGGCGTGGTATGCAATATTTGTTCAAAGCCTGCTGAATAGGCGCTAACAAGATCTTTCCGGCAATAGCGCCCCTGCCGCTCAATACAATAATTGCCGGGTTCATGATATGGATAAGCATGGCCAATGCCTTGCCTATCTTATACCCCGCATCAGAAAGGAGTTCAATGGCAAACTGGTCGCCGTTATTAGCTGCTTCCAGTATCGCATCCACCACTTGTTTCTGATGGTCCTTATCCGTATTCTTCAGGCTTGATATATGTCCTTTTTTTATTCCTTTAATCGCCTTCTCAGCCACTACCAGCATGCTGGCCTCAGCTTCCAAACAGCCGCGTTTGCCGCAGGTACAAAGTGATCCGTCTTCCGAAAGCGGTATATGGCTAAACTCCCCCGCAAACCCATTATGCCCGCGGTAGATCTCGCCATTGACGATCATGCCCAAACCAATGCCCCACCCCAGGTTGATCACCATTACATCTTTTTGGTTTTTGGCCACCCCAAACTTTTGCTCGGCGAGGGCTATCAAACTGGAGTCATTATCGATATAAGTAGGCACACCTGTTTTTACCGTGATGAGCTGCGTAAGGCTTTGCCCGTTCGAATCGAGATAAGTATGGTTGATACCTTCAGCGGTATTGATAAAGCCCGGCATACCGATACCTATGCCTGCTAATTTACTCTTGGGAATGCCCGTTGAGCGGATGAATTCATTGATATACTCGATCAATGTCGACAGTGCATGCGGGTTGCTTTGCAGCTTCAGCTCCAGCGTAGTGATCTCCGAAACAGGATTGTTCAGCAAATCTACCATTTGTAAGCGTGTGGATAGCTGGTCCATAGCAACCGTGAGTATGTACATGGCTTCCTGTTTAAGGGCATACATCAAAGGCCTGCGTCCGCCGCTTGACGGTGCGTAGCCCTGCTCTATTACGAAGCCTTCATCAATCAGTTCGTTAACCGCTTTGGCAATGGATGGAACACTTTTGTCAAAAAGCTCGCTCATATCAGCACATGATAAGGCTTTATCAAAGTAAAGCTGCCTTATTATCATGTTCTTTAATTCGGTACTTTTAACAGATTTAGTTT
>JABDAU010000127.1 GCA_013289045.1 Bacteroidota bacterium | reverse complement strand
CCTCTTTCTTCAGGTCGAAGGAAAGACTTTGGTAACAATTCCAGCAATTTGTCAACTGCTCAAACGGCCCATATAGTTTGTAACTCTTCCGGTAACGCAGTTTTCTAATTCGCGCAGATAAGCGCGCATTGCAAAACTTTCGTTTGATTGTTTCGCTGGTCATTCCGAGGTTAGGTTCAACGCGGAAAAATAAGCCGATGCTTTGGCTTAGGCTGCTGTTAATCCCAATTTGGGAAAAAAGCTTGTAACCAATTATAGAACAAGAAGAATTCCGGGCAATCCTTATTGGGTATGCGGATAATATTCTATACTGCGAATCTTATCCATCGGGTAAACTGTCGTGGTTTTCGTTTGAGGATGATAAATAAACACATCCGTCGCGGTCTGGCCTATATATTCCTCACTGCTGAAATCGCTTTTTAAGGGTAGGTGCTGATCATCAAAAGTAATACAGACACGCTGACCCTTCATATACGGAGCAGCAGCAGCCCCGGCCATAAACGGTAAAAAAAAACCGAGCAATAACGCAATGCCGGCCAACATGATCCAATCACGGAACGACACTTCTGTCCAGTGCGTTTTCCCTTCAAAAGCTGCATAGACCGCGAGCAACATTGTTACTAGGAAAAATATCCCGACCGACAACAGTACAATGATCCCAATAACATTTCGCACCGGCACATACAGCACAGCCAGCACCATCAGGATCGTTAACGCGGGTATAATCACTAACGAGCGGCGTTTCCAGCGGGATTTGCCGATCGTATAGTCCCACCAGCTCTTACCCCCTTCTTTGGTAAAAAAGGCATACGGCAGGTAAACGATAAAACTTAAGATTACCATGACCAGCAAACAATATTTGGAAAAGATCAGGGTGAGATCCCCTACCGACAGATACGAGGATATATCGACATGAAAATAAGCATAGTAGCCCCAACAACCACTGTATGCAACCGCCAGCAACAGACTGAATGCCGGTGCTAGTAAATCTTTGACCTTTTTGAAAAGCATAGATGTTAATGATTATAATCCAAAACTGGACATCTGCAACATGTTATCTAAATTATCAGCCGTGGACGCATCTGGACGCGTACGCAGATAGCGGCGATTTTGCCTGGCTTCGGTCAGCACCTGGGCGCCTTCGCTCCAATTGGCTGATACGTAATTCCAGCGCGTGGTCTTTATCTTATAGCCATTGTCCAGCAGCAGGATTATCTCATCTTTAGTCTTTTTCGTGCCGCTGCACACAGTGTTGCCATTATCGGCATGCAGCATTACATGGAAATATAGCGGTGCTGTGCGGTTTGTAAATTGTATTGCTGAAATCAGATAGTCGGCCCACTTTGCCATAATAATAAGAATTTAGGTGATTAATCAATAAATTACACTAATGTAATCACTTTAATTATGATTGTATAATATTTCGATCACTTCCTGCCGTATCCGGAAATAGTTCGCGCTGACCTGCTCTTGTGTCGCAGCATTAACCTTGGGTATGGACTGGTATGCGTTTTCTTCTTTTTTTATGGCTTCGTGGTCATTGATGATCTCGTTGTGAAAGATCTTTTGCGGGATCTTGACTTCCGGGTCATCCGCGACCATACCCACAAATTCACCGGAAGACAAGGTTGCAATCACCGCTGCGGGAATGGCCTCGTCGAGCTGGACGCTGCGGCTGACCGAGGTGTCCTGGCTGTTGATGGAAATACTTTCACGCTCCTGCAGGATTTTGCCAAAACGTTCTGATAAATGCTTGGCCGTTTCACCAGAGGCCTGGCCGGAAATCACATTGCCTGCTATATTTAAGATCACTTCGGCCTGTTCGCGGCCGTAGTCTTTTTTGAGTTGGCTGTAATCCTGTACGGCCAGCGTGGTAGCGACTTTGTTGGAGCGCGCGGTGGCGATCAGGCTGTCCATGCCGTTAAAATAAATGGTGGGGAATTCATCAAAGATCAGGCTGGATTTCAGTTTATTCTTTTGGTTGACCAGTTTCAGCGCCCTGGAAATATACAGCGACAGGACCGGTCCATAAACTTGTTGTTTCTGCGGATTGTTGCCCAGACAAATAATTTTTGGCGACTCCGGGTTATTCAGGTCCAGAGTAAAATCATTGCCCGATAAGACGTAATACAGTTGCGGCGAGGCGAGCCTGGCCATACTGATCTTGGCGCTCGCGATCTGTCCTTCGAGCTGGTCATAGGCCTGGTTCTTCCAGGCGGAGATAAAAGGGTTGACCAAAACTTCCACTTCCGGCTCGGAAGACAATAAGGGGAAGAGTTTGTCGTAATCCGCCTGCATGAGCTCGATGACATGCGGCAGGGTGCAGAATTTCCCATCCTGGTATTTGCGCAGGAACCAGATCACGGCCGTGACAAAATTGATGGACGATTCCACGAAAAAATCGCCCTGCTTTTTGATCCACTCCCGGTTCAGTCCCAGCATGATGGTGCGCGAGGAGTCTGAAGCGTCAGTAATATCGGTCATGCTTTCCGGGTAGAGCGGGTTGCAGCGGTGCAGCAACCGGTCAAAATCGATGGCCCAGAACGTCGGTCTGACCGCATAGTTGCCGTGATCGTTCAATAAGGCATTGTAGGCAATCTTTGACAGGTCATCAAACTTGAAATCATAAAGCAGCATGCTATAACCTTTTTGAATGTGCTGTGTAATCACGTGACGGATCACAAAATAAGATTTACCGGCGCCCGGGCTGCCGATCACCAGCGTGCCCCGGAAGGGATTGGTGATATTGATGTAACTTTTTCTGATTTTGCCTTTGAGCTGGTATTGTGCTGGCAGGTTGACCGAATATTCATTTTCCAGCAGCCTTTCCTCCTGTGGAAAGGTCTGGTTCTGCCGATTAAAGATATCGCCGGTCAGTTTGATTTTGATCAGCCGGCTGAGCTGGGTGCTGCCGCTCAATAACAGCAAATAACCCGTTACCGTTGTGGCCATATATATAATGGTTACGGTTTGTGCCGGGAGCGCCAGCAATAACAGGTAGTAGCTGCCCATAAATAAGACCAGCCCCAGTACAATCAATGTTAAGGTGTTG
Organism: Bacteroidota bacterium; assembly: GCA_013289045.1. GTDB lineage: Bacteria > Bacteroidota > Bacteroidia > Sphingobacteriales > Sphingobacteriaceae > Mucilaginibacter. The sequence continues at coordinate 3,201 of JABDAU010000127.1, read as the reverse complement.
CCCATACTCACCTTTTCGGATTTGCGGCCCCGCGTGCCAAGCACATTGATGCCGACGGTTGTCAATACCAGCCCCTTGATCAGCATGCTCTTACGCGGAAACAAATTGAGCAACAGGTGATCGGCAAAAGCCGCGGTCAAATGCCAGGCTTTAAAAGCAGTGTAACAGGTCAAATAAAAATGGATGATCAACAGGACAATGCCTATCAGGCGCGTCCAGTCGTTGATTTTGCGGAGGCCGTGTTCGTTTTCGCCGGTTTGCATCAGAGTAAGTGTTTATTGCGTTTGCGTTTAAAATGTTTGTCTGCGTTCTCATTTAGTTCCTTGTCGGGCAGCAGGGCATCCAGTAAGCCTGTATTGGTTCTTGTTGCTGGCTGCGTAGCCAGGATCACGGTTTGTTCTTCTTTTAGTTTGGACAGAATTTTGGATGCGCTGTAATGCTCTGCAACATCGCTGCCTTTGAAGACCGACTTGGTCTGGTGGTCGATAAAATTGAGGCCAAAAACTTTGCCTTGTTTGTTTTCGCGAAAAACCACATCGACCTGCTCTTCCTTCATCTTTTTCGTGAACGCCACCTTGTCCATGCCGGGGTGCATGTGGAAGGTTTTGTCCAGTTTATTTTTGAGTGTTGCTTTGGCCAGCTGACGGCTGACGATGTTCTTTTTAAACTTTTCGTTTAGATTTTTGAGCGTCGGCTGGCCGTAAATGGAACTCGCTTTGATCGGCACACCCATCTCCTCCCCTTTGGCGTCCAGCACCTGGTAAACCAACCCGTTCTTTGCGTGCATCCGGGTACCTTCGGCACCGCGATTGGCAACCACGTTGTATTGTTTCAACAATACATTCAGTTCGGCCAGGTTACTGTAATTGTATTGATTGACCAGGTAATTAACTACATTGGTAATCGCGCGTTTGGTGTCCGTTTTACCGTAGATAATTTTGGCCGGCCGGTCAGCTTGTTGTTTTTGCTGTGCCTCTGCCCTCACCAGGCCAAAGTCTTTTTCGATCTGTTTACGGGTTGCCTCCGATTGGTTTTTGCCGATATTGTGCAACGAAATCCGTTTGCCATCCGGCCGGATGCTGGTCGTCGCGATATGAAGGTGTGGGTGCCCGGCATCAATATGCTGATAAACCAAAAAGGGCTGATCGCCAAACCCGATACCCTGCATATACTGGTAGGCAATGCTGATCAGCGTATCCTGATCGAGCTTTTCTCCCGGGGCGAAATTGAGCGAAATGTGCACGGCGTTGGTTTTGCTGCGGCTGTTTCTGGCCGCCAATCGCGCAAGTCTTTCCAGTTTCTGCCGGAAATTAAGCTGCTCACTCCCATAGCGGGCCGCCACCAACAATTCCGCTTTGCCTTCGGCGATCTTCCGTTCGTTATAGTTCAACATTCCTCGAATACTTTTACCGGTGGCTATTTTTGCAACCATTTGGCGGAAAGCGCAGCCGTGACTACCAAAACCTCATTCATTTTAGCCATTATGGGTTGTAAGCTATCTGCTACAGCTTCCACATATCGCACCTGCTGATCGCTAAAACGACTGCTGTGGCAGCTGCGCGTCAGCTGGTTAACATTTCGTCCAATGGCCTTCAGTTCATCGGCGATCGCCGTCAGCTGTTCCATTGGCACATCCCGGCTGGCATCCTGCTGGAACAGCACGATCTTTTTACCCGAAAGGATGCGTCTAACCACCTCTGCGATGGAGGCGCAGTCGCTTTGCTGGTATAGTGATTCGTAACGCTGGTAATCTGTTTCAGTGATCCTCAGGATCAGGGTTTTGCTCAGGAGTTCTTTTTCGGCCATATTTGCATGTTTTAGCTGTAAAATATCCCCGTAAGAACGCAGTGATGCAGGGCAAGATGCCACAAATGCATGCATTTGTACATCTTGCTGACGTTGCAACGCGAACGATTCAGGGAACATGGTCATGTCTCGCAACGAGGCTTGGACAAAGCTAGGGGCGGGCAGCTTCGCGGGCTACCCGGCAGCACCTACTAAGCGCTTCATTTACAGCGGGGGGCACGTTTTTAATGCTCAGGCCAGGCCGCTTTGTAAAATTTTACCAACAATGACAATATTATTCACACTCAAAGGTTTAAGGATTTGGAGATATCAATTATTTCTCTAATATTTGAGCATGATCGAAACCGCGTTACCGCAACTGCCTAACAAAAGAATGAGCCTTACTACCCAGTGTTGTACCAACACCGAAACGATCGTACCCTGCTGTGTTCCTTGTTGCACCACACTCGCCGTATTGAGATGAGAAAAGCAGTATCATTAATAAGCCATTTTGTTTCTGATACCTTACACAACTTCTCCCCCGGCATTATATTTGTTTTTCATGAAGAAGCGATTGGCCCGGCAATGTTGTCAGGCTAGAACGCGTATTGTACTTTAATGTACCCTTTAGGGAGTACGTTACGTAGAAAGGGCTGAAATACATAGTTTTATATTTAGAAAAACTTCGTATTTTTGCGCTCCTGAAATTGAATGGTAAAAAGAGCGGTGTATCCCGTAAGGTACACTTTAAATATTGTTTATATGAACGCTACTGTAAGAAAAAACCTAAACCCTGAAACCATGCCACAACTGCTTGACCGGCTGTTGAACTTTTATTTTGACGAAACGCTTTACACCGCTTCGGATGAACAGGAAAGACAAGCCGCGGTAAATTTTTATAAAAGAATGAATGAGCAGGAGATCAACCTGTTCAACCATGTGCCGCTGACTTTGGATAGCGGCAAGTTTTTTTCCATGGCATCGAACGATGAAGCCTATCAGTTATTCATTGGCTTTAAGAATTTTTGTAAACTGCTGTACCAGGTATTAAATGCCGTGGATATCCCGCAGTATGCGGCGCCGATACCGCCGCTGACCCGTAAAAAATTACCCGAGCTGACCGCCTTCGATATTACGGGCAATAATGACCTGAATGTATTCACCCAGAAGTTGGCGGATAACGCTGTGAGCTACTAAGCGTATAATTATATTAAAGAGCCTGGCCAAACCGCCGGGCTTTTTTTATAGCCAACGGTGGTGACGCTGCATTTTCTTTAATCTTTTTTTAATATTTAAATAATTTGGCCTATCTTTTTCAGAAATTTTAAAAAAACCTAAATTGATTTGAACCCATGACCAATCAGTTGGCCAGTTTGAGCGAGTTTACTTTGCATGTCGTTTTAGCCACCTTCCCCC
>JABDAU010000126.1 GCA_013289045.1 Bacteroidota bacterium | reverse complement strand
GCAGCAAATAGCACAAACAATAAAAGGGTAGTTAACTTTTTCATGTTATGACTGTTTTTTGTTTGTGGTTTCAGATAATAGATATTGTTCTTCATAAGTTTTTACTTCGTTAACGATAATGGATAGCCTACTGAAAAGACCATACTGGTTCTGTTACCGGTATATCTTGTCAGGTTGTCAGCACCCAGGCCAATAGAGAACGGACTCTTTACAAATGGCCTGGTAGTTAATGAAACGCCAAGGTTCTGGCCATCCCATTCGGCGCTGACGTTTGTATGTTTAATAATTTCATATGACACACTTCCGAATACCGCAGTAGCATATTTCCCTTTACCGGCTGCAATATCATCCGGGCTTTTATCCAGGAAACGGCCGTTGCCTACGCCTATGGTATAGCTTAATGCCGAGCAGCCGGGTGTTAGCGATGGCAGCCATTGTACGGCATGGCTATACGCTATGTAGTACGTAGGTGCGGGCGCATCCGAATGCTGCGCGCTTGCAAAAACCTGTAGTGCCCCCGCCGAAATACTGTTACCTGTTGATAGCTGCCGGCTTACTATAAAGTTGCCGGAGAAATTGGTCAGGTGGCGCGGCGAGGTCATGTTTACGCTGGCTGCAAAGTTTACATACTTTACCGGGTCGCCTGCACAGAAGCCTGCCGAAGCGATAAGGTCAAGCTTATTGTCGCGGTATTCTTCAGGGTAAGTGCCGCTCAGGCCGCCAAAAACAGCGGTACCGGAGCCTCCCCATCCCGGCGGAACCATCATGCCGGTTGCGGCATCATTTGGCCCTAATGCCGTTTGAACGGTAGACATGCTTTTTGCAATCCAAAGTGAATCAAACTTTTTTGTTATCGCTTGTTCAAATGTATTCTGCGCGCTTGCGGGTAGGGCGTATAGGGCGCATACAGCTATCGCTACAACAGCTATATACCTTGCGGTTTTTGTTATCATTGTGTGTTAGGAAACAGGTTGTAATTGGTTACGCTAATTTAAATTATTATTGGAATCGGTAACTGTTTTTTCATAGTTGATAGATAGATCCCATAACAATTTACTTGTTGATTTTTCTCCATGATATTACCAAACCATTGGCAATACAAAACATTATCAGTAATGACCAAAGCATCATGATTGAAACAGATTAAAGTAAATTAATGGATGTTAATTGTTTATTCTACCCGCTTTTTTGCCTCGTCAATTATTCCTTTAAGGTTTTCTTTGTCTGTGGCTGATAGTTCATTTTGATGATTCAGTTTTTTTCCGGCCGAAAAACTGTTAGAAGATAAACTATCGGTACGCAAAGCTTGCGGGGTGTTTGCCTGCTTAACGGAAGCAGTGTCTTTTACAGTTTGCTTGCGCTTACTGCTATTCATATTCGGGCCCTGCATCGACTGGTCGATCTGTGTTAGCATATCCTGGTAATTTACTAACTCCTGCCCATACATTTTCATTCCGCTCACCTCCTGGTTGGTGAGCTTCTTTTTACGAGGGGCAGTTGATCTTTTAGCAGATGACGGGCGCAGTTGACCGGCAAGGTCAGTCGCTTTTAAATAATCCCCCTTTACAACAGGGGTTGATATATGTTGCTGAATAGTTGCCTCTGCTTTAGGCAAAATTGTAAAAGCCGTAATGAAAATAATTCCGAGCAATAAACTGAACACCTCGCGGAAAGAGAGTTTCTGATTTTCCAGGTAGATCATCCTTTTCAGGCGGTTTTTCAGTTGATTACTGCCCGCGGAAAGGCTCATGGCAAGATTTACTTTACCAGGATTACTTCCCATGGCCAACAGGGCTTCGAGGTAGTCGCTTTTGCGGCTGATGTGGGCTAATACCACATCATCACAGCACGCTTCTCTTTCCTGCCTGATCAATGAAGAGAGCCAAAGCAGCGCCGGGTTAAAAAAGAATACTGCTTCAACAATTCCCTGCATTATGTTTACTAAATAATCCTGGCGGCTGATGTGTGCCAGCTCATGCAGCAGGATGCTTTCCACCTGCTCGGGCGATAACTGGCATATCATGCCAACAGGAACCAGGATAACGGGCTTAAGCCAGCCGATGGCAACCGGTACGCTCACCAGTTCGGATTGCAACAGCGTAACAGGCGTGCTGATGCTGATTTTTGTACAAAAGTCTTTTAGCTTGTGCTGCCATTGGGCGGGCGCAGCTATAATATTGCGTGTGCGTATTTTATGTATGTAAAGTACCCCACCGGTAAGTTGTATGCTCTTCAGGATGAAAAACGCAGCCCAGATAAGGAAGATTATTGCGGATTGCTGGTTAAGGAACGCGATGAGCTGCCTTGCCATGCCCGATTGCTGCACTATAGCGCGAATAGGGCCGAATGCCGTCCCTGCGGCTGCAGTTGTAATTGTGCTGTTTATCCTGATCTCGCGGAGTAAGGTAAATGTCATTACTGCAACAAATGCCATTAAGGTGGCGCATAATAAATGGTAGCGCAGGCGTGCAGATGATCTTTTTGAAAGGGTAACGATAAGGGCGGCAACTGCTGCAAATAACAACCCGATCCAAAGTGAATGGATCAATGTCCAGGCGATAGCCTTTGCAGTGTCATTCGGGATCAGTGATGTGATTAGTTTCGTTCCCATTTCTCGTTTTTACTTTTGGTCCATTTTTGCTATCAGGCTTCTGAACTCTTCAACTTCTTCAGCGCTTAACTGCTTGTTGTTACCCAACAATTGCATCATAAGGCTGCTGGCCGAACCATTGAACAGTGTATCTACAACCTTATCAAGCATAACGCCCTTGGTTTTGTCTTCATCAATTGCGGCAGTGTATACGTGGCGGAGCTGGCTTTCGTCTTTATTCAAAAAGCTTTTCTCAACCATTATCTGCATCAGCTTCAACGTCGACATGTAGATCACCTCGCGCTTTTCTTTATTCAGGTGGTCGTTAACAAAGCGGGCGGTTGAAGGACCGAACTGCCACAGCACCTGTAATATCTCAAGCTCCGATTTGGTGGGCTCTGACGATGTAACTTTTTCTTTTTTTGGCGACTTCATGAAACAAATGTAAGAATAGTTTCTTATATTCCAAATATTTTTGAAAAAATTAAGAAATATTTCTTATGTTGAACGTTAAGCGCCTATAATTGGTTGCAAATCAAGTATAAATGTATGCTTTTTTTTGTAATTGCAAATAGTTGCGATTTTTTTATAATCTGGCATATATTATATTAAAGGGCGGTGACAGGGGTGTTCGGCTATTATTTGCACAACCAGGATCATGGTTTTAATTGAACTGAAGACCAGCGTGGTTTTAGTTTCAGTATTTCATACGGGAATATGCAGGAGTGGAAGCGTGTAAAAACTATGAACAGGATTTTTTTAAATTAAGTGTAACAGGGTGTAACCTGCTTAAAAAAGTGGTAGTCATAGCTTACAAATACACCGGAATATGGTGGTTGAGAGTTAGAAATTAATTACAAAAACTTTAAAAAATTAAATAAAATGGACGAAGGAACTTTAGGCGTATTGATACCAATTTTAGTACCTATTTCAATGTTTGCAATGGTATTTGGTATAGTGTATTTACACAAACGCGAGAGAATGGCAATGATAGAGCGCGGCATGGACCCCCGCAGGCATAAACCGGTAATAGCGCCCTATCAAACATTAAAATGGGGTTTATTACTTGCAGGTGCAGGGCTTGGGCTGTTGGTATCGGTAATTTTGGTTACCACCTGTTTTTCAAATATGGATGAAGATACGAAACCCGGTATATTCTTTGGTATGATAGCATTATTTGGTGGTTTAGGATTGATAGTATCCTTCATGATGGAGAAAAAGGGTAGGGAAGAAGAAGTAATAAAAAATATCGAGTAAACCTAAACCCCGTATAAGGATCATTCAGAAAATGCATTACTTAAAAAGGGAAAGGCAGTGCTAAACACTGCCTTTTTTGATTTGCCGCCCGGTCAAGTGTCCACACTTGACCGCGTAATGTTTCAAGCGTACGCTTAAATAGATATTTAGACTTTGCACTTTTTATATTCAAAGCCTCGCGAGCGTAGACGCTCGCAGACATGATGGGGTCAAGTGTGGACACTTGACCCGGCGGGAGCGGGCAGGGGATGGAATAGCTTACTTTATATACCGCTCCTTCAAAATATCCAGATGGTGCAGTTCATGCCCGGCCGTCATATACACCAGCGCACGTACCGATACCGGGTGGTTGCTGGCTATGCCGATAGCCCTGGCCTGCTCATCAGTTAACGACCGGTAAACATATAAAGACGAATCGCGTACGGCTTTGAATTCATGGGCAAGGTCCTGGATAGTGCGGCCTTCTAAATCTGCATGCGCCATATAATCATCCTGGTCAAAGCCCGGTAATGGCTGCTGCTCGCCGCGCGAAAAACAGAATGCGCGGAATGAGAACACCCTTTCGGTATCTATTATATGCGCTAAGTTTTGCTTTATCGTCCATTTACCTTCCTGGTAAGTGTAGTCCGCCTGCTCAGCGGTCATACGCGAGAAGAAGCTGTAGGTGCTGTCGCGCAGGTATTCCAATATTTCCAATATCGGGCCGTTCGGCACTTTGGCTATGTAGCCTTCTGCATATGGCGCATACTCACCGGGTTGTGGTTTGCTTATCATTGTCTGATCTTTTAAGTACTATCCTGAATGTTGTGCCCTTGCCCACTTCCGATTCACGCACAAATATAAGCCCGTTGTGATAATTTTTGATGATACGGCGCGTAAGCGATAACCCAAGCCCCCAACCCCGCTTACGTGTAGTGTAGCCGGGCTGAAAAACCGTCTCGAACTTGGAACGCGGGATGCCTTTGCCGGTATCGGTTACGTCAATATAGATCTGGTTTTTGTGCTTCAGCAACTGGCCGGCTTTAGGCTTGCTCTGGCTGATCTCTACCTTTATACGGCCTTTATTTTCGATTGCATTCACCGCGTTCTTCAGCAGGTTTTCCAATACCCAGTCGAATAGCGGTACATTGAGATCGGCACGCAGGTATGGGTTGCCGGTGATCTCGAAATTGATATTGCTGCTTACGCGTACGCTGAAATAATCGACAAAATCCTTAATAACATAATAAACCGAATGGCCCTCCAGCTGGGGTTTGGAACCGATCTTTGAAAATCGGTCGGCTATGATCTCCAGGCGCTTTACGTCGTTCTCCATCTCCGCCAGCAACGGGTCTTTTTCGGCACGGAATTTCTCTTTGATCAGCTCTATCCACGCCATAAGCGATGATATTGGTGTTCCTAACTGGTGTGCTGTTTCCTTGGCTAGGCCTACCCAAACCTGGTTCTGCTCGGACTTGCGCGACGTATTAAAGGCAGTATAAGCAACAATAAGAAATATGGCAATAACCGAAAGCTGTATGTAAGGGAATATGCGCAGTTTGCTCAGCAATGGCGAATCCTTGTAATAAACCAGCCAATGCATATTAAGCATAGGCATATTGAGAATAATAGGCGGATGCTGCTTTTTCATATAAGCCAGTTCCGACTGGAAATAATCCGGATCGTAAATTTTTGCGCCTTTTACCTTTTCACTGCCTGGTATTTTGATGTTGGTTTTGGTAGAATCCAGTCCCCGGAAATATAATATGGCGCCTTTCTCATCAGCAACGATTGCCGGGACGAGTGAACTATCGCGCACAGCGGTAACATACTGCAGGAAATCGTTATCATCCGAAGTTGTCATTTGCTTCATGCTGAGCGCCCATACCTGGGCCCGGGTACGCTCGGACCTGGTTATGTTTTTTACCAGGTAATTAGTATACAACAGCGAACCGCTGGTGATGATGACCGCGAAGGACACCAATATATATTTCCAGGTTTTTTTCTGTTGGTACGGGTTCATTTGTTTTAGTCCGGGAAATCCGCAAGACGGGAAGTCCGGAAGGGGCTAAAATACAAGAATTATGTTGATTTCGGCTTTAACGGTTTGGGAAATGAGAAAGTATAAGGATGGTGGTACTTTCGCGTACAAAATAAAAATGGCCCGCCTTACGGCCGGGCCAGTGATCAGTTAAAGTTAAAAGGAGTTATTTTTCGATATGCTGTGCTATCACCTGCTGACGGTGGATGTAAACATATTTTAATTTGTAAATGTGCGACTCACGGTCATAGGCGATCAGGTCGGCATCGCCTTTAAAAGTGCTTTGGAGGCCGTATCTGAAACCAGGGTCGGCAGCAAAGCTATTCCATAAATTTGTTAATGATAATGGAATAATTGCGCTGTTAGTACCGGTGCTGTAGTAAAAGGCCTGTGCTGTTTTATAGCCTTTTGTTTGCGGAACCAGGATATCCCGGCTGTATACGGGGAATCCCAAAGTATCTATTACCTGGTAA
>JABDAU010000125.1 GCA_013289045.1 Bacteroidota bacterium | reverse complement strand
ACGTTCGGCGTATGTAAGCGGACGGTTGGGGGGTAGAGATTGGAGATTAGTGATTAGAGATTAGGAGCGCATTTTCTAATCTCTATCACACGTTCGGTCCCCATATCATTATGCTTGTGGTGATCACCTGGCAAAACAAAAATACCAAAAGCAAAAACCCGTAAGGTTTGGTGCTTAGCTTTTTCTTTCTGAAGTATAATAACAAGGAGAGAACACAAATATCAATGAGTATTACGGCAATTACTTCCGCCACATTAAAAGGCAAATGGCCCAGGAAGAATAGTAATCTCGCAAGGCTTGGATTGATGAAAATAAGCCCGGTGGCGATCATAAAAGCGCCATGCTGCTGAAAGTTTTTGCGCCTGATAACCGCCAGTGTATAAAAAGTGCTAAACATCAGGCAATCGAATAATGCGAATTTAATGCTCGCTAATATAATGAGCGGAGTTAGTTTTTCGGTTACCTCCGTTACACCTTTCAGCATCATACCTATCATTGAACAAACGATAAGCGGCGCGAGCACATAGGTAAATTTGCCTATCAGTTTATGCAGTTTGGTTTTTTTATAACGGATAAGCAGCGGCTGCACAATAAGTAATGCTACCCAACACGTTAAAAGCGCGGCATGAACGTGCACCAGCCAGGTAGTAGATTGATCAAATTTAGGAATGAGGCCGAAATAGGTTTTATAAAAGCCACCCAATACAAAAGCGAAAAGGATAAGGAAAAAATAACCGGAATTGTAATAAAGTTTCTTCATGATTAAACAGGTAATCGGCTGATAATAAATTCATTAAATGTAATTCGATTATCTTAAAAAACAAAATAATACTTAATCTCTATCTTTGTACCATCCGGGATAAAAACCCGGCAACCGTATGATCAAAGAGACCGAAATTACCTGCCTGCCTGAGCAGCATGAAGATGAGGATGTTTTAAAAAACATTGCAGCGGCTGCTCTCAATATTCCACCTAAAAGAATTACAGGGATACAATTAGTAAAACGTTCGATAGATGCCCGTGGCCGTAAGGTGCTATACCGCATGCAGGTAAGGGTTTATATTGATGAGCCTTTCAGCCCGGAAATTTACACGGTTAATTACCCTGATATAAAAGATGCCAAACCCGTAATAATTGTAGGCGCTGGTCCGGCCGGGTTGTTTGCGGCTTTGCAGTGCATCGAGATGGGGTTAAAGCCAATCGTGGTAGAGCGCGGTAAGCCGGTTAAAGAACGCAGGCGCGACCTCGCAAATATCAACAAGCAAGGCCTGGTAAACCCCGAAAGTAATTATTGCTTTGGAGAAGGCGGTGCGGGGACGTACTCGGATGGTAAATTATACACCCGCTCCACTAAACGCGGTGATGTGAACCAGGTGCTGAAGGTATTTGTGGCGCATGGCGCTGATGAAGATATTCTGGTTGATGCACGGCCGCACATCGGTACCAATAAACTGCCGCAGATCATTACTGCCATGCGCGAAACCATTTTGAATGCAGGCGGCGAGGTGCATTTTGATGCGAAAGTGGTTTCGTTGATCGTTGAGTTTGATAGGATAAGAGGAGTTCGATTGGAATCGGGTGAACAGCTGTTGGCTAATGCGGTGATACTGGCTACGGGCCATTCGGCGCGGGATGTTTTTGACATGCTGCACCGGCAGAATATATTGATAGAAGCAAAGCCTTTTGCATTGGGTGTGCGTATTGAGCATCCGCAGGAAATTATTGACAAGGCCCAGTACCATTGCGAACACCGCGGTGAGTTTTTGCCGCCAAGCTATTACAGTTTAGTGGAACAGGTCGACGGTCGGGGTGTGTTTTCATTTTGTATGTGCCCGGGTGGGATCATCGCGCCATGTTCTACAGATCATGGTGAGATTGTGGTAAATGGATGGAGCCCGTCGAAGCGAAATAACCCATATGCCAATTCGGGTACAGTAGTGCAGTTCAATTTAGAGGATGTAAAAGGAGACGTGAATGACCCTTTCCGGATGCTTCGCTTTCAGCAGCAGGTAGAGCAGGCGGCATTTGCGGCCGGCGGAGGCAATTTAGTAGCGCCCGGCCAGCGGATGGTGGATTTTGTGGAAGGCCGGGTTTCGGCTGACCTGCCTAAGAATTCTTACTTGCCCGGTACCAAAAGCACAGCTTTGAAGGAAGTATTACCCGGCTGGATCCATAACAGGCTGCAAAAAGCATTGCCTGCATTTGGCAAAAAGATGAAAGGCTATTACACCAACGAAGCGATATTGGTGGGTGTGGAATCGCGAACCTCGTCGCCGGTAAAAATTCCGCGCGATAAGGAGACGCTGCAGCATCCGCAAATTGCGGGGTTATTTCCTTGCGGAGAAGGTGCCGGGTATGCAGGAGGGATTATTTCGGCGGCGATTGATGGGATTAATTGTGCGATAAAAGCAGGAACCATGATTTAACGGATTTTTTAGATTTCACGATGTTTTTCAACGCTTCTCAAACCAGTATCCTGGTAATCTGTTTAATTCTTTAAAATCTTGGTTCTATGTCCACATCCGAAAAACTCATCAATCAGCTTAACGAAGTATTAGCGGGCAACCCATGGTATGGTCCGAACGTGTACGATACACTGGCGAAGGTCGGTTTTGAAGCTGCCTATGAAAAACCGCCAGGCTCGATACATAACATTGCCGGATTGCTGCTGCACATGATCGCCTGGACGGAGGAAGTGATTGACCGCCTGAACGGCAAAACAGCCAGCGACCCGGCCAGCGGCGACTGGCCCGAAACCGGCGCACCCGACGAGCAAAAATGGCAGAATTATGTTGATGACCTGAAACTGGTAAATGTAAATTTGCAGGGCGTGATCAGCAAGTTCCCTGATGAACAATGGAGTGAGCAGATAGATGACCAGCGCGGTTTCACCCCCGTAGCTACTTACGAAGAACTGGTACAGGGTTTGATACAACATCATATATATCATTTGGGACAGATCTCATTATTATTGAGGATTACACAGATTTATGAATGATTTCACCGATAATCTGCGTAATCGAACACCATCATCGGTGTAATCACAAACAAAATCGGTGTAATCATAAATTATGAATAAGAAGACAATAGTTTTAGGCGCTACGCCGGATGCAAGCAGGTATGCTTACCTGGCTGCCAATCGTTTGGTGGGCCACGGGCACAACATTATAAACGTAGGCATAAAAACCGGCGAAGTTGCCGGTGTGCCCATTGAAAAGCCGGAAACTATACATGACGATATTGATACAATAACCCTGTATGTCGGGCCGCAAAACCAGCCGCCGTTGTATGATTATATATTGAACACGCACCCAAAGCGTATTATTTTTAACCCCGGTACCGAAAATAGCGAGTTGCGTAAAATGGCGAATGAAAAAGGCATTGAAACGGAGTATGCCTGTACGCTGGTGATGCTGAGCGTGGGGGATTATTGACACCTTTGGCAGTGATCAGAGGTTAGTTGTTCTAATGACCGATAAATCTTAAAACTTTATCTTCAATCCCATTTCGTGCTTCATGGTAAGGAGGGCTTCGGCGTTTCCTTTGGCGTCGTCTACCGGGTTGTGGGTATGTTTGGTTTTGCGCAAATGCTTGAAGGTTTGAAATGTGTCTTTCTGCAGGCCTTTATATAAGCTGCCGAGATTTTGTGAGCTGAAACCGAACGGATTGCCGCCGGTAAAGTGATGAAAATACCAGCAAATAAACATCCAGTCGAAGCCATTATTGTCGCTGATAAATATCGGGCGGTCTTTGCAAACGGCTTTTATCCATTGGGCAAAGTCGTTCATTACCTGTTGCGGTTCTTCAAAAGCCATCAACTCATCACGCGTATGCCCTGAAACTGCCAATGCTTCCGGGATGAATTTGTCTGATACCGGTTTCAGTTTACCGTAAAATGTTTTGTCAAGGTTGTCGTCCACCAGCACGGCGCCGAAAGAGACCATGGAGTAATCTCCCGGTATCGGGCCGTCGCTTTCTATGTCTACCATTATGTATGCCATATCATTATAAATTTATTCTATATATAATATAACGAAAATAATTGGAAAATAAAATTTGGGCGTTGCCTAACGGCCGGGCTGTACGCTCATACTGCACAGGCCTTATCCACATTGGCCGGTATCCGCTGCCATCCCTAACGCTTAATGCCTTTTCGAAACTTAGTTTGAGATTATTGAGATGGAATCACACAATACTTAAAAAATAGCGCGACATTGACTATCTAACATTTGCAAGAGAATGTCCTCCTTATAATCGTTCTTTATTTTAAGTACTATGGTTGATAAGAATTTGAAAAAAAGATTATTCAAAGCTTCGTCACCTGAACCAGAATCTAAAGCTAATAGCTTATTTTCGAATATATATTCAGGACTGTTACTTTCATATTCAGTTTGCCAGACCTCTAATTCAAGTAAGTCAAATTCTACAATATCGAAATCCGGACAACTAAATTCTGTATCAGATAATGATCTCTTTGTGTTGAAATTTAAAGATATCCAACCTGCCCAAGGACAGCCATAAATGCCTATCGACGTGAATTCACCATTTTGAACTTTGAATGTTTCGATTGAGTCAATAATGAAATTTTTAATGACTTCTTTCTCGTCTTCTAAGACTATCATGATTTTTAGGATAGATTAAATATTCAAGAGTTCAATTTTAATAACTTATTCCGCCTTACTGAATATCCTTATCTCCTTCGGATAGTAATTGTTAATCCTGTTCGGCAGCAGCTTTGCCCAACCCAAAGATTGACCCTCATAATTCATCAAACTCCAACCTTTATCAACAATATCTACAACCAGGTTATCGCGTCTTAAATACTGTATAGCTTGCTCACGGTCGAGCTCGGTTTGTAAAACAGCATCCTTATTAATAATAATGCTCAGCGCAAATTCATGATCGGGTATCAGGTCCTTACCCGCCAGTTTACCAATACGCACCCCCGATTTTTTGATATAGAGATTACGCTGTAATATATTAAGGCTTTCCAAATGCGCGCGATTGATGGCCATCCAATCGTCGTTCACTTTAAAATAATAGAATTGCTCGGGAGTGATGATATAGGGCCTCACGAGTTCAATTTCTTTAGCCGGCACCTTCTGTTGCTCCTTATTTTTAAAATTGGTCATTGCTTCCTGTATGCCGGTTTTTTGCAGGCAGGCGGCAAACAGGCCTTCGCCTTTTACTTTCCCGGGGTAAAAGCGATAGCCCCAGGCTTGTTGCTGGGGCGACTGTGTTTCTACAATCCCCCAATCCGGGCCGATGTCAATTTGCAAGCTTTCCAACTCAAACTCCTCACACAGCCAATCCAATATATCCTCATTTTCCTGGTGCGAATAGGAGCAGGTACTATATATAAGGTAACCGCCTTCTTTCAGGCATGGATAAATATCCGCCAAAATGCGTTCCTGCCGCTGATGGCATAGCGCTACGTTGTTCTCACTCCATTCATTCATGGCGTCCGGGTCTTTACGGAACATACCCGAGCCCGAGCATGGCGCATCAACCAGTATAATATCAAAAAAACCTTTCAGCCGGCTAAAATCTTTCGGGTCGTTATTGGTGACGATGGTGTTGGCCGTTCCCCAGCGACTGAGGTTATCAGCCAGGACAGGGACGCGTGTTTTGATAATTTCGTTCGCCACCAGCAGGTCATCCGGTTGCATGGCCGAGTTGAGCAATGTGCTTTTTCCGCCGGGTGCAGCGCAGAGGTCGAGTATTTTTACAGGTCCGTCGGGTTTTATTTGTTTAAGGATATGGCCTATGAACATGCTCGATGCTTCCTGCACATAATAACACCCGGCATGAAATAAGGGATCGAAAGTGAAAGACGGGCGGCTGTCGAGATAAAATCCTTCCGGACACCAGGGCACCTGCTCACCGGTTTTTATGGCCGATGGTTTGAACGGATTAAGCCGGATGGAGGTCGGCGCATCCTGGTTTTGATGTGCATTTGTAAAGTTAATGTCATCAAAACCCGGTTCGTGTTTTAAATTTTCGAGAAAGTTTGGCGGGAAATTTGGCTTGTCCATATCGTGTTTCAAAGATACGAAATGATAAATAGCCTCGCATTGTTAATTATTAGCGCAAAATTTGGCCTTGCTGGGGCTTAATTTACAGGCAGTTATATGGGGTGATAAATCTTTTTTAAAAAAGCTCTTTGCAGGTGGCCAAAATCTGTGTACATTTGTAGCCCGCTTAAGCAAAAAGCGGTTGTTTTTTGAAAAAAGGGTGCTGAAAAAATAAATCTGAAAAAAGTGAAAATAACACTTGACAGATATAAATAAAAGTCGCACCTTTGCAGCCGCTTCGATAGGGAAGCAAAAATTGAAAATCAAACGATCCGAAAGGATTTTTGAAAATAGTTCTCTGCGACAGAGAACAAAATACGTTCTTTTAAA
>JABDAU010000124.1 GCA_013289045.1 Bacteroidota bacterium | reverse complement strand
AATGGCAAATAACCATACTCATAGCTGAAATGGTAAGTTTTGCCATTATGCGTATTATAAATGCGCGTGCAATAATCAAAGTTAAAACCTTTGGCTATCATCTTTTCGCGCTGAACTTTTGTTTTACCTGAAGGATTCAGTTCCTCCATAACCCGGCGGTTGCGCTTCAGGATATTGTTCACATTGCGGATGTAATTTGAGCTGCTGCTGTTCAACTGGTTGTTGTAGTTGTTGCGGCACATATCATTGCAAAACTTCTTATCCGCACGGCCAACAAGCGGCTCGCCGCAGTCCAGGCAAAATCTTTCCTTGTTCATATAGCTAAGGTATAAAATTAATTATCCGTTTACAAACGCTTACAAACGGAAACTGTCGACTATAAACAGTTAATAACCGACTAAATTTTCCGGCCTGCTGCAACTTTGTATCACCGACAAAAAAAAGAAAAACTGATAAAATGAACACATTACGAAACAGCGTGCGCCTGGTTGGCAACCTGGGCATGGACCCTGAGATCAGGGCTTTAGACAACAACCGTAAGATGGCGCGGGTATCCATAGCCGTTAATGAAAGCTACAAAAACGACAAGGGTGAGCGGATCACCGACACCCAATGGCACAGCCTGGTGCTGTGGAACCAGCAGGCAAAATTCGCCGAAGACCTATTGAAAAAAGGCGATGAAATAGCCATTGAAGGTAAGCTTTCCAGCCGCAGCTATACGGATAAAGATGGCAATAAACGCTACGTTACCGAAGTGGTTGTAAACGATTTTATAAAAACCCGGCAGGCTTAAACCTTAAAATATTACCTTATCACAAACCCGGGCCGTTCACCAAAACGGCCTTTTTTATGCAAAAAAGCCGGATATTGTGGTAATATCCGGCTTTCAAAAAATTCAACTCAACTAAAACCCCAACAATGATGTGTTGTGATACGTACGTAGCAGACAATAAGTTACAAAAAACAAAGACTCTTACTTTTTTGAGCAAGAGCCTTTCCTACCCGATACGGGTATTACTATTTATAAGGAGTAAGTATTTATAATTAATCAAGCAGTTTCCTGCCTCTTAACACCAATGTTCTTACGATCATAAAAACAGGTACAACGACTATTAAAGCCTCAAAGATCATGATCTTATCCATAACGAAATTTGTTAAAGAGTTAATAAAAGGTGACTTTTTTCATATGCAAAAATCATTCCTCTATGAAATATAGCCCCTCATATGATTATATGAGCATTTTGAATTTGCGCTGGAATTACAAAGACAGAAACCGTAGAAAATACAACCCAATTATGGGTAAAATAAACCCCTTTTTGCGCAATTATTTACACAATAACAAATACCTATCATTAGTAATATTGAGAGAAAATTATCCTTTTGTTAACTTTATTTAAGGTGTATTTAAAGCCACAGGTAAAATTTTGCCGTTAAAGAAATTATGCCCGGTTACAGCAAAATCAGCTATGTATTTGCCCATTTCAAATGCCATTACCGGCGACTGGTAACCTGGAAAGGCCTTTTCCAGCATCTCCGTTTGAGCCGATCCCAGCGCTAAACAGTTCACCCGGATATCTTTTTCACTTAATTCCTGTGCCAAACATTCGGTAAGCGTGTGCAAGGCGGCTTTACTGGCAGAGTAAGCTGATAATCCCACAAACTTCGCGCTCCCCTGGAAGCCGCCCATACTGCCAATATTCAATATATGCGAGCCGGCCGGCATCAAACCGATCATGGCCTGTATCATGCGCACATGGCCCAGGTAATTACTTTGCAGCATTTCCACAAAGTCGGTCTCGCTAAGTTCCCCGAATGGTTTATTAATGAGCACGCCTGCATTGTTGATCAGCACATCAACACGGTTATCAAAGTTTGCTTTGACAAATTGCTGCAGGCCGCTATAATCATCATGTACAATGTCAAAGGCGATGGCAAATATCTGTGCTTCAGGCGCAAGATTATGGGCGATCTCGAGCAGGCGCTCCAGTTTATCCTGCGAACGGGCGAGTGCAATAATTTTATGTTTGCCTGATGCAGCCAGCTCTATCGCAGCTTCAAAACCAACTCCGCTGCTGGCCCCGGTAATAATGATATTCATAAAGAGAACGGATTTATTAATTCTACTCCCTCATTTAATGATTTAAAATCCTGGATATTGTTTGTAAGCAATGGTTTTTCTTCAACTAAAGCAGTCGCGTAGATAATTGCATCTGCTAATTTGATACGATATTTTGCGCGAAGCATTATTGTTGCTTCTGCTATATTGTCGGTTAACGAGACAACGGGCAATAAATCACACATTGCCAATAATATTTTATGTTCGTCTTTATCGGAGAAGTCATAACCCAATGCCTCGATTTTTGTAATTACAGAAATCGCAGAGGAATTAGTTACGATAGTTTTTGACTTGATTATCTTTTTTGAAAGGTAAATTAGAATATTGGTATCAAATATCACGCTCCCACTCCTTTCGGATATTTCTCTGCCATTCAACGGGGTCGGTTATATCTTTAAAGAGTTCTTTTCCTTTAACTGCATCTAAAATATCTTCCATGCGTTGAGCCAAGCTATTTTCAGGTGCAGCATCGTGTTGTTCTTCTTCTACAGATTTAACAATATCGATCTCATGAAGCATTTTTTTTAGCTCATCAGCCTGTTCATCGTCAACCATTACTTTCAATATTGTCATACACTAAATTACAAAAAAAATTTATAACGCCAATTCCTGCTACGGAACACGAGTAATAATTTTGTTCGATGAGATGTGGATCAATCAGATTTTCCCTTAACGAAAACCTTCACCGCAATATAAACAGATTGCTTATACTTTTAAAAGATTCCTGGTTTTGGTGGTGTCCAGCAGGTTGCGGATGCGGTTGTGCGAGTTCCGGTAATCGTGGTATTCCTGTATTTGCTCTTCTTCGGCAAACTTAAAAAAGCCGGCATCGCGAAGTAATTTTTTCAGTTCTTCGGCCTGGTAATCCTCAATAGCTACTTTGAAAATTGTCATACACCAAATTAGCGCAAGCCGGTTACATAACCAAATTTTCTTCCACCGGGTGGGCAATTAAATATAAACCATCGTTAACAAGTTTTGAATACTCCGGCTCGGCGGCTGCTTTCTTCACCAGGAAATCGCGGATCTCTGCCGCCAGCGCAGGCTCTGCCTGTTCATGCTCCAAAAGCTCCAGTATCTCAAGCGGGCAAAGCCAGTCGTCGTGATGACAAGCCTGCAGCACACGCCACACATTGCCCAGGTAGCCAAAATCGCCGCCGATATGCCTGCGGTTACGCACCTGTTGATATAACCCGTGCAGCTCAACAGTGCTCTCGTCATACTTCACATGGTGGGTTTCCATATTCGATTTATAGGCGATCTCCAAAAACCTATCCTTATCGGCAGCCCCGCAAAAAACAGATACGATCTTTTCGCCAACAGCCATATCGTACACGCCCCAATCCGGCTCAAAAAGCTTAGCGCCATCTTTGTCGGTCACAGTGCAATCCGTAAAAGTGATAAGCTGCGTTTTATTGTTTGCTGAATGGATCTGTTTGACATTTCCTGTCAAAACCAACCCGCTTTCAAAGTTCAGTGTTACATTTTCACCGGTTTTTATGCCGATGTCTGCAAGCTGGCCTTCCGTCAGATCTTCCAATGGTGTATCGACTCCTTTCAGCCTGCCAACCGGCGAACTGAACCCGTCCTTGTGATGATCCTTACCATGTCCTTTTAATTCTTTATTATCAACCGCCAAAGCCGTTTCGCCAAGGGTTTTCAGGAAATAAACACCGTTCCCATCCTCTTTAAAATCAACAAACGTACCCGATACCTGCAATCCCGAACTATAAACCGCAGTACAAGTATTACGGCTTTCGATAGCTTTTTTTAACCCGTAAGCCCCGCCCACCCTGAACGACATGGTATTGGCAAACCGCTCCAAAACATCGATCAAATTTTGGAAAGTGGGCGTTACAAACAGTTGCGGCTGCGGCTTGGTAATATCATAAGTATAATTTACCGCATCAATGGTATAAGCTATCTTTTTCACATGCTCGCGCATGCAGCTGGCGCTTTCGCCGATGGAGGATAGCAGGCCTGCGCCATATATTTTAGGGTCTTCCAGCGTGCCGATAAGCCCATATTCAACCGTCCACCAGTGCAGGCGGCTTAATAATGCCATTTCGGATGGCTCGCCCATATTGTTTTGGCGATGTTCAACCAAATCCTCAGCCCTTTTGAGCTCCCCGGGATTTGCATCCGGCATTTCCTTCAGTATGGATAATGAGCGGATGGCCTCATACAATTCAAAATCCTGCGAGGAAAACATCGCCTTCGCCCCTATCGATCCGAAATAGCTTAAATATTGATGATAATCATGATCGGCAATGATCGGTGCATGCCCGGCGGATTCATGGATAATATCCGGCGCAGGCGTATATTCGATATGGTTCAACTGGCGGATATCCGCAGCGATAACCAGCACACGGTAAGCCTGGTATTCCATAAACGCGGCAGGCGGTATAAAACCATCCACAGTAACCGCTCCCCAGCCTATTTTCCCAAGGGCATCATTCATCTCCTGTAAGCTCGGAATCTTCTCAATGGTCAGTCCCGCAGCCTTCAGGCCGGGAATGTATGGGTAATACGCGATATCTTTCAGGAAGCTGTAATTCTGGCGCATTACATAGCGCCAAACAGCATGATCTACAGGCGTGTAGTGCTCATAATGCTGCTCAACAATAAATTGTTTTAAATGTGCAGGCAATGCGGCTACCTGCGGGTTACCAAAATCATTAAACTGGCTCATGCGTACGGTTTACAATAATCAGAACGCCAATTTCGGGAAATGGTTGCGTGGTTTACAAGTTTCAGATCATTATTCTGAAATCACTTTTTTGCCGGAATTTTATTCCGTAATCGGCTCTTTTTCCAAAGTAGGTTTGCCTGACTTGCCCATGCCATCTTCCAATCGCGAAGGGCGGATCACATAATAGATGCCGAAAAGCGCCACGAAAAGGGAAATAAGATAGAAAGAGATGCTCAGGTAGATACCCAGCCCGGCATCGATATGGAAAAACGGCGCGCCTTTTTGAAAGATGAGCTCACGGGCGCCTGCACCACCGATGGTGATAGGCACAACAGCTGCCAACGCCGAAACAAGGAACGCAAGCAGGTAAGGCGCAAATTTGCCGGTAAAGTCCTGACCTAAAAGCACCATGATAATGGTTAGTACCTGGAACGATTGCACCAGCACCGCTTTGGCGTGCCCTTTAAAAAAGTGCTTGTTATTGTACTCCTTAAAAAACTGGCGCACTACAAAATAATAAACAACACTGCCAACGCCGAACACCGCCAAGGGTATGCTAAAGCTGACATTGATTTGCGGACTGAATATTTTAAGCGCAACCACGATAAGCCCGATAGCCCAAAGGCCGCTTAGCCTGTCGAACAGGATTGCCCAGAATACTTTTTTCGCCGGAAGGCTGTAATTTTTATTAAGCAGCCATATTTTGTAACCATCGCCGCCAATACCACCAGGTAAAAGGAAATTATAAAATATCCCAAGCATGTACAGCCTGAAATTGAACAATGTATTTACACGCAGGTTTATCGACTTAAAAAAGCTGAGCAAACGCCATGAGGAAGCAACCATTGAAGCAAAATAGAACACAACGCCCAGCGCGATATACAAATAGTTGGCATGCTGCATTTTGCTTTTTACATCACTAAAATGCACCTTACTGAAAACGTAGTAAAGCAAACCACCGGTAACCGCGAACTTCAATACCGTTTTGGTGATACTCCAAAGCGTATCTTTCCAGGTTTTAGGCTTTACTTCTTCCTCAACCTCGTGTATAATAGACTGTTCTATTTCTTCCATTTGGCGCAAAAATAGTTATTTTCTTCGTGGTTAACGGTAAAGATTCTGATATGGTATATCATTCACAAAAAACCGCGCTAAAGCATTCATTATATGCTTTAGCGCGGTTAAATTATGGTGAAGATATTAATTCTTCATCTGGAAATCCGGGTGCCCGCATTGCCACATCACAAACGCAAACTGATCGGCAAAATTAGCCCAGGTTACTTCCTTGTCTTCGGTAAAGTGGCCATTGTCATAATTTACTTTCATTAATACCGGCTTGCCTGATGCTGATGCATTTTGCAATGCCGCCGCAAATTTGCCCGGCTGCCAGGCGATCACACGCGGATCGTTCCAACCACCTACACAAATTACTGCCGGGTATTTGGCGCCTTTTACCACGTGCTGTACGCCATCCATTACGAATAACGCGCGGCATTCAACGCTGTCTTTTACCGTACCGAACTCGGGTATGTTTACCGGGCCGTTCATATCAAACTCCAGGCGCATGGCATTGGCGCAGCCTACGTTACATATTGCCGCCGCGTAAAGGTCAGGGCGTTCGGTAATGGCGCGACTGATAAGGATGCCGCCCGCACTGGTTCCTGTACCGGCCAGTTTGGACGATTTGGTATAGCCATTGGCGATCAGATATTCAGCACAGCTGTTAAAATCCTTCCAGGTATTAGGTTTGGTGGTTTTGTAACCGCCCATATACCACGACTGCCCTTTCTCGCTACCACCACGAACGTGCGGTATGGCTACAACTATAC
>JABDAU010000123.1 GCA_013289045.1 Bacteroidota bacterium | reverse complement strand
CGCCATCAAGATGCAGCTTTAAATCGCGTTGTTTACATAGTTCGGCAATAGGTTTTATTTGCTCCAATGTATAACAGCTGCCACCGCCTTTATTCACTGTGTTTTCCAGCGCAACCAGGCTTGTATGCGGGTAATGGATATTTTCCGCATTGATCTCCGGCTCGATCATTTCGGCAGTGATTATCCCTCGGTAACCATTCAGTAAACGCGTTGAAACGCCTGAATTAAAGGCTATCCCCCCACCCTCGTAACGGTAAATGTGGGCGGTTTGATCGGCAATCAGCTCGTCCAATGGCTGGGTGAAACATTTGATGGCGATCTGGTTGGTCATGGTGCCTGACGGACAAAATATGCCGGCTTCCATCCCGAACATGGCTGCGGCTTTTGCTTCAAGGCGGTTTACGGTTTCATCTTCGCCGAAGACATCATCGCCAACGGGGGCATTTATCATGGCTTCCAGCATGCCTGCTGTGGGTTTGGTAACGGTATCGCTGCGGAGGTCGACAGTTTGTTGCATGTTATTTTAAAATCATTAAATTTATCTTCCAAAACTATTGTTTTATGCGCAAAATCATACTTAACCTTGTCGTATTATTATCAATTTTCAGTTTACCTGCGGTTGCTCAAAAAGTTGTTGCAACGGCAAGCATCGGCGTTAGCTTTCATTATACTCCAAAAGGGTATGACTGGATAAAAGGCAGCTATTTCGACATTCAGGGTATTCAGCATGCTGGTTTTGTGATGATCGATTACACATCCGTATCAGAAAAAAGCAAGGGCACTATTGAATATAAAGCCGAAAAGCATGGCGATAAAACAACTATTCCAGTCGAATCAGTAGACAAGATCATACTCGATACAGATACAATGGTGGTTTCCCATTCAACTTTGTTAAGCTTTCCGTTTCTTACAGAGGTCATCCATAAAAATGTTTTACTGCTTTACAATATGCAGGAAGCGAAGAACTTTAGTATGACGGGCGCCAAAGACACCTGGTACTATGGCCCCGACAAAGAACACCTCACACTGCTTGATAAAAAGAACTTTATTACCGCCATGCCGCAAATTATGGCTGATGAACCTGCTGTAGTACAAAACATCCTCAATAAGCAATATAAATATGGCGATATGATCGACCTCGTCACCTATTATCAAACCGGCCGCGAACCCTGGAAAGACCGCGATAATGCACAATAATTTTTGTACAGAATTTACGTTTACTGCATGATGAAATTATTTTTGTTACCCCTGTGTGTATGTTTTTTATTGTTGTCCGGTCAATCGATGGCGCAAGACTGGCAACATGGCTCTTTTATCGACACCAAAGGCAACAAGGAAACCGGCCTGATCCGCAGATCCCGGAAACAGCCTATTAAAGACGAGGCGGCGATTGAATTTAAAGACGACTCCAAAGCTAATCCTTATACCCTGAGCGCCAGCGACCTGAAATCCCTCATCATCGGGCGTGACAGCTTTGTAGTGGCAGCCGCTCCGCAAACATCCGACTGGCGCAATTACCTCGATTTTGTAAAAGTTGCCTTTGACGACGACCCGGACATGAAACTATATATATTCCAGGGATCTGCAAGCGGCGGGCATGGCGGTGGTATTCATCCTGAGGTTGGCGTGGGCGTGGGTACAGGCATCGGTGGATATGGAGGCGGTGTTGGCGCAGGAGTTGGCGGCGGGATAGAAGTACCTATTGGCGGGCATGGTGGAAGCAACAAGGTTATCTACTATTATGGCGCAAACACCGCCCAAATGAAACCGCTTACAGAAGCGACCTTCGTAGATATTATGAGCGAAATGCTGGGCGATGTTCCCGATATAGTGGACGCGCTGCATCAACACAAGTACAATATCGGCAACATCAATAAGCTGATAGCAGATTACCGGAAAGCGATAGCCGCGGGGCCGGCGCAATAAGTCCATGGTCAATAGACAATAGACCATAGCCATGATTTAAGATGATTAGCTATCGTCTATGGTCAATGGACTATCGACTAATTTGGTAACAGTATCGCTACGCACATCGCCAATCATATTAAATGCTCGAAATTTACGTTACTTCTATTTTATCGTTATGCGTTCAATTTTAATTATTTCGTTCTTCATGCTGACAGTTGTATCAGCGAAATCGCAGGATTGGGAACCTGGATCTATTTATGATACCACAGGTGTTAAACAAGCAGGGTTCATCCATTTTGCAGAAAAAAGTCCCATAAAGGATGAGGCTGCTATTGTATTTAAACAAGCCAAAAGTTCGCCGGAATCTTATTACACCGCAAGCGGCTTAAAATCATTCATCATGGGTCGGGACAGTTTTGTAGTTGCAACTCAGCCAGCCAATAGTTCCTGGAAATACTATTATGATTTTGTGCAGGTAGTGTTTGACGATGATCAATTGAAACTATATGCATTTTATGATAATGCCGGTGAGACGGAAAATAGCGGCGACTCAGGGTCGCATTTTAGTCTCGGACTTGGCTTTGGCGCCGGGTTTGGAGGCTATCGCAGCCATTTTGGAGGGGGCGTTGGCGCAGGCTTTGCGATTCCATTAGGCGGCAGTAGCAAGAGCTATCCCACAGGAACCGTGTTTTATTATGGAACCAATACCACACATATGAAGGTGCTTAATAACCGAAACTTTGTGGATATTATGAGTGAGATACTGGGCGATGAACAGGTAATAGTGGACAAGCTGCATGCCGGTAAATACGACATCAGCAAGATGGATAAGCTGCTGCGCGATTATTACAAAGAGCAATCAAAGCATCCTGTAGCGGCGGCGCAATGAGTCCATGGACGATGGTCGGTAGGCCATAGCTATGATTGATTAGGAGGATTAGCTATCGTCCATGGTCTATTGACTATCGACTACAAAGATTGCGCAATCACAAACCCGCTTGCCCAGGCCCATTGAAAATTATAGCCGCCAAGCCAGCCTGTAACATCCACGCATTCGCCGCCGAAATATAAGCCGGGCATTTTTTTGGCCTCCAGGGTTTTGGATGACAGCTCGTCCGTTGATACGCCGCCGCGCATTACCTCGGCTTTATCGTAGCCCTTATCTCCTGCCGGTTTCACTTTAAATTGGTGGATAAGATCGCTGATGTTTTCTATATCAACTTTAGTTAACGAAGCCAGGTTTTTATCGATGGGCAACTTATTGCTCAACGCCTCCGCAAATTTGCGGGTATACAAACCGGCTAATAAGGATAACAATTGCTTTTTCCCATTAAGCTGCCGTTCCTGCTCAATCAATTCAGTTATATTTTGATTGGGCAGCAGATCGATATAAATGAACTCACCCGGCCGCCAGTAGGATGATATTTGCAAAATAGCGGGGCCGCTCAATCCCCAATGCGTAAACAAAATATTCTCCTCAAAGCTGATACGGTCATTCCAAACACGGCAAAAAATGCTGTTGCCCGAAAGCTGCTCATACCAGGGCTGGTCTTTACCGGTAATGGTCAGCGGTACCAATGCTGGCGCGGTCTCGGTGATCTTCATCCCGAATTTGCGTGCTGTACGTAATCCAAAATCTGTTGCGCCGATCTTGGCGATCGGCAATCCGCCGGAGGCGATAACAACTTTGGGTGTTAAAAGCTGGCGTTCGCTTCCATCCTCTTCAAAGGTTACAACAAACCCATTCTCCTCCCTGTCAATGCTTTTCACTGTAATATCGCACCAAATCTCCTGACCAAAATCTGCACACAGATCAGTAAAAACCTTAACCACGTCTTTCGCTTTATTACTTTCCGGAAACAATTGCCCAAGCGTTTTTTCCTGCCCGGTTATGCCATAAGTCTCAAAAAAACTGACAGTATCGTCAACCGTCCATTGCGCAAAGGCTGATTTGCAGAAGTGCTCATTTTCAGAAATAAATTGCTTGGGCGATGAGTACAGGTTAGTATAATTACATCTCCCGCCACCACTGATCAATATTTTAGCACCTACCCGGTCGTTCTTTTCCAGTATCAAAACCTTCTTGCCTAAAAAGCCGGCTTGTACGGCGCACATCAGTCCGCAGGCGCCTCCGCCAATAATTATAGCATCAAATTCCGGTTGTTTTATTAGTTTTGCTGTCATGGGCGGTGTTGCGCAAATATCTGAATTCGGAAAGATACTTCTCTTTTTAATTGTAGGGATAGTATTGGTAGCGCTGATATTTTTTGTAAACCGCGTATTATCGCCTAAAAACCCGAATTACGAAAAGCTAACCTCCTACGAATGCGGCGAAGAGCCAACCGGCAATGCCTGGCTTCCGTTTAATCCGCGTTTTTATGTAATAGCACTGATCTTCTTATTGTTCGAAGTTGAAATGGTGTTCGTTTTCCCATGGGCGACCGTATTCGGCAGCCACGAGATCGCTTCATTCGAGCCACGCTGGGGTTTATTGTCGCTTATTGAAATGTTCATCTTTTTAGGTGTGCTGATCCTTGGCTTGGTCTATGTTTGGGTAAAAGGCGACCTGGAATGGATAAAAGGGAAACCCATACAGCCACACACGAATGTTAAGGTGCCGTCATCACTTTATGATAAACTGAACACTGAGCAAAGCAATTACAAAGTGAAAGCATTCAATCTGAATACTCCAGTTCCTGAAAAACTTGCTATGACTGCTCCTGCCACTGCCACTTCCCCCGAACACCCCATCCGCAAACCGCTATTCAAGCCAACCTTTAAAAAGCCCGAAAATGAATGAGTTAACGAGTGAAAGCGGCGGTGTAATGGTCACCAAGGTGAACGACCTGCTCAACTGGGCACGGTTATCATCACTATGGCCTTTGAGCTTTGGTATTGCCTGCTGCGCTATTGAAATGATGGGCTCATTCGCTTCTACTTATGACCTTGATCGCTTTGGCGTATTCCCGCGGCCTTCTGCACGCCAGGCGGATGTGATCATTATTGCCGGAACGGTAACTTTCAAAATGGCCGAACGTATCAAACGCCTTTATGAGCAAATGCCCGACCCGAAATACGTCATCTCGATGGGTTCATGCTCCAACTGTGGCGGCCCTTACTGGCAGCACGGCTACCACGTAGTAAAGGGTGTTGACAGGGTGATACCCGTTGATGTGTATGTGCAAGGCTGTCCTCCACGCCCCGAAGCGCTTATCGGCGCTATATTGGAGTTGCAAAAGAAGATCGAACAGGAAAGTTTGGTAGGCTGATCAATCACAAACTTTACTTTTGCGCTTCTTTATTTAACGCCGCGATCATATCGCTTTTATCGTAACTCATACTTACAACCACCCCCTGCTTATTGATAACCCAATGGGCTGGGTAACCCGTTACATGCAACGTTTTCTGTATATAATCTATAGGCATCGGCACAACAGCATATTTAAAAGTTCTATGATTCATAAAAGCTCGCAGCCGTTCCCTGGAATCGTAAGCAATACTTACAAAAATAATATCCTTGCGGCTTTTGTATTGATCTACAAGCTTATTCAACATCGGCATTTCCTCAACGCACGGAATGCAACTCGTTGACCACGCCTTCAATACCATGATCTTGCCTTTTGTATTGGCCGAAGTGTATACATTGCCGTTCAGATCAACATAATGAAATGGCGGTAATGGCTTGCCAATGGATTGATAAAAACCATAATAAATAACGCCTATTTGTTTAAGCATTAATCTTACATCCTGGTCTGTATTTTCCGGTAATTTATATAAGCGGTATGCCCATACATTGCCTTTTGAATAAACCTGCAAAGGCAAATATTTACCTGTAGCCGTTTGCTCGAGTAATCGCTGTTTTGTTATTGTATGCCCCTGCTCATCGTAAGCCAGGAAATTATCCTCCAGCCGTAAATGTGCACTGTTATACGCTAACAGGGAATTCATATTTTTGATAATGCTATCCACAGGTACAACAATTTTTCCGGGCGTTTGGCTTTTTGCGCGCATAGTGCAAAATAGGCCCAGCATTAAAATGCTGATTTTAATATATTTTTTCATAATTAGTTTTGGTTGGTGCGATAAAGATAGATAATAATATAAGAAAACTATAAAAATAGTTATAAAACTATTAACGTAGTTTACTTATAGTTTTTGCTCTGACTATAACCTAAACCTTTTGCTTTACTTGGGCGTTGCCGCAGCCCGCGCTGAGGCCCTCGAAGCGGCCCGGGCTATCCAGGGCTCCGCTGCGCTGCGGTACCCACTATTGTGGGCACTAAACCCTTCCTATCCCTAACGCAGGAAATTGTCTTGAACCATGATTTATGGAATTTTTCGCAGTTGTTTATTTTTTTAAGGTACTCAAGAGGGCTTCGCGTTAAAAGATTACCCTGATGCAGATTTGCATCCTTGCTTTTAATAAAATCCTTTAATCCTAAAATCAAGCGAATCATGGTTCAGACTACCCGCGTTAGGGATTGCAGCGGATACCGGCCAAGCGCTTAAGGCCTGCAGGCGTATGAGCGGAAAGCCCGGGCCGCAGGCAACGCCCATGTTTCAGTTAATAAGTGATTAGCTAACAATTCATGACAACGATAACAAACTTACGAAGTTTTTGAAACTTCGTAAGTTAACAGATGATTGCCTCCTTGCTTTTTACCTTTCTCCTTTGCCCTCTCGTCCCCTTCCAAATCTCCCCCCAAAATCGTATCTTTGCGCGCAAATGATAGCGATAAACAACCTGACGTTTGAGATTGGTGCAAGGGCATTATATGATGAGGCGAACTGGCACATAAAACCCGGAGAAAAGATTGGCCTGATTGGCGCAAACGGTACCGGCAAAACCACTTTGCTTAAAATAATTGTAGGCGATTACAAGCCTACCTCG
>JABDAU010000122.1 GCA_013289045.1 Bacteroidota bacterium | reverse complement strand
TATTGAGCGGCTTTTTAATGTATGCACCCCATGAGCAAAGTTGTTTGTGGGGACACAAACAACGGGTAGGAAGGAAAGTCCGAAAGATAAAAAGCAGAAAAGCCGCTCATATGAGCGGCTTTTCTGCTTTTTATGTAATGCACCCCATGTCTGTGTCCTCACAGACATGAGTGAAGTTGTTTGTGAGGACACAAACAACGGGTAGAGGACACAAACAACGGGTAGTGTAAGAATTTCTTTTGTGTTTTACGACCGTTTGATGATAGTATCCTTCCATTCATAGAGTCCCCCGTGCTCAAATACCCCGCCTGATAAAAATCGGTCAAGAAACAATGCGAATGAATCTGTCAAAATCGTGTGATAGCTGCCTTCGCTAATTTCATATGATTCATTCTTGTTGACAGACATTTCCCAGTAATCACAATAAACTAGATATTCTGCAATAACAATCTGATTGTCGGTCAAACGGCTACTCATCTCTCGCATCTCATCTAAAGGTACCATTCTGAACAAGTCTTCCTCAGATTCAAAACCGTTACAAAAAAGGTAAAACTCTTTAAGTTCACTAGGCAGAGGTAAGTTTAAAGCGTTTTCTACAACATCGATATCAAGTTGTGTGGCGGGCGGGTACAAAGTAATACCCAATGCTTCTTTGTTTCGTGATATTCTTTGTATGATATCCCGGATAGTCATCACTCTAAAGCCTTTAACATCTTAGCACCCATCGCATCCACCCGCTCTCCGCAGTTGGATAGTATCACAATAGCAACGTTCCGCTCAATATTATACGCCATAAAGCTGCTGCTGCCGTCGGTATCGCCATTGTGGAAATAGTATTCAACACCATTCACAATGATCACATGCCAGTTCAGGCCGATCTTAACGTCTTTGGTAAAAGTGATCTGCCGGGTTAGGGCAAAAGCTTTGGTCAGCGGCGTACTGCCGGTGGTGTCCATATTAGCCTTGGCATAAGTAAGCAAATTGCTTACGGTCGACCGCAAGCCGCCTGTAGGTTCAAATACATCCCAGTTCCATGGCGGGGTAGGCTTGCCGTTTTCATTATATACACTCACAAATCGCGTGCGCATAGCAGGTGGAACGTGCAGTACTGTGCTGGTTAACTTCAGTGGTTTGATGATGATATCGGTAACCATCTGCTCATAACTTTTACCGCTTACTTTTTCCAGTATAACACCCAGCAGCGTCACGCCCAGGTTAGAGTAAGCATATTTCTCACCGGGAATGCTGACCAGTTTGCAGCTTTTAAGGTAGGTGAAAAGCATTTCCTTGTTATAGTCCTTGTAAGGGTTAATGGTATCGCTGGAGTTCGCGTAAAAATTATCCGGCAGGCTCGGAAGTCCGGATGTGTGATTGCTTAGCGTAACTACGGTAACCCCTTGTAATGCCGGGCTTGATGCTACGGAATCGGGCAGGTACCTGGTAATGGTATCGGTAAGCTTGATCTTCCCCTCATTAACATACCAGGCCAGCAATGCCGCAGTAAAGGTTTTGGTGATGGAACCGATCTCGTAAATAGTACTTGAATTTGGCAGGTTGTTGTTGCCGCGGGCAGTCTCGCCATAATTATAGGTACTGATAGCGCCGCCTTTGTATACGCCGATACTCAGGCCGACCGTATTCCCTTTTTGGATGTATTGCCGTGCAAGCGTATCCAATTTTTTATCCATGTCGGATTTCAAAGGATTCGAGGTGGCTACCTGTGCCTGTTTGCTGCCCTCTGGCTTGGTATACGGAATGAAATGAAAATAATCGATCTTTGAATTTTCATCCACACTCATCAATAACTGCAGCGCAAACCCCTTAAAAACTAATTTATAGGTTGCCATTTTATTATTAAAGAAACCTATGAGTGTAGACTGGCCAATATTGCCCAGCGGCAAAAGCTGCTTACTTACAACGGTGTCAAATTCAGCCCGGTTGATCTTAGATTTAAAGCCGTCGCTGGTGAGCATGTAAATAGAATCTACCTGTCCATTATTAAAATGGCCTTTAAACTGCTGAAATACCGAATCGGTTTTTTGCTGCTCGATGGTTTGAGCCGATGCCCCTGCCGCCATAAATAAAAGTATACAAATGATTAGGCGTATTCTCATATCAGATCGCTGAATGTTTCTTTCTTGTTTGTAAAGATAGTATTTAGCGGGTCGGTAAGGCGCAAAAATCTGCGTTCGTTAATGGTCCAGAGTACGCGATAAGTTACAATACCTAAAATTGCACCGGTTAAATAGGAGTAACCGATAAATGCCATCATCTTGTCCGGGCCAAGAAATATTGATTTAACGATGCTTTCATCTATCAATGCTACTATCCCGGCGCCGGGCAACGACAGCAATGCACCGGCTATAATACCGCCATCTTTCATACAATATTTCCAAAGCCCTTCTTTGCGGGTTTCATCCCACTTCTTTACGAATTCAATGTTGGCGATATCTTCTTCGGTAAGTCCACGGGCTTTCAACTTGTCTACTTTGGCAATATGCGCTTTAAAATGGTAGCCATCGCGCGCAACACTCAGCAAAAAGAAAAAGAGGCATGTTCCGAAATTAATAACGTGGGTTGCTGCTAAAAGAGTAGCTACTGCCAACCATACGCACCAACTTTTATAGTAGTATTTTGCGAATGATTTGGGCAGATCTAACTTCATAGCTGCATATTTATGGTGTTTGGCCTGCCAGTAAATACAGTACCGCCATACGGATAGCCACACCGTTCTCTACTTGGTCCAGGATGATGGATTGCTTGCTGTCGGCCACATCGCTGGTGATCTCCACGCCGCGGTTAATAGGGCCGGGGTGCATTACGGTGATCTGTTTATCGAGGGAATCAAGGATCTGTTTGTTCAGCCCGTAAAGCATGGTGTACTCACGCAGGGAGGGGAAGTATTTAATATCCTGGCGCTCCAACTGTATGCGCAGCATATTGGCTACATCGCACCAGTTTAGGGCTTTAATCAGGTTATGCTCAACCTTAACGCCTAATGAGGTGATGTATTTAGGAATAAGCGTTGTAGGCCCGCAAACCATCACCTCGGCACCCAAATGTTTAAGACAAAGAATGTTTGACAATGCCACACGCGAGTTCAGAATATCACCCACAATAACCACTTTTCTGCCTGCCACATCGCCATATTTCTCGCGTATAGAAAATGCATCCAGCAATGCCTGGGTAGGGTGCTCATGTGCACCGTCGCCCGCGTTTACGATCTGCGCATCTACATGTTTTGAAAGAAAGATCCCCGCACCGGCATAAGGATGGCGCATCACCACCATATCCACCTTCATGGCCAGGATGTTGTTTACCGTATCGATGAGTGTTTCGCCTTTGCTAACTGACGATGAAGAAGCCGCAAAGTTGACCACATCGGCTGATAACCTTTTCTCCGCCAACTCAAACGACAAACGTGTACGGGTCGAGTTCTCAAAGAAAATATTGGCAATGGTCACATCGCGCAGCGAAGGCACTTTCTTTATCGGGCGGTTCAAAACGGATTTAAAAGTGTCAGCAGTCTCAAAAATGAGCTGAATATCGTCCGGGTTTAAATCCTTGATGCCTAATAAATGCCTTGTGCTTAGTCCTGCCATATCTTTATATTTCGAATCTCGGATTTTCGATTTCGAATTTATTTTAATGTTTACAATCTTCCCACCGTCATGCCGAACTTGTTTCGGCATCTCACATGCATATTTCCGCATGTTGGTCACCTGTTTGTGAGGTCCTGAAACAAGTTCAGGATGACAGTTTAATATTACTTTCCCTCAGATAGTAAAACTATCTTATCCACTCCATCCGTCTCCTTCCAGCTCACTACAACCTTTTGCGATGCGATGGAATCCACCTCGATACCCACATAGTCAGGCGATACCGGTATATGCCTTGAATATCGCCTGTCTACCAAAGTGAGCAGCTCGATCTTCTCCGGTCTGCCGAATGCCAGCAGGGCATCCATTGCAGCGCGGATGGTGCGGCCCGTCCACAATACATCATCCATCATTACTACCTTTTTACCTTCGATGATGAAATCTATCTTGGTTTGATTAGGTACCAGTTGCTTGCTGCCGCGACGGAAGTCGTCACGATAAAAGGTGATATCCAGGTCACCTTGTAAAATATTGCTTTCGGGTAATATATTGCGAAGCTCTTCGGCCACGCGCTTAGCCAGGTAAATGCCGCGCGGCTGGATACCGATCAATGCTGAATTGGAAAAATCGTTATGATTCTCAATTAACTGACGACATAAACGCTGTATAGTGATTTGAAATTTTGGACCGTCGAGCAGGGTGAGATTTTGCATCGTATGGGTGGATTTTGGCAAAGGTAATAATTTTTCAGTGATTAGTGGAACAGTGATTTGTGGTCGGTTATGCATAGTAAACGAATGAAATTTTTATTATTTTGCATTCGATATCTCAACCATCTAATAAGCAATCACTTATCCAATCAGCATGAAACTCCTACGCAAAGCACTTTTGGCAACGGCCATATTTATGGCCGGCGCTGTTAACGTATTTTCGCAAACTTATACACCGCCGGTAAACCAGCCAACGGACTACCTTACAGCCGATTTCCATGCAGGCCGCAGGCAAGCCCTGCGCGATTTGATGCCCGCAAACTCGGTAGCAGTGATATTTGCTTACCCGGAACGTGTTTTCTCCAATGATGTAAATTACGTTTACCACGCCAACCCTGATATGTATTATTTCTCCGGCTACAAAGAACCGGATGCAATGCTATTCATCTTTAAAGATATGCAGGCCGATGGCGACAGCAGCTACAACGAGTTGATCTTCGTTCGTCATCGCGACCCGTTCCGCGAACAGTGGACAGGCCGCAGGCTGGGCGTTGCAGGCGTGAAGAGCCAGTTGGGCTTTAAGCGGGTTTACAATGGTGAGGATTTCGCTAAGTTTCCTATTGATCTTAAAAAATTCAGCGCCATATTATGCAGCGATCTGCCGGTAAGTCCGGATGCCGGTCCTGGCAGTTTGGGTAATTTAGTAAGCAGCTTTGTTTCCCGATCGGGTATGAAACCCATTAATAAAGACCTGGAAGAAAGCCTGCAGCTGATCAGTACGCGGACCACACCGCAGAATTTGTCGAGGGTGATGAACTATATTACACCTAACCTCGGTGACCCCGACTTTAAAAATGACCCGATCATACAGGAATTGGTAAACAAGCCGGATTCTGCAACTTTGGTTGATGTGAAAGCAAAGATCAATGCTAACCAGTCGGGGTATTCACTGTATATCAATGCCACTACAAAGTTGAGAGGAGTAAAAACACCGGAGGAACTGGTACTGCTGAAAAAATCCATCCAGATCTCAGCCTGGGCACATGCCGAGGCCATGCGTGCCGTAACCCCGCAAATGTCGGAGCGTGAGCTGGAAGGGATCATGCTGTACGTACACAAAAAAAATGGCGCCGAAGATGAAGGCTATCCGCCTATCATTGGCGCTGGTGCAAACGGCTGTATCCTGCATTATGAAGAGAACAACGCTACCAAACTTGATAATCAATTGGTGTTAATGGATGTTGGAGCAGAATATCATGGCTATTCCGCCGACGTTACCCGTACTTTCCCGGCCAACGGTAAGTTTACAGATGAGCAAAAGGCCATTTACCAGATCGTTTATGATGCGCAGGAAGAGGTGTTCAAACTCTGCAAAGATGGATTGCCATATCCCGGCCTGGAAAAGAAAACCCGCGAAGTAATGGCAGCCCGTATGATACAGCTTGGCATTATCAAAACAGCGGCCGAATTAGGCACTTACTATCCGCACGGCGTGTCTCATCACCTTGGCCTTGATGTGCACGACCGCGGTCAATACGGCGGCAACCTGCAAAGCGGCATGGTAATCACGGTTGAACCGGGCATTTATATCCCAGCCGGCAGTCCCTGCGATAAAAAATGGTGGAATATTGGCGTACGCATTGAGGATGATGTGCTGATCGGTAAGGATGGCTGTACAGTGCTGTCCGCAGATGCACCACGAAAATGGGATGAGGTAGAGAAAATGGAGGCGGAGAAAAGTGTGTTTAATCAGGGGAAATAGTTAATATCTAACCCCAACACGTCATTGCGGGGAGTGAGCAGGACAGTGCGAGCACAGCGATGTGGCAATCCTAAAGCGACAGGTAACGAACAATGCCTAAACCATAAGCAATAATATGGTATTCCAACGCGGAGGATGCGTTTACATCATAACATTTGACCCACCACGTCTTTGCGAGCGCAGCGTGGCAATCCTAAAGCGACCGGTAACAAACTATGCATAAACTATAATCAAGAATATGGTATTCCAACGCGGAGGGTGCGTTTACATCATTACCAATAAGGAGCATTCGGTTTTATATACCGGTGTTACGTCTGACATTATCGGCCGAATTTGGGAGCATAAGAATAAAGCCTATCCCAATAGTTTCAGCGCAAAGTATAATTGCAATAAGCTGATTTATTATTATTTCTATCCGCATATTGAAGAGGCGATTGCGGCTGAGAAAAGCATCAAAGCCGGTAATAAAAATGCAAAAATCAGGCTAATCAATTCTTTGAATCCTTTATGGAATGATCTATATGAAGAATTGATAAAAGAGTGATCGTTTAATTAGCATGGCGTGAATGCAAAGTTTAGGATTGCCACGCTATCGCTCGCAATGACGTGGGTGATGGTTGGCGGGTTAGCATGGTGTGAATGCAAATTTCAGGATTGCCACGCTATCGCTCGCAAAGACGTGGTGATGGTTGGCGGGTTAGCATGGTGTGAATGCAAATTTCAGGATTGCCACGCTATCGCTCGCAATGACGTGGGTGGTGATTGGTGGGTTACCATGGCGTGAAT
>JABDAU010000121.1:102-6874 GCA_013289045.1 Bacteroidota bacterium | reverse complement strand
TTGCACCAGGGCGGTGCACCCAATATGCCGTTGCGTGTGATGCAGGAAGCCTATTCACACGAGGTAAGCAGCGCAGGTTTCTGGGGCGGTACTGCGCAATTCCCGCACCCGGCATTTTATTCGTATTGCTATCCAACACCGGATGATTACGGTAAACAATCCATCGAGCCGCCTGAGGCATTTTACAGTAACGAGATGGGTGAGTATTTCCTGCTGTATGAAAATGTGCAGCGCTCGGATAATCCGGAAGGAATGCTGATGCAGTTTTTGCGCTCAACTTATGATGCAGCGGCGGTGACTGGTAATTGGGATGATGGATTGACTTGTGATTTGACGCGGTTTGAGAAATAATGTATCCCTACCCCGCCCGGTCAAGTGTCGACACTTGACTGCGTAAAGTGTTAAGTGTCTACGCTTAATACGTGCTTTGTAAATGCAAGCGTGGACGCTTGCAGGCATTAAGGTTCAAGTGTAGACACTTGAACCGGCGGTTTGGGCATTCAGGTTCATGTGAGGACACCTGAACAGGGGGGTACCTACAACGGTATATTGCCGTGCTTCTTCCTCGGGTTGTTCACCACCTTATTCTCCAGCATCTTAAATGCCGCGATCAATTTTACACGCGTTTCTTCCGGTACGATCACTTCATCAATAAACCCGCGTTCCGCAGCGCGGTAGGGGTTGGCAAATGTTTCGGAATAGAGCTGTTCCATCTCGCGCCATTTAGCCTCCTTGTCTTCTGCTGTGCTGATCTCCCGTTTAAAGATGATCTCGGCAGCGCCTTTCGCGCCCATTACGGCGATTTCGGCAGTAGGCCAGGCAAAGTTCATGTCGGCGCCGATGTGCTTGCTGTTCATTACATCATAAGCGCCACCGTAAGCTTTACGGGTGATGACGGTGATACGCGGAACGGTCGCTTCGCAAAATGCGTAGAGCAATTTGG
Source organism: Bacteroidota bacterium (assembly GCA_013289045.1). Classification (GTDB taxonomy): domain Bacteria; phylum Bacteroidota; class Bacteroidia; order Sphingobacteriales; family Sphingobacteriaceae; genus Mucilaginibacter. Next base: position 5,931 of record JABDAU010000121.1, on the reverse strand, counting down.
CACCGTTGGTGATAATGGCATTCCATTCCTGGTCGGTGCCCGGCAAAAAGCCCGGTACATCTTCAAAAACCAGCAGCGGGATATTAAAGCTATCGCAGAAACGTACAAAGCGTGCGCCTTTTGTTGAGGAGCGGATATCCAGCACACCCGCCAAAAAAGCCGGCTGATTAGCCACAATGCCAATACTGCGGCCTGCCAGTCGCGCAAATCCCACCACAATATTCTCGGCAAAATTCTTATGCACCTCTAAAAATGACCCCGCATCTATTACATGCTCTATCACTTCGCGCATATCATAGGGCTGCGAGGCGTTTTCCGGCATCAGTGTGTTCAATTCAGGACGAAGCTCGTTAGCTGCTTCATATGGCGATGCCGGGGCGCTATCCTCGCAGTTCTGCGGCATATAGCTCAGCAATTTCTTTACATGTTCAATGGCATCTATCTCGTTGGTGCAGGCAAAATGCGTAACGCCCGATTTGGTAGCATGCGTATCGGCACCGCCAAGCTCTTCGGAAGTGACAGTTTCATGCGTAACGGTCTTTACCACGTTAGGACCGGTGACGAACATGTACGAAGTATTCTCCACCATTAAAATAAAATCGGTAATGGCCGGTGAATATACCGCACCGCCCGCGCAGGGGCCCATAATAGCCGAGATCTGCGGCACCACGCCGGATGCCATGGTATTGCGGTAAAATATATCGGCATAACCGCCTAATGACACCACACCTTCCTGGATGCGCGCACCGCCGGAATCATTAAGGCCGATAACCGGGGCACCATTCTTCATAGCCAGATCCATGATCTTGCAGATCTTCTCGGCATGCGTTTCGGATAACGAGCCGCCGAATACTGTAAAGTCCTGCGAAAAAACATAGGTCAGCCTGCTGTTTATCGTTCCGTAGCCGGTGATCACGCCATCGCCAGGGTATTTTTCCTTCTCCATCCCAAAATCAACCGAACGGTGCGAAACCAGCATCCCGATCTCCTGGAACGACCCTTCATCCATCAAAAAATGGATCCGTTCGCGGGCGGTCAGTTTACCTTTTTTGTGCTGGCTTTCTATCCGGGCCTGGCCACCGCCTAAAAGTGCTTCAGCTTGTTTTTGTTTGAGTAGCTTTATTTTATCGTTCACAATAAGAGATCGTTTCGGCTTACAACGCTGTAAGCATAATTAATTGGTGTGTAAGTGGCTAAAAATAGTAATTATCCGCCGAAAGCGGCAATATTGTTTAGTTGCAATTAATTACATTTGAACATCCGCTATCACAACCAATGAAATTAAAACTTTCGGAAATTTTTGAGATCATACTTGCAGTAGTACTAATAATTGCTTTGATCTTAAAAAATGCTCACATTCCCTATATGTCGCTACTATTTTTATTAAGTGCAGGCATATTAGCTACGTTGTATTTTTATGGCGGCTTTTTTCTTTTTAAATCGCCCGGTATAAAGCCTGTATATACCGTTATATATGGCCTTATATTTAGTTTGGCTATGATTGCACTGATATTTAAGTCGCAGAAATGGCCATTCAGTCGTATGTATCTGGCAATAAGCATAATCTGTCTTCTGATACTTGCTTTTGCAAGAATCATTAGCGTTTACCTTATAAGGAATAAAGAAATATTACAGTATAATAAAGGCATTGCCATCCGGTATGGCGTATTACTGATAAGCATGCTTTGTTTAATATTTTATTAAAATATCTCTTAATGGCACCCAAAAACAACACCCGCAGAAAATTTGTGACCGACATTACGCTCACCGCCGCCGCCATCATGGCCGCGCCTGCCATTAGCAAAGCCAGTACACTGTTTAAGACTGACGAAGGCTATACCGTTGGCCAGGTAATGGATATGTTCATTAAAACCGTACCTGGCGGCGTGTTGGATAATACGGTGGATACGCTGAAATCCGGCAGTCGGGATTTGAAGGTTACGGGCATCGTTACCGCTATGTTCCCTACGTTTAAGGTGATCAAAAAAGCTATCAGCCTGGGCGCAAACTTTATCGTTTGTCACGAGCCGACATTCTATAACCATACCGACGACGTAAGCTGGCTGCAGGAGGATGACATTTACCAAACAAAAGCCAATTTGCTGAAAGATAACAATATCGCCGTCTGGCGTAACCACGATTATATCCACCGCCTGGTGCCCGACCCAATAACCACATCACTCATTGCACAACTGGATTGGAAACAATACCAGCAAACTTCGAATACATTCCTCATCAACCCAAACTTAACGCTGGCGCAGCTGATCAAAAACATTAAGGAAAAATTGGGACTCGATAAGGTGCGCTTTGTAGGTGACCTTACACAGTCATGCAGCAGCATTTTGCTAATGCCCGGCGCGGCAGGCGGCAAAAGCCAGATCACAGCTATTGAACATTTTAAGCCTGATGTATTGGTTTGCGGCGAAATATCTGAATGGGAAACCGCCGAATACGTGCGCGACGCGGTAGGCGAGGGGAAGGTTTTAGGCTTAATCGTGATAGGCCACATCGCCAGCGAAGAAGCCGGCTCCGAATTTATGATGAACTGGCTGCGGCAGCATTTAAGCGGCATAAAGGTGACGCATGTGCCATCAGGGTTTTCGTTGTCATTTGCGTAGCAATTGATAAATCATGCCGAACTTGTTTCGGCACCTCACAGATAGGTAAACGCCATGCATGTGAACCGCCAGGTTGATGGGATGCCCAAACAAGTTCGGCACGACGGTATAATTTATAAGGAAGTATTTATATTTGCTGCCCATACAACCCATTTAAAAACATGTGCGCTAAAACCTCCGAAACCGATCTCAGCTACCAAAGCCTGCTTGCAGGCAATAAAACGTTTATTGAAAAATCGCTGAGCGAGGACCCGCAGTATTTTGATAAGCTGGCCAAGGGCCAAAAGCCACCCGTGTTGTGGATAGGCTGCGCCGATAGCCGCGTGCCTGCCAACCAGATCACCAATACGCCGCCGGGCGAAGTATTCGTGCACCGCAACATCGCCAATATGGTCATCCATTCGGATATGAATATGCTTTCTGTGTTGGATTATGCGGTGAATGTACTGGAAGTAAAACACGTAATAGTAACCGGTCATTACGGCTGTGGTGGCGTTGCTGCCGCCATGACCAATCAGCAGTTCGGCCTTATAGATAACTGGCTGCGCCATATAAAAGACGTCTACCGCCTGCATGCTGCAGAGCTCGACGCCATTGAAGACGAAGCACAGCGCGCCAACCGCTTTGTAGAGTTCAACGTAATGGAGAATGTGTATAACCTTTGCAAAACCTCCATCGTGCAAAACGCCTGGGCCAAAGGCCGCCAGTTAGGCGTACACGGCTGGGTATACAGCATTGAAACAGGTGTAATAACCGATCTAAAGCTGAGTACTTATGATAATGCGAAGATGGCGGAGGTGTTTAGATTTAAATAGTCCATAGACCATGGACGATAGACCATAGCCATGATTGATAATAATTACCTTAACCTTAAAATATATGGCCTTTAAATTTGAGAACCTGCAGGTTTGGCACAGGGCTTTGGAGTTATCTGATGAAATAAACCAATTGACAAAGACGTTTCCTAAAGACGAATTGTTCATCCTTACATCTCAAATAAAAAGGGCAGCAGATTCGGTTGTTTTAAATATTGCCGAAGGCTGTACTAGACAAACCAATGCAGTTTTCAAAACTTTCTTGGGGTATTCGCTACGATCAGCAATCGAGGTCGTGTCATGCTTATTCTTAGCTCAAAAAAGGAATATTATACATGATGAAAATTTCAAGAAGCTTTACGACGAATATGAAGTGCTTATCAAGATGATTACTGCTCTACGGAATTCCATCCAAAAACCATAGTCCTAAACAATAACGAATTAGCTATGGTCTATGGACTATGGTCCATGGACTTTTAAATAACTACAACTAATCGCTTCCCCCCCGGCACCTCCATTTTCCATAATTCAGCAATATCTTCCAGCTTCACTGCAATCGTCTCCACTTTAAGTTTCCCAACTGCCGCAAGTTCATACATCTCCGGCAAGATCTCAGAAAAAAACTGCCCCACCTGTTTCCTCGACCATGCGCCCAGGCCTGATCCGCTTAATTGAAGGTCTACACTCCTCATGTTTGCGGCAGATAGCTGGATGGTATCGCCGGTTATGCTGCCGATGGATACATATCTGATCTTGTTCGAGAATGAGCCATCGCCTTTAAGGCATCCGAGTATCATTTCGGCAGTGTGCCCCCATAAGTAATCGATGGTCACATCAATAGGCGTTTGCTGGTGGATGGCTTTTATGGAGGCTATAAATTGTTCATCGTCTTGTACTATGGAGATCATTTCATCAGCACCAATTGCTTTAAGGTCTGCGAATGCTTCAACGTTCCTGCCTGTTATGATCACTTTTTTTGCGCCATAGTGCTTGGCTATCTGTATGGCCACCCTGCCTGTAAAGCTGGTGGCGCCGTTAATGAGCACCACATCGCCCGGCTGAATGTCTGCCTTAAATTTTAAGCCCATTGCCGAGCCGATCACTGCGTTAGGCAAGGCGGCCGCGGTAACATCGTCAAATCCATCGGGTATTTTTACTATGCGGTCTTTATCGATCACTGCTTTTTCGGCAGCCATGCCGCTTATGCCCATGGCGTATACGCGTGTTCCATCGTCGAGCAGGCAAACGCCATCACCGCCTACCACACGGCCTTCACCTTTTGACTTATCACTTGAATAATGTTTGCCGCTTGCCCGGCTTTTATCCAGGTGCTTAATGGCTGCTGCTTTTACACGCACTACTATTTCATCCTTATTTTGAGCGATAGGTTCCTGGAAATCTACATACTGAGGCATTTCGCCCTTTTGATACATTACTGCTGCTTTCATGGTTTTTATCTTTTTGTTAAGACAAAAGTAGGCGAGACATTAATCGGCTAACGATAACATATGTTATCAACTTTCAGAAGTGCAACTTTCCTTTGGCCAGCTTACTTTTGATGCGGCTAAGGTGCACTTTGCTTACGCCGAGATAAGACGCGATGTAATGTTGCGGAACGCGTTGGATGATATGCGGCCTGTCTTGTAACAGGTTTTGGTAACGTTGTTCGGCCGTATCGCGGATTGAAGAAATAAATTCATTCATGTAGTGCATTTGCCGCATCGCTGTCATTTGCATCGCCATTTTTGAAAAAGCAGCCTCATGGCTTATTTCATCCATTAATTGAAGTACATGCTTCTTGGGCAGAAGGTAGAGTACCGATGGCTCAATCGTTTCAATGCTGAACAGGCTTGGTATATCATTCATAAAGCTATCAAGCGAAGCCAGTCCCTCGTTCTCAAAGAAAAATTGCACGGTTTTATCATCCCCGTTATTATTAAAGAAGACCCTTACGCAGCCCTTTTCGATAAAAATGTAGTTTTGTGATCTTTCACCTTCCTCCAGCAAAATAGTTTTCGCCGATACTTCCATTCGCTTTTGAAAAGGCAGGTATTTATCCCAATAAGCATTTAACTGCGGAAACCGGTCGCGGAAGTGAAATAGCATGAGGCTAAATATAGGGTAATACAAATAAGTCCATAGACGATAGACCATAGCAATTTATACATGAAGGCAGCTATGGCTATGGCCTATGGTCCATCGTCCATGGACTAACCAAGAAACGGATACCTGTAATCCTTTGGCGGATCGAAAGTTTCCTTGATGGTCCTTGGCGATACCCAGCGCAACAGGTTGAGCATGGAACCGGCTTTATCATTCGTGCCGGAACCCCTTGCACCGCCAAATGGCTGCTGACCAACCACAGCACCTGTCGGCTTATCATTAATATAAAAATT
>JABDAU010000121.1:0-91 GCA_013289045.1 Bacteroidota bacterium | reverse complement strand
ATGGCGTACCTGTCCTGCGAGATGATAGAGCCCGTCAATGCATATGGCGAGGTGTTGTCTACAACCTTCAGCATTTCATCAAACTGGTCGT
>JABDAU010000120.1 GCA_013289045.1 Bacteroidota bacterium | reverse complement strand
GTATCGAAAAGGGGTTTCAGGCCGGCGTAGCCCTGGCGTTGGGTGTGGTATGCAGCGATATGGTTTTTGTAGGCGCCATCCTCTTCGGCTCACAATATATTGACGTTACTCCGCATACAAAGGAAATTGCCGGAATATTCGGCAGTGTCATCCTGGCCACCATCGGCATATATTATATCTTCAAAAAAGCAAAGGAAAGGGGACATTCTTAACCACTATGGATATAAGAATGGTATAGCTGCCGGATTGATACTTTCTGCGCTTGGTACACTGTTGTTTTACCCTGCCGCCGAAACCGCTTCATTCGCTTTAATGATAAGTGGTTTGTTTGTAGTAGGATTGGGTTTTTCATTACAGCAAATTGCAGCTAATGCCCTCGTGGTAGCAATAGGCGACCCTAAAACCGGTTCGCAAAGATTAAGCTTAACCGGCGGGGTAAATAATTTTGGCACAACAATAGGCCCACTACTTGTTAGCTTAGCAATTTTCGGCTCAGTATCGGCAAAAACACAGGTTGCAAGCATTAGCGCTGTAAAAATACCTTACCTAATTTTAGGAGTATTATTTGTTATAGTGGCAATCATATTTAAGATTTCAAATGTTCCTAATAAGATCGAGTCAATTACTGATGAAGCGGTCGTATCACCAACCGATACCGCTGTTGGTGTAAATACAAAGGACAAAAAAGGAGCCTTTAATTACTTACAATTATCACTGGGGATGATAGCCATATTTGTTTATGTAGGCGTAGAAGTGTCAACAGCAAGTAACCTGCCTGGCTTTATGAAGGAAAAATTAGGAACGCCAACTGCAAGTATAGCGCCTTTCATTTCTCTTTATTGGGCTAGTTTAATGATAGGCAGGTGGACATCATCTGTAGGTGCTTTTAATATTAAGGGCGGTGCAAAAAAAATCTTGAGATTTATAATGCCATACATTGCGTTTGCAGTTTTCTTGGCTGTTAATAAGATCGCCCAACATGACGTAACACCTTTTTATATATACGCATTCGTAATTATAGCATTGATTCTAGCTGATTTGTTAAGTCGCGGTAATCCTGCCCGCCAATTATTGATATTTTCAGGTTGTGCCATAACAGCATTATTCATCGGTATGCTATCATCTGGAATGGTGAGTGTATTTGCCTTTATAAGTGTTGGCCTTTTCTGTTCAACACTGTGGCCTTGTATTTATACCCTTGCTGTTACCGGTTTAGGCAGGCATACTAACGAAGGGTCAAGCTTTTTGATCATGATGATCATGGGTGGTGGTTTTATCAGTCTGTTGCAAGGTTATCTCGCTAAAGATGGTCTGTTAGGCATTCAATGGTCGTACCTTGTAGGGGTTGCCTGCTTTGCTTACCTTGCATTTTATGCTATAAAAGCTAAAGCTGCATTAAAAGCACAGGGTATTGATTTTGACGCTGTTGAAGTAAAGGGCGGACATTAATATTAGTTCATTAACTTATTTGTTCATTAGTTCATTGGTGTTTAATCCAATGAATTAATGAACATTTTTATTTTACGATATTTACCAATCAACTAATGAACGATTGCACCAATGAATTCAACTAAACCCAGTTTCGATCATATATTCATGAACCTGGCATCCGACCTTGCCGAGCGCTCGCACTGCATAAAAGCACATGTAGGGGCTGTATTAGTGCGCGATACCAGGATTATCTCTATAGGCTATAACGGGCCACCATCCGGCACGCATAATTGCGACGAGGAGTGGCCTGAAACGGGTTGCCCCCGAGATGCACGCGGCAGTTGTTCGCTGGCTTTGCATGCGGAAGAGAATGCGATACTTTACGCGGTGAAAAATGGCGCCAAACTGGAGGGTGCAGTAATGTATACCACATTATCACCATGCCTGCCTTGTGCAAGACTAATTTTCTCGGCTGGGATAAAAGAGGTTTATTTTAAAAATTCGTACGCTGAATATAAAGGTTTACCCAGTGATGAAGGGGTTGATTTCTTGACCAGGTTTGGGGTGAAGGCGGAGAAATTTATTGGGTGATTTCACAGATTTGGAAAAGATTTCACCGATGAGATTGCAATTGCTCAATTAAATGACCGATAGAAGGCTAAACAGAAACATCTTTCAGCGCATAATAAAATTATCCTGAAAATCTATTAAATCCGTTTAACGGCGAAGTCCTCTTTAACACCTTTAAAAACAAATTAATAGTTAAAAATCCTGGTTCATTACTGGTTCAAAAATGGCTCTATCCTGCTTAGGGCAAATAGGAGTTGCTCCTTTTGGGTGAGATCGGTGTTATCCAGTATGATCGCATCATCCGCGCGCACCAATGGGCTTTCTTTACGTGTAGTATCCTGGTAATCGCGGTGGGCGAGGTTTTCAAATACTTCTTCCAGGGTGATCTCCGGATTTTTCGGTAGCAGTTCCTTATGGCGTCTTTCAGCGCGGATCTTCGGGTCTGCGGTCATGAAGAATTTTACCTGGGCGTCCGGGAATACCGCTGTGCCGATATCACGGCCATCCATCACAATGTTTTTAGATTTACCCATCCTTTGCTGTTGTTTTACCATTTCAACGCGCACGGCATGTATAGCTGCTACAGTGCTTACTTTTTCTGAAACGGGCATCTGGCGGATCTCCTCCGAAACTTCCTCGTCGTTCAACGTGATATGCGTTTCGTAGTCCCTTGAATTGAAATTGAGATGAATGTTTTTCAGGGCCTCGGCTACCTGTTTTTCATTGCTGAGATCGATGTTATTACGCAGAAAATAAAGCGCTACCGCCCGGTACATCGCCCCGCTGTCAACATATATAAAATGAAGCTCTTTGGCTATGGCTTTAGCGATGGTGCTTTTTCCGCATGATGAATAACCGTCGATGGCTACTACAATGTTTGTATTCATAGAGCCACTAAGGTAGTAATTTTATATGATTTTGGTGTGTTAAGATATGAATTCCTTAATCACTCATGCCGATTGACAATCATTTGCTAAATTTGGAAAATGCAGATCAATAAGGAAAGCCTCAAAAAAGAGGTAGTTTATAAAACCTCGCGTAGCGGTGGTAAAGGCGGCCAAAATGTAAATAAGGTTTCAAGTAAAGTAGAGCTGCTTTTCTCCGTGAATGATTCGCTATTGTTTGATGAGGAAGAGAAGCAATTATTGAATAAGAAACTACAAGCAAGATTTAATAAGGACGGCCTTATACAGGTAATATGCGACGAAGAACGCAGCCAATATCTTAACAAGGAAAAAGCACTCGACAGGCTGATCAACCTGCTTGTGAATGCACTAAAGAAACCCAAAGTGCGCAAACCCACCAAAGTGAGCAAAGCATCCAAAGCCGCACGCCTGGAACAAAAAAGGTTTAATTCAATTAAAAAAGAAGGAAGAAAAGGGGTGAGTGACTTTTAGTTCATGGTTCATAGATCATAGTATCTTTCTTAGGCCCCCAACAACCGTAGCTGCTATGAACCATGAACCATGATCTAAATCCCTACCGTGAACTGTTACCTAAACCGATACAATCCCGTAACCGTACCCCATTGCTCGGATAGATGCATTTCCTTGTCTGTTTTTGTTTGCAGAATGGCCGCAATATCAAACTCAAACCTGTTAGCCGTAAAAGCTACGCCTATTTGATTGGAAAAAATGAACGGCTCTTTTTCAAGCGTGATCTCTGTGCTGTTAGATGCGCGTTTATTAAATAGGCTGCCCTGTATGGTAGCGTCATAAGCCACATAATTGAGCATTGGCTTGTAATAGAAAAATACTTCGTTATTATGAAGGGGCGCCACTGAGGTATTACGGGTAACAGTACTTTGCGTAGTTACCGAATTGAATAGCTGGTTGAAATTACCAAGACGGAAGATAGGGCCGATCCCGGCCCCTGAAAATCCATTACCTAAGTTACCATAGGCATCAAGCGATACGTCGAGCGATTCTGTCCTTGTCAGCAATCTTTTATATTCAGCTGAAAGGTTAAGTTCCGCGTTGTTATCGATCTGGTATTCCCAACCGCTTGGATGGTAGAACCCAAAATTATCATGTACCCAATCCTGTATCTGTTTTCCGAGGGCAGCGGGGCCGACCACACCAAACTGTGCGCTGAGTTTCAGACTGCTTTCGTTTTTATAGAGCAGGTTAAGCGTCGACCCAACGTATAGGTAAGCGGCAAAAGGCCTGTCAACCAGTACGGGTTGGTCTACTCCTGAAGGATCAGCAATACTGCCTGATTGCGGGTTGAATATCTTTTGCCCGAACTCGAAGCCCAAAACCTTATTCTGCAGCGAAGGGGAATTATCGGTTGATAGGGCATGCCGGAAATACATGTAATACCCATCAGTGTAATACCGGTCCGATCCCTGCAGCAAGTACGAATCATTGTCTGTTTGTATGCCTATCTCGTTAGTATAGGTTTTTTGCGCGAAAACGTTTGCAGTTATCAGAATAAATGCAAATGTTATAATTGATCTCAGTTTCATCAGGGCGATAATAATGCGCTAAAATAGAAAAAAGCCCCTGTTTTCAGGAGCTTAACTAACGTTTGATCAAAAACTATTTAAAATTATACCCAATACTCACGCCCCCGGCCCAAATAATGCCCTCGTCGTAAAATATTGGTACAAAGTCTATTCTAAAATTTAATTTATGGTTCACAGGCTGGTAGCGATAGCCCAGCGTTGCAGTGCCGATAAAGCCTGTTACCTTGTCGAATATGAAGGTTCTGCCTTTATTGTTACCGGTTGAATTAAGAAAAGTAGTACCACCACCAATTTCCACAAAGTTATTTTCGTCCTTGGTGAGCAAATAGTTCACCTGTATTGGTATACTGAATACGGTATTGCCATAGTTATCGCTAAAATAGCCAGCGCCAACCCTAAAACCTAACCCTTTACGTTCAGCGCCATTAAAGCGGGCATCATAGTTTAAGGATATTGCTAAGCCCGGGCCGCCAACCTCTGCATAAATTGCCTTCATGCTGCGGGTTTTATCGTCCTTTAATGGTTTATAGATCGTATCAGTTTTCATGATGTATACCGTATCCGTTTTTTTAACGCTTATTTTTTTCTGTCCGTTTGGTAACGTGGTTGTTGTAGTAGTAGTTGTGGTGTTTGATGATGCGGATGAACCAACCGTTGCATTTCCGTCTGCCGGATTAGTAATTGCAGGTGTGGTAACTACAGGTGCAGGAACAGGTGCAGGCGTACGCACACCATTAGCCCCAACGGCTGCGTTTGATTGTGAATGCGGCTTTGGCGGATCAGGATGTAAATAATCCTGGTAACCTGTCCTTTCAGAAGTAGTGGGGGCAGTTGTACTGTAATCAGTTGTATTAGTTCTTATCGGCTTTGTATAAGTGGTATCATTGCCATAATTTATGCCGCTGCGCTCAGACGTTGGCGGCGCAGTACGCCTTTTTACCGGTTTTTTGTTGTATTGCTGACCGGGCGTAACCACTACCACTACTTTATTAGTATCTCTTGGAGTATATAAGCTGTCCTGTGCTTTAGCGCAGAGACGGATAGAAAGAATTATGACCAGTACAAGTAAAATTTTAGCAATAGGGCTGCTCATATGATGAATTTGTTCACTTTATTGGTTGACAGATTGGGCATATTACGATATTCTTTGCTAAAATGTTTCGTAACACCCGATCTAATTAATTCAATACAGGATGAACATCTTCTTTTACAGTCAGATCAATTGCATCATCTACCTTTTGTTCCAATAACGCCAGACTGATCACTTCACGCATATCGGTCACATAATGGAATTGCAGATCTTTGATATAATCTTCTTTTATCTCCAGGATATCTTTCTGGTTTGATTTGCATAGGATGATATCTTTGATATTGGCACGCTTTGCAGCCAGTATTTTCTCTTTGATACCGCCAACCGGTAAAACGCGACCACGTAATGTGATCTCACCTGTCATGGCAAGATGCGGTTTTACTTTACGTTGTGTGAATGCCGATGTAAGCGCTGTAAGCATAGTTACGCCAGCGGAAGGGCCATCTTTTGGCGTGGCGCCTGCCGGAACGTGGATATGAATATCCCACTGCTCAAAAACTTTCTGGTTGATATTAAAAACTGAAGCATGCGCACGCAGATAAGCTAATGCTATAGCGGCCGATTCCTTCATTACATCACCCAAACTGCCTGTCAAAGTCATTCTGCCCTTGCCGGGGCTTAAACTGGCTTCTATAAACAGGATATCTCCGCCTACCTGTGTCCAGGCCAAGCCGGTTACTACACCTGCTACGTTATTGCCTTCGTACAGGTCTTTGTCATATATCGGTGCGCCTAATATTTTTTCGAGATCTTTTTTGCTTACATTAGGATTATAGGGTTCTTCCATGGCGATGTTTTTGGCAAGGCCGCGTACTACAGAACCTATCTTTTTATCAAGCGCACGAACGCCTGATTCGCGGGTATAATCCACTATCAGTTTTTCCAGCACATCATTTTTCAGGGTTACATCTTTAGCTTTCAGGCCATGTGCCTCACGTTGTTTTGGCACGAGATGTTGTTTGGCTATCTCAACCTTTTCCTCAATGGTGTAGCCATTTACCTCGATGACCTCCATACGGTCGAGCAGGGCGGGCTGTATGGTGCTCAGCGAATTCGCTGTAGCGATGAACATTACATTGGAAAGATCGAAATCCAGCTCGACATAATGATCATAAAAAGTGCTGTTCTGCTCAGGATCGAGTACCTCAAGTAACGCTGATGACGGATCTCCCCTGAAATCATTGCCTACTTTATCTATCTCATCCAAAATAAACACAGGATTGGCAGCATTCGCTTTTTTAATAGAGCTGATGATACGTCCAGGCATTGCACCAATATATGTTTTACGATGCCCGCGGATCTCCGCCTCATCGCGGATACCGCCCAAAGCCATACGTACATATTTACGGCCCAAAGCCTTTGCAATAGACTTGCCCAGCGAAGTTTTACCAACTCCCGGAGGGCCAACAAGACATAATATAGGGGCCTTCATATTGTGCTTTAATTTAAGCACGGCCAGGTATTCGATGATACGTTGTTTTACCTTATCCAAGCCGAAATGGTCTTTATCCAGGATCTTCTGGGCACGTTTCAGGTCGAAATTATCTTTGGTGAACTCGTTCCATGGCAAGTCGAGCAATAGCTCGAGGTAATTGATCTGTACCGAATAATCTGCTG
>JABDAU010000119.1 GCA_013289045.1 Bacteroidota bacterium | reverse complement strand
TGGCTGAAGCCAAACGGCAATTAGAAAAAATAACAAAACATTAAAAATGCTTTTCACCAATTGCCGTCCCATTTATGGGGCGGAGTGATCAATAACTCAATTGTGGCTAAAGCCACAATTTGCTACAAAATTGAAAACCAGTTCTTAAATAAAATTTACTTTATCATAACTGTAGTCCGCGTGCTTATTTTTAATATTGCGTATTATACCAACGCAATACATAAGTGAAACTTCATTTTTATAAATACCAGGGCGCAGGCAACGATTTTATTATGGTGGATAACCGGCAAAACACGGTTAACCACCATAACCCACAACTGATCCAAAGCCTGTGCGATCGCCGTTTTGGTATCGGCGGCGATGGTATCATGTTCCTGCAAAATTTAGAGGGATATGATTTCGAGATGGTATACTACAATGCCGACGGCGCTCCCAGCAGCATGTGCGGCAATGGCGGCAGGTGCATTGTGGCTTTTGCGAAATACCTGGAGATCATCGAGAACGAAACTACTTTTTTGGCGGTTGATGGTCCGCATTTCGCGCGGATCAATGAGGCCGGCGATTGGGTAAGCCTGCAGATGATAGATGTAGATACGATTAAAAATGATGGCGATGCATACGTGCTTAACACCGGCTCGCCGCATTATGTAACCCTAGCAAACGAGCTGAAAGATAAAGATGTTTACTCGGAAGGTTACGCTATCCGCAATAATGATACTTACCACAAAGAAGGTATCAATGTAAATTTTGTGGAGCCGAATGATGACGGCTATTTCGTGCGCACTTTTGAGCGCGGCGTTGAAGATGAAACCTATGCCTGCGGTACCGGCGTAACAGCTGTGGCGCTTGCCATGGCAAAGCACAACGGGCAAACCGGCCATATTGCGACGCCTATAAAAGTTTTAGGTGGGGATATAAATGTCCGCTTTGACAACGACGGCAGCAAATTCAGCAATATATTTTTGGAAGGGCCTGCCAAGCGCGTTTTCGAAGGAGAAGTAGATATTTAATAGGTCTGATCCCGATATTGAGCATCACAAAATACTACTCATATGTTTCAATACGCCGTACCCATATTAGCATCGTTAAATGAGCAGGAAACGATAAATTTCTATACCCAAAAATTAGGCTTTACCTTCCATTCCAGCTGGGGTGGGTATCTCATCTTCAGTCGCGATGGCATGAACCTGCACTTCTGGCCTTGTGATAATGCCGAAATAGCGAAGAACACCGGCTGCTACATCAATGTAACAGAAGTAGACAAACTGTACGCTGAATACGAGCCGCAAGGCGTTATCCATCCCGAAGGCAAGCTTGAAATAAAACCGTGGGAAATGAAGCAATTCAGCATACTGGATAACAGCGGTAATCTCATCCACTTTGGCGAGGATGTTTCGGAAGAAGCGGATGATTAATTTGTAACTTTAATCTACCAGATCTGCTAATTAATGTCAGCCACTACGCTTGAGTCTTATTATCTCTCCAAACCCGAACCGTACCAAAGCTGCCTGCTGGCGTTGAAGGATGTGATATTGCGCTACAATCCCAGTATTTGCCACGAACGGAAATTCCAGATCCCATTCTTCACTTATAAAGGGAAAAAACTGGGTTACTTATGGCTCAACCAAAAAAAGCTGATGCTCGGCTTTTGCCTGGATAAAAGTCTGATAGAATTTGCGCCGGGTGCAAAACCAAAGGATAAATATGAATCGGTGCAGATAGATCCCAACGAGGACCTGCCGATGGATTACATAATAGAAAAATTGGCCTGGTATACCGGGCAGATTGAGAAAGGCTAAAATAATTACTCTGCTGTAGTAGGGTCAATTACCGTCATTACTTCTGCCACTGAATTTGCCGGAAAACCGCCTTGCGAGGCATGTTCGCGCACCATTTCTTCATTCGGGGCGATGTAGATACAATAAATTTTATCGCCGGTTACAAAGCTGTTTACCCATTGTATTTGCGGGCCCATATTGCTCAGCACTCCGCATGAGGTTTGCGAAATAGATTTCAGCTGATCGGCCGTAAGATTACCTGCGCCGGGAATTTCCCGTTCAATTACATACTTAGGCATAATGGATCTGATTATTGGTGAATTTTTGGTGTTGATTGATATCAAATATACGAAGATGCACCAGATAAACAATAGCTAATAAAATGTATTTCAGCGGATTACATAGCAATTTCGCGACCCGCGCGCGGGTCTTCAGGCAGAATTTCCATTTCGGGTTCGCCCACGTAGTCTGCATACCATTGGATGGCGCTTACCACGTCGAGGGCATCCTCGGCAGAAATGTTGATGGTTTCAAAGGCATACAGCTTCTCGTTGGCATAGCCAAATAGCTGTATCTCGTTCTCGTGCGGGCTAAATCGCTCATCGCTGAGGCAAAATACCCTGATCTTAAGACCTGTGTCTCTGGAATGAATGACATCTCTGCATGGATTCTTGGGATCGGTCGCTAACAAATACACGTTGTGGTCCATAAAGTGAGCAACAATAAATATTTGCAATGGTTTTCAGCAATTTGCAGTTTATGGAGCTACACAGCAGCGATGAGCTGTTCCAGGTATTCCACGCTCATATCTATACCGTTGGCAATGTATTTTGCCTGCAGGTAATAAGGTTCGCGTTCGCTTAGCTTAAGGGTGATGAAGTCCAGCAACTCGTCGCCATGCTTATCGCGCAGCAGCGGGCGTTTGGCTTTACCCTTCTCCAACCGGTCGACCAGTGTTTTAGGCGAAAGCTTGATATAGACGGTTTTACCATGGGCATTCATCCATTCCATATTATCAAAAAAACAGGGCAAACCACCGCCTGTGGAGACTACCGTGTTCTCAGGATATTCCGTCAGCTTCAGCACATCCGATTCCAGCTTGCGGAAAGCATCTTCGCCGAAGCTGGAGAAATATTCGGCTATCGTCATCCCTACTTGCGCTTCCAGTAAATGGTCAAGGTCAATGCATTCATAGCCGAGGTGCCCGGCCAATTTGTGGCCCCATTTGGTTTTTCCGCAGCCCATAAACCCGGTAAAAAATATCAATCCCATTATTTTCTGAAATAATCTTTTACCAGTTCATCGTATTTCGGCAGCCTGTGATAATGCCATTTATTTATCACCGTGCCATTTTTAAGCAGCAGCACACCCGGGTTGGCGCGCACCATTTCCTTTAGCGGCACGTCATCAGCATAAAACAGCTCGAAAACTAAATGATGTTGTTTGGCAAATGCCTCAGCCATTGGCGCCGGGCTTGAGGTTAGCAGCACTACCCGCGTATTGAAGTTCTCACGCAGATCGAGCGCAAGGGCGTTGATCTGGTTAATGGCGTCGATATTGGTATGATCCAAGTCCCAGGCTACCACCACCAGGTTATAGTAGGGGTTAGTGATGAGCTCGTTGGTATAATCGTTATGCTGACTGTCATAAATCGACAGGTCTTCTATCTTCGGCTTAAAGCCTTGTTTGACCAGGCGCGATTCCGGCTGGCCTTCTATCTGCCAGTTGTTATCCTTCCAGATATTGCTGCTGATGTATTGCTTATCGTTCATCACCTTAGTAGCGCCTGTCTTTTTATTTTTAAGGTGATAGGTTTGCTCATAAACATCGGGCTGGGCATTGGCCGGGCGTTTCATTTCGTCGGGAATATTCGCGCCGATCTTGTACGCCAGGAAATCCATGATGGGCGAGAAATTATAAGTATAAAACCCAAATGCAAATGCGCCTATTACGGCAACGATCAGCAGCCTGTCGCTGTTTTTAGGGCTGAAAATAGGCTGAATGCTTGCGCGATGCTTAAATATCCCAATGACTAACAATAGCAGCGCCATATCCTTACTAAACGACTCCCACGGCGTTAGCGGGATGGCATCACCAAAGCAGCCGCAGGTTTGCACCACTTTAAAGAAAGCCGAGTAAAATGTGAGAAAGCCGAAGAAAATAATGAGTAACAACAATCCCCAGGCTACCTGTTTACCGCGTACGCCGATGAGCAGGGCAAAGCCCAAAATCATTTCCAACGCGCATAAAACTACGGCCATATAAAGCGCCAGTCCGTTAAGGAAAGTGATATGGAAAACTTCGAAGTATTCCTGCAGCTTATAGGAGAAACCCAGCGGGTCATTGGCTTTGATCAATCCCGAGAAAATGAAAAGCAGGCCAACCAGCAGGCGGCAGATCCAAACCCACACAGATGTGGATGTCTTTTTCGAATGCTGCTTTCCCATTTATGCCGGCGGGTTAAGTTTTATCAGCGCGAACACCGAATAGTTCAGCATGTCCTGGTAGTTGGCTTTTACGCCTTCAGAAACCAAAGTCTGACCTTTATTGTCTTCTATCTGCTTTACGCGCAGCAGTTTCATCAGTATCAGGTCGGTAAGGGAGCTGATGCGCATGTCGCGCCAGGCCTCGCCGTAATCGTGGTTTTTGGCAAACATCAGGTCTTTGGTTTCCTTTACTTTTTCGTCGTACATGGCACTCACCACTTCTGCTTCCAGTTCGGCAGGTGTTTCAGGGGTAGATTCCAGTTGCATCATAGCAATAACGCAATAGTTTACAATGCCGATGTATTCGCCGATGATGTCCTCGCCTACTTTTGATACCTTTTTCTCTTCCAGCGTGCGGATGCGCTGCGCTTTAATAAATATCTGGTCGGTTATGGATTCCGGTCGTAAAATGCGCCAGGCGGTGCCATAATCGATGGTTTTTTTAATGAAGATATTCCTACAGATCGTGATTACGTGATCGAATTCAGCGGATGTGTTGTTCAAAGCAATATAGTGTTGAAACGTTTTAATGTTGGAACGTTGAAATGTTAGCATGTATTATTTTGCAAAGTTACAGTTAACTTTACAACCTTAAAACTTTACAACATTCCAACAAATTCTCCCCGTGGCTAAAGATACGTTTTTTCAGAAAAAAGTAACCCTGAATGCGGGCGGCAAACTCATTGATGTGGGTTCGCCAAAGGTAATGGGCATCATTAATATCACGCCCGATTCATTTTATGCAGGCAGCCGCAAGCAGGACATCAACGCCGCGCTGTTACAGGCCGAAAAAATGCTGAGCGATGGTGCCACGTTTTTGGATATCGGCGCTTATTCGTCTCGACCCGGTGCAGATGATATATCCGTACAGGAAGAAACCGACCGCCTGCTCCCGGTTATCGAAATGCTGGCAGCAAGATTTCCTGAAGCTATTTTATCTGTCGATACTTTTCGCGCACAGGTTGCCGAAACGGCTATAATGGCCGGGGCGCATATTATCAATGATATTTCGGGCGGGCAATTGGATGAAGATATGTTCGCGACAGTCGCGCGGCTACAGGTTCCTTATATCCTAATGCACATGAAAGGCACGCCACAAACCATGAACCAGCTGGCACAGTATGACAATATTTTTGATGAAGTGCTCGATTACTTCAGCAGCAAATACAACGAACTGAAGCAAGCTGGTGTAAAAGATGTGATCATCGACCCGGGCTTCGGCTTTGCTAAAAAAACGGAGCACAGCTATGCCTTAATGAACCGCCTGCAGGATTTTAATGTACTCGGGTTGCCTGTTTTGGTGGGTATATCACGTAAAAACATGATCTACAAAACCCTGGGCATTACCGCCGATGAAGCGCTTAACGGCACTACGGCTTTGAATGCTATTGCATTGGCCAAAGGCGCAAATATTTTGCGGGTGCATGATGTAAAGGAGGCTGTTGAGGCGGTGAAGATTTGGGAGATGGTGAACGCAAATTCGTTTGATTACACTACATGGCAAAAAGATCTATTTAATGACATGAGTGTGAGGAAATTGAGTTCTGAAGCAATGAAGCTTAGAAAAACAGGAGAAGGCTCTGAAGAGAATTAAAAGCACCGGTTCGTGTGATTCCTTCCCTTGGGAAGATATAGGAAGGGGTTTGTTAAACTTTGCATATTTGCTAAACCCCTCCCTGCCATTGCACACTTACCCACTGCACCTCTCCCCGTGGGCTACTGTGTGGACACCTCTATAACTGTAGTGAAATCTTCTATATTGCCGTTGACTTTAGTCAACGGAACTAAGTAATCAAGTAACGGCTTTAGCCGAAATAGTTGGGCTAAAGCCCGAAAAGACTGGAAATTAACCCGTTGACTAAAGTCAACGGCAATATTAGGAATAAGAACTTGATTAACTTACTAACGCCATATATATATCATTATAAGGTTAAAAAGATGTGTCCACACAGTAGCCCCGTGGGAGGGAATGGATTTTGACTCCCTACTTTATCTTAGCATAAACCCCGCCTGAACCGCCATTATACTCCAATCCAAGCGACAAGGTAGTGTCCTGCACCTGTATTACCTGGCCGGTGCTGGCGCCGTTCAGCAATAACTCTTTGTAAGAAACATCATTTATCTGTACCGCATTGCTTTTAATGGTATAAGTACCCTGGCTTACCACTGTAGTTCCCTGGTTTTGACTGAAGGTGTTATTAGTAAAGGTATAAGTGCTGCCATTCCCCGCCGGGTAGGTTTGCGATGAGGTGCCGTTGAATGCAAAGCGCAGCTCCCATGTGCCTGTGATATTGGTGCTGGTTACGTTGTCTTTTCTACAGGCATACAGGCATGAAATAATGGATAACAATAACAGTAATTGTACAACTCTTCTCATATCTTTTTGGTTATGTTTATCGATTTAGTGACATTCTAACGGACTAATACGACGGTTATTATGCTTACGCTACAACTTCCATCATTTTTAAAATACTGTCGACATATTCGCGGTTATTGGCCAGGCGCGGCACTTTATGCTGACCGCCGATCTTACCTCTTTCCTTCATCCAGCTAAAGAATGTGCCTTCGACAACGCTATGAATTATTGGCCGGCGAAGCGCCATATCTTTAAAACGCTTGGCGTCATAATCGGAGTTGAGGCGGCGCAGCGTTTCATCCAACAGATCGGTAAAGCGTGCAAACTCAGCAGGTTTTTGCTCGAACTCGATGATCCATTCATGTGCCCCGTTATTGTTGCCGTTAAAGTAAACGGGCGCGGCGGTATAATCACGAATGATGGCGCCGGTTTGCGAGCAGGCTTCGGCAAGTGCGCGTTCGGCATTGTCGATGATCAATTCTTCGCCAAAGGCATTGATAAAATGCTTGGTGCGGCCGGTAATTTGGATGCGGAATGGCGAAAGCGATGTAAAGCGTACGGTATCGCCTATCATATATCGCCACAAACCTGCGTTTGTGCTGATGATGAGCGCGTAGTTTTTATTCAG
>JABDAU010000118.1:6027-7309 GCA_013289045.1 Bacteroidota bacterium | reverse complement strand
TCGCGCCGATCAGCTGCTGGAAGACCGCATTGCCAAATACGACGAGGAAGGTAAAACCGACCTGGCCGAAGAGCTGCAGCTTGAAATGGATAACGCGCTGAAGGCCGAGAACCTGCCACGACTGCGCGAGTTGATCATTGAACATAAGATCGTTGATCCTCTTGGCGGCACCGCCAACTGGACGGACGTTCGCCAGTTTAACCTGATGTTCAGCACGCAGGTAGGCGCCGTTGCCGATGAGTCGGACACCATTTACCTGCGCCCGGAAACGGCACAGGGCATATTTGTGAATTATTTGAACGTGCAGAAGTCGGGCCGTATGAAGATCCCTTTTGGTATCGCGCAGATCGGCAAGGCTTTCCGTAACGAGGTAATTGCACGTCAGTTCATTATCCGCATGCGCGAATTTGAGCAGATGGAGATGCAATTTTTCGTTCGCCCCGGCACGCAAAAGGAATGGTTCGACCAATGGAAAACCAAACGGTTGGAATGGCACCTGGCCTTAGGCACTGCGCCTGAAAAATACCGCTACCACGAGCATACCAAGCTGGCGCATTATGCCGATGCTGCTTTTGATATCGAGTTTGAATTTCCATTCGGCTTTAAAGAAGTGGAAGGCATTCACAGCCGTACCGATTTCGACCTGAGCCAGCATGAGAAGTTCTCCGGCAAAAAAATGCAGTATTTCGATCCTGAGGTTGATCCCAATACGGAAAAACCGTATGGCAATTATGTGCCTTACGTGATCGAAACCTCGATAGGCCTCGACCGTATGTTCCTGCTTACGCTGATCAACGCTTATGAGGAAGAAGACCTGAGCACCGAAGAAAAGCAGGACAGCCGCACCGTATTACGACTGCACCCATGCCTGGCCCCTGTTAAAGCCGCCATTTTCCCGCTGACCAAAAAAGACGGTCTGCCTGAAAAAGCACGCGAAATAATGGACCGCCTGAAACTGGATTTCAACCTGCAATACGAGGAAAAAGACGCCATAGGCAAACGCTACCGCAGGCAGGATGCTATAGGCACACCTTTCTGCATCACTGTAGACCACCAAACGCTCGAAGATAACTCCGTAACCATCCGCTACCGCGACACCATGCAGCAGGAACGCGTTCCTGCCGAACAGTTGGACAGGATCATTGGAGATCTGGTGAGCTGGAAGAATCTTTTATAAGAGCGTCATGGCGAGGAACGAAGCCACCCCTGCGTTTTACATTCAAGTAAACGGATGATTTTTAATTAACGTCATTAACAAGCTCGTTGCTCCCTCGATTTGCAT
>JABDAU010000118.1:3995-6017 GCA_013289045.1 Bacteroidota bacterium | reverse complement strand
CTTCGTTCCTCGCCATGACGGGTCATTTTAAAACAAAAAAGCGATGGGTTTGAAACCCATCGCTATTTTTATTTCCTCACTAATCTCTAATCTCTAATCTCTAATCAACTAATCTCTAATTAGTAACCGGGTTATCAGCCTGGTGTAAAGTGCCGTTCTTAAACAACACCGGGTTAACCTTTTTCGGGTCGCCCTGGTAAACCCATACAATGCTGCCTATGTATTTGGTAAAGGCATTGTTAATGTCTTCAACAGTAAGCTTTTTAACGTTGTCTATCAGGTTTATCGAACGTTTCCAATCACCATGCAATACTTCATTCGAAGCGATGGATGATGCCTGCGCAGCGTTGGTTTCGTTTTTATAGTAAAAACCGGTTAGGAAAGTTTGTTTCATATTCGCCAGCTCGCTTTGGTTAAAGCCAAACTTTTTGGTACTGTCAACCAGTTTATCAAATACCGCTATGTAATCATTCGGTTTGGTGGTTGATACCCTGAATTTGGCTGTAGTGGTAGCGCCCTGGTTAAAGAACACCTGCGGTGCATATGAAAGGCCGTTTTTGGTACGTACGTCAAGGAAATGCCTGTCGTAGAAAATGCTGAACGCGATCTGGAACGCGTAAAAATCAGGTGCATTCAGCTCCGGGCCGCTGGTTACGCCTTCAACGTAGTTAGTAGCCAGTTGCCTGTCCTCGGCATTGAACGAGTTTTGGTAAACCCTGAAGAAATCCGTTTTAAACTGGAACGGTGAGCCTTTTTTAACGTTCTCCAGCATGCTTTTTACTTTCGCTTCAATATCAGCTTGTGGCAGGTCGGCTACTATTACAATGAACATGCGTGAGCGGGTAAGTATGGAGTTATAATAATCCTTTACCTGTTGGGCGGTAAGGCCTTTTATCACATCAGGGGTACCCTGTGGCAATTCAGAATAGCTGCGGCCTTTAAAAGCAATGTCGTTAGCCATTTTATCTATCGCAAAATCCGGCTGCGAATCCATTGATTTCAATTGGGTAAGCGCATCCTGTTTTATACGGTGAAATTCAGTAGTATCGAATTTCGGCTGGGTGATCGCTTCGGCATACAAAGGCCATACCACATCAAGGTCGCCCTTAATACAATTCATCCTGATCACCGAAAAATCTTTACCGGCGCTGCCGTAAACCGTGGCGTCAACTTTATCCAGCGCATCTTTAAAGCTGTTTTTGTCGCGCTTTAAAGTCCCGCATTCGGTAAGGCCGCGCATGGCCAAAGCCTCTATACCTTGTTTATCTGCACCATAGTTTTGTACACCGCCGCGTATAATGGTTTGTACCTCAACAATATCGTTACCGCTTGGCTGTACAATTACTTTTACACCGTCAACCATCGTCTCGTACGGCTTTTGCTGCGCAAACGCGGGCTTTATATTTCCTATTGCCGCTATTGCAAGCAGGCCAATTATATATTTTTTCATCGTGGTAAGATTTAAATTTATTTAGCTACGAAAAATGAACTTGCGTTAACTGTTTTGTTCAGGTCGGGGCTGATGATCATACCGGCAACGTATGGCTTGTTGATCACATAAGTTTCCAGGTAATGCTTAATGTCATCGCGGGTTATTTTCTGATAGTTGTCGATATTATCAGTATAATAATTTAGCGATGCGCTGCACCACATGTAGCTTACCTGGCTTGGTAACGATGATGGTTTTTCTTTAGCGCGAAGGTCATCACGCTGCAATATGGCTTTTGCATCGGCCAATTCGGCATCGGTATAGTAATCCGGGTTATCCCACATGCTTATCTGGTGCATCAGCTCTGCATAGCACTCTTTAATTTTGCTTGGGTTCGGAACAACGAATATGCTGATCGGGCCGGTATAGCGTTCTGTTTGATAGCTCACCCCTACGCTGCTGGCCAGGCCTGTGTTTACTAAAGCCTGTTGCAATTTTGATGAGTTAAGGCCTGTCATGGTTGAGAACACATCAGCGGCAATAGGAAATATAAAGCCCGCGTTTGCGCAGCAAAAGCCGTACGAGACGATGGT
>JABDAU010000118.1:0-3985 GCA_013289045.1 Bacteroidota bacterium | reverse complement strand
AACATCATAAATGGTGTTTGAGCAATGGTCGATTCTTTTATAAAGTAATCGGTTTTGGCTAACGGCGGAAATGCAGGGATCGGGTATTTCTGTATCGGGTCGTAACCGCTGCTCTGCCAGTCGCCAAATATTTTTTCGGCCATTGCAAATGCTTCTTCATGGTGTACGTCTCCGCAAATAGTCAGCAAGCTGTTGTTCGGGTAGTAGTATTTGTTTTTGATGGTCATCATCTTTTCAGGTGTGGCCGTATTGATGATCTCGTGTATACCTATTGGGTTTTTACGTGTATAAAGGTCTCCCCATAGTCTTTTATTCATGGCATAATAAAGCACATTGCCCGGGCTGCTCTCGCCGCGTTGAAATTCACCATCAACCACAACACGTTCCTTCTTCATGTCTTCTACACGATAAATAGGGAAGCGGATGGCCGCGTTCAAAAACTTCAAACCGCCCTGCAAGCTATCACGGTCGAAAGTAAAGAAGTAATTTACGCGTTCATCGCCGGTGGTGCCGTTCCATATGGCGCCAAGTTCCTGCGTACGTTTCAGAAAAACTTCCTGTGTAGGGTAAGCGGTATTGGCCTTAAAGAACATATGCTCGAAAAGGTGCGAAAGACCATTATAAACCGAGTCTTCGGTAAATGAGCCATTCTTTACGGCGATCTCTACAGTGGCGAGAGGAACCTTACTATTTTCAATAACCAGTACCTGTAATCCGTTCGGAAGCTGTTTCCAGTAGTAACCTGGCGGCAGCCTCAGTTGTGCAAATGAACTTATTGCAATAAATAATAATGCAAAAGTCAATGTTAATGCTTTAAAGTGTTTGGAGGTCATAAGTGATAATTTTTATTGAGATTATAAATATATGCTATTTAAGCAAAAGCGCTAAGTTTTTAAGAAATTTAAGGTTATTTAACATGGAAATCGCTTTTAAAATGCGTTATTTTTAAAGATCCCCTCTTGAGAGGGGAACTAAAACCAGCTACAGTTAAAGCGAATTTTTAAAAGCGATTTCCCTGGGTTATTTAACATCTAAGACAGCTTTATGGGGGAAAATGTTACTGGTCGGGGTAATAATAATTCACCCGGGAAAATTAACGATCGTCCGATCGGTTTGCTATGCGAAAACGACCATTCCTAAACAAAAAATGCCCCGATTGGTACGGGGCATTTTCTATTTATGTCACGTCCTGAAAAAAGTTGACTAATAAATAGTCAACGAAATGAGTTACCAAGTAATTAAAGTAAAAGGAGAAGCCCCGCAATTAAAGTATAGCGAGGCTTTCAGACGGTCGGTGGTAGCCGAGTATGAGCGGGGTTCTTTGAACAAAGACCAGATCCAGGCTAAGTATGGCATAAAGGGCAACTCCCGACTGTTGGAATGGTGCCGCAGGTATGGTAAATTGCACTACCCAAAGGCAGGAGCATTGGGCCGCCCGATGAAAGACCCACAAAAGCAACGTATTAAAGACCTGGAGAAGCAGCTGGCAGATGCTAAACTGAAGCTGGTTGCTTATGAAAAGCTGATTGAGATCGCTGAACAAGAAGAAGGGATCAGCATCTTAAAAAAAGACGAAGCCAAACAATCCGTGAGCTTGCCAGAACCTACCCAAGAAAAGTAAATATGTTCTGTGAGTTGTTTGGCTATAGCAAACAAGCTTATTACAAAGCACAAACCCAACATTGTTCAGTGGTAAACAAGCAACAACAGGCCAAGGCTTTAGTGCTTGGCGTGCGCCGGCAGATGCCACGGCTGGGAACCCGAAAGTTGCATTACCTGCTGAAAGATGAGCTTGCTATCGGCAGAGACAAGTTGTTTCAGTTGCTAAGGATTGAAGGATTGTTGGTTGGCAAAAGAAGACGATATACAGTTACCACTAACTCGAAGCACTGGATGCGCAAATATCCTAACCTGATTAAGGATATAGAACTTGTCCGCCCTGAACAAGTATGGGTGGCTGATATTACTTATATCGATACAAATGAAGATGGTCACGGGTACCTGCACTTAATCACCGATGCTTATTCCAAGCAGATCATGGGGTATGAACTATGTGGGAACATGGAGGCAGCATCTACATTAAAAGCTTTGCAAATGGCAATAGCGAACAGGAAATATAACGATCAGGCACTCATCCACCATTCGGACAGGGGGTTACAGTATTGCAGCAAGCTTTACACGGACTACCTAAAAGACAATCGCATCACCATCAGCATGACAGAGAATGGCGATCCTTACGAAAACGCCATTGCTGAACGTGTGAACGGAATTCTTAAAGACGAGTTTGGTTTATCAGAACAACTAAATAATATTAACGAAGCAATGCATCAAACGGCTCAAAGCATCAGAATCTACAACAACAGCAGGCCGCATCTGAGTTGCCATATGTTAACGCCTGTTCAGATGCATCAGCAAAAAGAAATCAAACTAAAGTCATACAACAAAAAAGCTCAAACATCTTTGGTGGATGTTTGAGCTTTTTTATCAATGTTTGTGTAATCAAAATAGTCAACCTATTTCAGGACTACTCATTAACTAACATGTGTTACTTAAGCGTAAGTTACATCAAGCGTAATAGGCACGTTCAATGATTTTGACACGATGCAATTTGCTTTTGCACCTTCGGCTACTTCTTTAAATTTTTCTTCCGAAACGCCATCAATTGCCGATGCGGTAAGCGACAGGTGGATGCCGTTGATCACAAGGTTCTGCAGGTCCAGATCCAGCACAGCTTCAGTAGCCAGGTCATTGGCAGTAAAGCCGGCCTGTGCCAGTGTAGCGCTCACAGCCATGGTAAAGCAACCGGCGTGCGCAGCGGCGATCAATTCTTCCGGGTTGGTACCGATGCCATCCGCAAAGCGGGTTTTAAATGAATATTGCGTATCGTTAAGGATGGTGCTTTGGGTGGTGATGCCGCCTTTGCCTTCCATCAGGTTACCGGTCCAATGTGCTTTTGCTGTACGTTTCATAAGTTTTTTACTTTTAGAGTTTATGTGATGTAAAATTAGTGTTTTGTTATATAAATCAACAATGTACCAGGATTTAACGGATTAAAAAGATTAACCGGATGTGAATAATTTTTAATATCCTAAAATCCTTTAAATCTGTTAAATCATGGTTCTTACCATTTAGCGCGCTCATATTGCGCAGGCCATTTTACCTCATGGCCCAGTTGATGAGCCGCCCTTAGCGGGAAATACGGGTCGCGCAGCATTTCGCGGGCGAGGAATACCACATCGGCATGGCCGGTTTGGATAATGCTGTCGGCCTGCAGCGGCTCTGTTATCATACCTACCGCGCCGGTGAGGATGCCGTTTTTGCGCACTGCCTCGGCAAACGGCACCTGGTAGCCCGGCCCAACCGGGATCTTAGCTGTAGCCACATTACCGCCCGATGAGCAATCGATCAGGTCGATACCTCTTTCTTTAACGATCTTCGCCAAAGCTTCCGAATCTTCAATTGTCCAGCCGCCTTCCGTCCAGTCGGATGCCGAGATCCTAAGGAATAACGGGTGATCTTCCGGCCAAACTTCTTTCACTTCAGCTATTACCTCCAGCAAAAAGCGGATCCGGTTCTCAAATAATCCACCATATTCATCCGTACGTTTATTGCTTATAGGCGACAGGAACTCATGGATCAGATATCCATGCGCGCCATGTAATTCAATCACCTTAAACCCTGCTTTTAATGCCCTTGCGGCGGCAGCTTTAAAGTCAGCCTTTATTTTTTCTATCCCGGCCTTATCCAGCTCAACCGGCGGATGTTCACTTGGGGTAAATGCCACAGCGCTCGGCGCCAAAGCCTGCCAGCCATTAGGCTGATCGGGATGGATCTGCGCATTACCTTTCCAGGGCACTTCATGACTCGCTTTGCGGCCCGCATGCGCCAGCTGCACGCCTGCAACAGCGCCATGCGCATATATGAAATCAGTTATGTGTTTCAGTTTTTCGATGTGCTCATTTTTATATATCCCCAAATCGCCATA
>JABDAU010000117.1 GCA_013289045.1 Bacteroidota bacterium | reverse complement strand
AAAACAAGCTGAACGAAATAAACGCATACAGCAAAACCTTCGACGCATCTTTTATTGATATTGGCATACCCGAGGATTTTTACAGGGCGCAAGAAATTTTTAAAGATGTCATCAAATAAAAAATTCGATACCCTTTTCCTCGACCGTGATGGTGTGCTGAATAAGAAGATCGATAACGGCTATGTGCTGGATTTCGACCAGATAGAGATCCTGCCCGGGATAGAAGATTTTTTACAGTCGGCCGTCAATTATTTCGAAAGGATATTGGTGGTTACCAATCAACGATGCGTTGGCCGCGGGCTGCTCTCTATCGAACATCTTTTCGAGATCAATGCCAAAATAAACGAGCTTACGGGTGGCCACATCGACAGGTTCTACGTTTGCCCGCATCTCGACGAGGATAACTGCGATTGCCGTAAACCTAAAAATGGCATGTTTTTGCAGGCAGGTAAAGATTACGAGGTTGATTTTAGCTGTTCTTCTACTATAGATAGCATATCTTATTTTTTAATTATAAATTTTCCAACCATGGCAACCGCCTTCGCTAAAATGGAAAGGCATTATTTTACCGTTAAACTGGTTAAGGGCATCTATTACGCTTAACCTTTTTTCCGGATCGACAACAAACATCATAAAGCCGCCGCCGCCGGCACCGGATACTTTGCCTGCCAATGCACCCGAAGCAAGGGCTGTTTCATAAATATTATCAATGGAGTCGTTACTGATGGAATGCGCCATTTTCTTTTTATCGGTCCAGGCACTTCCGAGTATGCGTGCATAACTGTTGATATCGCCTTTCAGCAAGGCTTCCTTCATATCTATAGCGCTTTGCTTTATATTGTGCATAGCCTCGATGGCTATTGTATTGCCCTGAGAAGTATTTTTCTGCTGCTCTTCGATGATCTTAGCCGATGAGCGTGATGCACCTGTGAAAAAAAGCACCATCGAGGCCTCAAGCTCGTCAATTATCCAGCGCTTTATACGCAGGGGATTAACAATTACCTTATCCTCTTTTAAAAACTCCATGAAATTGAAACCACCGAAGGTAGCCGCATACTGATCCTGCTTGCCACCGGTAAGTTTAAGGTCTATACGTTCTATTTCGTAAGCAAGGTGTGCAATGTCATACTCGCCCAAAGGCAAATTCCACCATTCTGTAAAAGCTTTTACAATTGCCACCACCATTGTTGAGGAAGAGCCTAAACCGCTGCCCGGAGGCGCATCAGAATGTGTTGTGATGCGGAAACCGGTGAGGTTACTAATGTGAAAATCCTTTACCAAGCGATTATAAACGCCTTTAATTATATTAAGGGTACCGTCAATAGGCAAAACTGGCTGCAAATCATATTCTATATCGTGCTTCAGGTCGGCCGCATAGATCTGTATTTTGTGCGTATTGGTTACTGTTATGGTACAATAGGCATACAGGTCGATGGTTGCATTCAGGATGTTGCCACCATATATATCACTATAAGGAGAAACGTCGCTGCCACCACCGGCAAGCCCTAATCTGAGGGGTGCTTTTGATCGGATAATCATTATTTAAGCTATTTGGAAAGGTTGATGCATGTAGTAAACAAATGCTAATTAAGCGTTAAGAAAGAAATAATTTTATCCTCACTGATTTGCTATTAATTGTCTAAAATTAAAACTTTAATGCGAAAATATAAAAGAAAGTTGTAAAACATTGCGAAATAAAAAATTTTTGGACATTTGCGCTAAATTGTTTATTTATGTACCTCGAATGCATCAGACCTGCTTTTACCCCCGGATTAATGCACTGGCAAGTGATTGCCGCAGTTTAACAACTTATTATTTTTCAGGTCAAAAAAACAATAAAATAACTATATGTACGATTTTAAAGTAGCACTTATTGACCCCGTTGGCGGCCATGCCGATAACTATTACAACTATGGACTTTCCATTGGACTGGCCAATAATAACGTGGAAGTTTTTTATTCAACCTCCAATTCCACACAGGAGATCAAACATGATGGTGTACATACCTTATACTATTTTACCGATATCTGGACACAAAAAAATAAGGCATTAAAATTAAAGCGGTATATCCAAGGTTTCCGCAAAACCATAAAATTCGCGCGTAAGAACGATATCAAGGTTGTGCACCTGATGGTTTTTCATTTCGACTGGCTTTTTGTTTTTAGTGTTCTGTACAGTAAAATGCGGGGCTTTAAGGTTATCACCACCCTGCATGATGTTACCAGCTTTACCGGTAGCCGCATTCCGCTTGCTGTAGAAAAAAAGGTCCTAAACTCCATGGACCAGGTAGTTGTGCATAATAACTACAGCTATAGCGTAATAAACGGCATACACGCTGCAGGCCATTATCATGTTATTCATCACGGTAATTACATGCAGTTCATAAAAAAGGTTGAGCCGCAAAATATCAGGCAAACGTTGCAATTATTATTTTTTGGGCAGATAAGAAAAGTAAAAGGATTGGATGTGCTGGTGAATGCCCTGCCTATATTAAAGAAGAAAGGCGTTGATGTGAAACTGACCATTGCCGGCCGTGTTTGGAAAGACGATAATATTGCCACCTACGAAGAGATCATTGCCCGTGACGGAACCGGCGACATGGTGGAAATGAATATTGGCTATATACCAAACGACAAAGTTTGGGACTATTTTAATAATACCAACATAGTGGTACTTCCTTATCGCGAAATATACCAAAGCGGTGTATTGCTTATGGCTATGAGCTATGGGCGTGCTGTACTAACTTCAAACATACGCGCTTTTGCCGATGTGATAAACGACAAGGAAAACGGGTTGCTTTTTGAAAGCGACAACAGCGAATCATTAGCTGAAAAGATAGAATACATTTACAATAACAAGGAAACACTCAGACAATTGGAAGAGCGATCTACCGAGTTTGTGAAAACCGAATACGATTGGGATGTATCTGCCAAAAAAATTAAGCAGGTTTACCAGCAAGCACTGTTAGGTTAAACAATTTATGCTACCTCAGCCAGCGCTTCCTCATCATTTTCGGCAAGCGCTGGTTCGGGTTCCGGCAATGCTTTACGATTATAAATAGGAGACTTCTCATTCCTGCTCAGGAATAGCATCAGGGCGAGCAATACCCAGTAAAATTGCTTGTAGCCCGCCATGTGAAATATATTGAAAAACATCAGGGTAAAAAAAGCAAACCGAAGTAAACCGTTTTTATATTTCCGTAGCGTATTTAAGAATATTAATGTGAATATGGTAAGGCCCGTATACCCAAAGTCGAATAGAATTTGTATAGGCAATACGTTGATACTCCCCGAGTAGTTTCGCCAATAGTAGGTATCTGCAATAAATGGCAACGCCCCCCACCCGAAGCCGTATTTGAACCTACGATAAAAAGTTAACTCTGTAAGCAGGTTATTAATGTCGTTAAGCCGTGGGTTGTGCTGGTAATCGAGCAAGTCATAATAAAACCTGGAAGGTAACAAGCTTTTTATATCACCGCCTATTAAAAGTAATAACAGGAACACAGGGATAATGCCTGTAAAGGTTATCACGTTACGATTTTCAGGCTTAAAGAAGTACAGGTAAAGTGTGATCAGGAAAAATATAAGGGCCACCCTCGATTCGGTAAACAAAAAGTCTACCACCAGCAAAGCGCTCACCTGCATTACTTGTTTACGTTTTACACGGCCGTCCTTAAAGTAATATAAAACAAAGAAGAAAAGGATCAGGATAAACATGGACGACCAGTTAGGGTCGTTAAAGAACCCCCCAGGACGGCCTATGCCCAATATACCGTTCCCACGATCTTCGGATGCTACCACACCAACCCCCAGTAACACAAAGTTGCCAAGAATTATTACCGATTGTATTTTGATGTTGCTTATAATAAGTTCCGGGAGCCGTGCGTAAAAACTGGGATATATAGTGAGCACGCTATAACAGTAAAAGAAAATAAGGATATTACACCATTGGCCTAATATCATGGTGAGCGTACCCTTTGAGTAATAAGAATAGCTTAATGTAAAAGGCCCATAAAGGAGGTAAATGAATCCGATCACAGCAAGTGCATACCCCCCCATGTTTCTAAAAGTCCGTTTTGAATATTTTACCAATGTGCCCATTGATATTATAAGGCAAAACCCGGCAAAGAAATGCACTAAGCGAAAAGTTCCCACCCCGGTTACAAATTCCAGCCCGTCAAACGAGCACAGGAAAACGATGAAATATAAGCTGAACCAGTGAAAACTCTTCATAATGCTATAATTTTAGAAATACATCAAAACTGTTTACCACTTTTGAAATATTTTCATGGTCGGGTGCATCTTTGATTATAACCGGCGGATCGACAACGCCTTCAAAACTACTCCTCAAAATATACTTAGAATATGCCTCGTTATCCATCTTATTTTCAGCGATGGCTTTTTCATTACATTTTTTTACAAGATCATCAAAATTTTTGCAATATTTCAGATCTTCCAATGTAAGCGGGTGGCATTTACGCAGCTTTGAGAAAAATATCCTTGAAAAAACAAATGAATCTATCCCATATAATGCACCCTCAAGCGCTACAGTGCCGCTATTGGTAAAAATTGCCGCAGCACCATTTATCAGTGTATGCGAGCTGGTGGTTTCGTGCATTATAACAAGGTTCTTTAACTTTTTGCATCGTTCGTAAAACTTGTTGCTTCTATTGCCAATCGCGTTGGTATGCTCTTTTATCACCAGGTACATATTTCCCGGTAAAACACGCCACACGTTAAAAATAGTTACGTATTGGTCGTCATAATAACGGCCTACAACGTCCACTGAAGCTTCGGGCTGCATGTGCAGGGTAACAAATACATATTTCTTATCGTCAAGAAAGCTAATGTCTTCAGTCTTCAGCAATTTATAGGTCGATTTATTTAATTCTTCCCTTACTGCTATTCCATAACGTATACCCCTGTCGGCAATAATGCTCGGGCTATCCTTCTCAATATTTTCCTCAGTAAATACCCGCGAAACACGTTTCATTTTACTTTGCAGCGTCATGGATTTTTTTACATCCTTAGCTACCTGTACAACACGCTCAGGCGGTACAGGCTTTATCGGCACCATACTGCTAATGTTTTCTTCGGGCTGGTAGTCAATTGCTTTACCGAAAATAGTATCCTGAAATTCAGTATCCAGGAATGTGAACCGCTTGTTTGGTATCCGAATGGATTGCGGATGAAGGTAATGTGTTTTATCGGCCAGCTTATCGAGGCATATTCTTGCCATCAATATTTCGTGGGCGTAGGTCATTTCGCCAAAAATGTATGCCAGGTCATTCTTTTTCACAAAGTCAAAAAATGGCTGCTGCAATGCTACCAAATAATCGTAGCCCTCGTCATAATCATAGCGCAATACCCTGTCGCCTGCTATCAGCTCATTCAGCTTATATTCGCCAACGGGCTCGTGGGTGCTGTTACTGCTAATGTTTTTATTTAGCAATAAGATAGTTTCGGGTTTGTAACCAGAGCTTAGTAAATGGTTATACCATTTTTCGCCAAAGCAAAACCAGAATACGTTATAGCCTTTTTCGGTCAAGCCTTTAGCGATTTGGTCGAAAAGGTAGGTTTTATGAAAGTTTGATACAAAAGCTATGTTCATCGTTTAAAGTTTTTAATCTTATAAACTATTTGCTTAAAGTTCATTAACCCAAAGGCAAAGGTCATTAAAATATATATTAATCCCCAAACAAACATCAGTATGAGTACCGGTACATGTATCTTACCCAGGAAATATACCGCAGCACTCGCGGTAGCTGCTATAAGGCAATAGGTACCTATTAATTTCAAAAGGTCCTTTAAGTAGGCCTTGTTTTGAAACAGTTTACCGCAAATAGCAAGCTGCCATGTTATTACTATAAATTCTGTTATAATAATGGATATTGGCAGCCCGTTTATGCCGTACATCCATTTCATACCCGGTATGAGAATAATATTAATAACGATAGTAAGAATGGAAGTTACAGTTAATAATCGGCGCTTGTCATAAACAATAAACATAATACCGGTTGGGAAAGCTTTAAACAGGTTACGTACGAGCAGTATTTTGAAAATAATAATACTGGCCACATACTTCATTGAAAAGGTGAATGTTATAATACTCGCCGCAAAGGAAAATACGCCGAAAGTAACACCAAAATAAAAGAAAAGCAGGTCGTTGCTTACTTTAAAGAAATCTTCATATATAAGGCCAAATTTCTTTTCGCGGTGGTAATCTGCAAAATGCTTTAAATAAACTGAGTTTACAGATGAATTATAAAAATCGACAAAAGGAATAGGAATGGAACCATTGGCATAAATAGCCAGCTCTTTATAATTATAAAAGGCGCTTACAACAAACTTGTCAAGGTAAGTGTATGAGCGTTTGATAAGAATTGACAGGCCCAGCGGCGTGGTATATTTAATGATGTAGGAAAGCTTAGGGAAACTGAAATTTCTGAAAGCCAGTATGGCCTTTCTTTCCAGCACAAGGTAATAAACCAGCGAAGCCACGCCAAGGGCTGTATACATTAAATATACGTTGTGGTAATTGATTAGTTTTAAATAAACCATCCCTACCGTTACTGCTTTAATACCAATAATAAACAGGATAAAATAAATGAAGGCTTTTATCCGCTTTTTTATAATGGCAATAGTTGAAATAAGGGGGAAAAGCATCATGGAGTAAGCATACAGCAATACATGCAGCGGCATGAAATTGGTTTTTTGCCAGTTGGCAAACTGGTATCTGTACACAACCCAGGCAATAATGCTTACCAGTGTAGTTGTTGCAAACAGGTAGTAGGAAATGTTGGTAATGGTTTTCTGGTTTTCCTCGTAATCCTTGTTCAGTGCAAGCAAACCATCGCTAAGGCCGAATAATATGATACTGGCCGAGAACTCGATGATATATACCCAGCTGCGCATGGCGCCGTACTCTGTTTGCGTAAGCGCACGCGACAGGGCAATAAATACTAAAAGGGATGTTAGTTGATTTAATGACTGGCTTACAGTTAAGAAAAATAGATTGGCCTTTTTAGACATTATAAAACTTTTTCCAAATTTTAACCCCTTTGCCATTTATCCCTTTTAGCCATGGCTTGTTTGCCCCGGTATAGTGAGGGATAATAATGTTGGCGTTTTGATAGCTTACTGTGCCTTTACGGGCATCAACCTGAATGTTGTTACGATACTTTAACACATACCGTAAAAACTCTTTAACGCTTTTATAAGTGGTGTAACGGGCAAAATCAGTAAGGTTATACTCCATGCCCATATCGTAAAACTGGTAGTTTTCAAGCGCCAGGCACAAATTAAAGAAGGATTGGTCCATAAATCTGAATCCCTGTGCATAATCGTTAAACAAGTACATATACTTGTTTTTAAGCGCTACAAAAAACTCTTTGTTTATTGCCCAGCTCCCTGTATTTATCGTACCGTATTCCATATT
>JABDAU010000116.1 GCA_013289045.1 Bacteroidota bacterium | reverse complement strand
CGACCGCTTTTTAAAAGCCGCATGGAAGGCGCGGGATTATTTCGCGTTGCGAGAGAATAAAGCGGATATATCCAATCCGTACATGTTCGCCAAATCGAACGGGAAGTTGGAGAAGATCAATTTTGATGAGATATTGTTTATCGAAGCCATGGAAAACTATGCCGCCATACACCTTGGGAATAGGAAAATCATCATCCATACTACTTTTAAGGCTTTGCTGGAGAAATTACCGGCAAAGCAATTCGTCCAAACACATAAATCTTACATAGTGGCTGTTGACAAGGTAGAGAGTATCGACGGCAACACCATCCACATCCAAAAGCACGAGGTACCGATAAGCAAATACATGCGGGAGGCTGTTTTGGGGCAATTGATGCGGTAGCGTTTATTGTTTAAGCTTAAGTGCGGCTGTCATGCTGAGGTACTCGAAGCATAAGCGTAAAGGCCTTTGCCCACACACTTCGAGTGCCTCAGTGTGACAACGCTCGTTTTAATGTCTTTTCTTTTTCGTCTTATCAATGATCGCCTGGTGAGCCGTCTTCAATGCATCCTCCAATATTTCGGGGCTTACTTTTGACAGGTCGAACAACGTAGCTCCCTGCAATCCCCATTTGTTGGGCACTGGATAGATCATCGACCTGTCGATGGTACAGAAAACCGATTGTTCTATAAGTGGTAATTTCACCATCATTTTATTATCATGCGTCCATAGCGTTGAAAATATCCGGTTATTCACACGGAACGAGGGGATTCCGAAATGATCCTGCTCCACCGTATTGGGCAGGCTCATGGCTATCCGGCGCGCTGTTTCTAAACTGAGCATGATCTTATTTTTTTGTGAGCATGGCTACACGGATACCTAAACCGATCAGCACCAGGCCGGTGATCTTTTCCTGGATCTGCCAAACCTTTGGGTTTTTCCTGAAAAAATCTTTCGTCTTGCCTAAGATACATGCGACGATGATCAATACCAAAGTGCCTTGTGTTGCAAACCATAAACCCAGCGTGAATAGCTGTATACGGAAGTAGGCTGATGTTGGATCAATAAACTGCGGCAGGAACGACAGGAAAAAAATAGCCACTTTAGGATTTAAGGCATTGGTGACGACACCTTGTTTAAACAGTTTCCAATGATTGGATTTAGCTGGTTCTGTGTCCTTTTGCTTGCGCCGGGGCTTTCGAAATGAGCGCTTTAATGCCGAGATAGATCAAATACCCGGCTCCTGCAAATTTGATGACCTGAAACAGGTAAGCCGAGCGGGCAATTATTATGGACAAACCAAAGACGGCTGCCGCGATGTGCACAAAACAGCCAACGAAAATACCCAGCGCCGATATAATACCGCCTTTTATCCCCTGCGACACGCTCCGCGAGGCTACATACAGCATATCGTTGCCCGGCGTCAGGTTAAGCAGTAACGATGCGATGAAGAATAAATACAAGTGCTGGAAATTGAACATAGCATAAACGGATTTGTAATTTCTAATATAGATATTTGCTGTCGAAATTTACCAATCAACTCATGTCTTTACCCGAAAACGGCCATGTGAACCTTCACATCAGCGATAGTGGCATCGCAACGATCAGCTTTTATCATCCGGCGCAAAATTCGCTGCCATCGGTGTTGCTGGCCGAGTTGGTTGCCAAAATAAATGCGGCGGGTAACGACAGCAATACGCGCATTATCGTGCTCAAAAGTGAAGGCGACCGCACCTTTTGCGCCGGGGCAAGCTTTGACGAGCTGCTGCAAATAAAAGATAAAGCAACCGGAGCCGAATTTTTCTCGGGCTTTGCAAGGGTACTTAACGCCTGCCGTAAATCGCCAAAGATCATCATAGTACGGGTACAGGGCAAAGCTGTTGGCGGCGGGGTAGGGTTGGCTGCCGGCGCAGATTATTGCCTGGCAACGGAAGCCGCAGCTATAAAATTAAGCGAGCTGGCTATAGGCATCGGTCCGTTTGTGATCTCACCTGCTGTTACGCGCAAAATTGGACTGACTGCATTTTCGCAGCTTACCATCCGCGCCAGCGATTTCCAGAGCGCTCAATGGGCTAAGGAAAAAGGCTTATATAATGAAGTTTATGCCGATATCCCGGCGTTGGATGAAGCCCTCGACGGGCTAACAGCTAAGCTGGCTTCTTATCATCCGGATGCTTTGCAGAACCTTAAACAAATACTATGGGAAGGTACCGAAAACTGGGACGAGCTATTGCATGAACGCGCTGCCATAAGCGGTGAGCTGGTATTATCAGAATTTACACAACAGGCCTTGCATGGTTTTTTGAGCGGGAAAAGATAATATGCATATAACGCCAGCTTTTTTCGCCTTGTTAGTTATTGTGGTTTCTACACCCACGGCACTTGTTATAATTTACAAACGCCGCAGGGCAAAAGCGAAGCTTATACGTACTATCAGGGAAAAATGGGGCAAGCCTACAGGAGAAGATCGCAGCCTGTCGTTGATCGGGCTATATAAAGATTACGGTGGCACGGCAACTATTTCCACCGCAACAAGCGAGGATATTGATATGGAACAATTGTTCGCTTTTGCCGATCGCACCAACTCAAAGCCCGGACAGCAATATTTATACAAAAAATTATACGAACCTGTTTATGACGCCGGCGCGTTGCAGGAAATGGATGCAAACGTAAATAAAATTGCAGCCGACAGTGCCC
Source organism: Bacteroidota bacterium (assembly GCA_013289045.1). GTDB lineage: Bacteria > Bacteroidota > Bacteroidia > Sphingobacteriales > Sphingobacteriaceae > Mucilaginibacter. The sequence continues at coordinate 4,813 of JABDAU010000116.1, read as the reverse complement.
ACCGGGAAAGGCTGGAGATAGAACTCGCTAAACTGAACAGCAAAAACGCGTACTACTTACCCGAACTATTTTTAAAAGAACAGATCCCTTTATTTGGCACAATTGCAACGGTTTATATACAACTTGCCTGGCTGTTAATGCTTGCGTTCATCATATTGCTTTTTGTTGTTCCCAGCGGCTTTGGCTTATTGATGATATTGATGTTGATCATTTTGAACATGGTATTGCATTATAAAAATAAAGGTAAAATATCACAATACACCCATTCGTTACCGCAAGTGGTTAGCCTTTACAGGGTTGCTCAGCGGCTATTTAAAATTACCGAAGTAAAACGGAGTGATAAGGTTAACAGAAGTATTCTCAACCTAAAAAAATTGAAAGGCTCGTTAGGGTTTGTAAGCTTCCAGAACAAGGTTGGCGGCGACCCAACAGATATGCTTTTTGTGGTAATGGAATTGATCAAGACCCTGTTTTTATTGGAAGGATCGATGTTTATCCGCTCGCTTAACAAGGTAAAAAAATACCGTGATGATATTGCCGCAGTTTATGAATACGTTGGCGAAATAGATATGCTGATAGCGATCAGTTCCATAAGGGTAGGTCTTCCATTTTATTGTAAACCAACATTTGCCAATAACAATAAACTTGAGATAACCGACCTGTACCACCCCTTGATACCGGACTGCGTAACCAATTCTATCATCAGCAGTAGTGATACAGGTGTTTTGGTAACTGGATCGAATATGTCGGGCAAAACAACCTTTATCCGCTCAATTGCTATTAATACACTTTTTGCACAAACCCTGTTTACCTGCTGCGCCCGCGTATACAATGCGCCGTTACTGAAGGTACATACCAGCGTGCGTGTAAGTGACGCTATAGACGAGCAGAAAAGCTATTTTCAGGCGGAGGCTTTGTCGGTGTTAGATATCCTTAATCAATGCGGAGCTGATGAAGCGATAAAAGGCCTGGTTATAATTGATGAGATTTTTCGCGGTACAAATACGATAGAACGTATCGCAGCTGCAAAGTCAGTACTATCGTACCTTACCGCCAACTATAATTTTGTTTTTGTATCGACACACGACCTCGAACTAGCAGAACTTTTGGGCAACGAATATGTGGTATATTCATTTGAAGAAAGCGTTGCTGATAAGCGCCTGGTTTTTGATTACAAGCTTAAAAAAGGCCTGCTGAAAAATAAAAACGGAATTGCTGTTCTGCAATCCGTGGGATACCCGGATTCGGTAATAAAAGATGCCTATAAAGTAAGCGACGAGCTGCGCAGAAAATATCAGCTTTAATGCCCGATTATTGCCACCACCGGGTAAGAGATGGCTTCCCTTCGACAAGCTCAGGACAGGCTCCCGCCATAACAGCCTGGTCTACCTCTTCACCTCATTATCATAAACTGCTTTTGCAATATTAGCAATAACGCTCTCTCGCGTTGCTTCGTCGGCGGTTGAATTGCAAACGAAAATAGCGATAGCTATGTGCTTGCCATTTGGCAAAGTGATCACGCCCACATCATTTGTGGCAGGACTTAAACCGGCGCTATTGGTTGGCGAAGTACCTGTTTTATGCGCTACAACCGTTCCGGCTGGCAGCAGGCCTTTTATGCGTTTTGGGCCGGTTGTGGTTTCCTGCATTATTTTGATCAGGAAATCTTTGCTGGCCGGGGCAAGTACATTACCGGTGTAAATTTTATCCAACAGTTTTACCATATCCACCGTTTTTGCCCAGTTGGTATATTGCACTTCCCAGGATTTAGCCATATCTGCTTCGCCGGCCTCTACGTTGATGCCGGTAACCTTAATAAGGTGTATATAATCTTCAACCTGGTCGGGGCCGCCTAAAAAGTTGAGTAGTATGTCGCAGGCGTTATTATCGCTTTGCGAAACCATGTAGGTCACCAGGTCGCGGATGGTGAGGTCACCGCCATCGGGGAATTTATCCCGCAGCGGGCTCCAGGTGTCTTTAACCAGGTCTTTCTTCTTCACCTTAATGGTTTTATCCAGCGTAAATAAACCCGAATCCACCAAATGTAATACTGCCATGGCAATCGGCAGCTTTATGGTGCTGTGCATTACCAGTTTGGCGTTGCCATGCACGTTTAGCGTATCGCGGTCTTCCAGCCCTAAAACCGATACACCCACAATGCCTTTTGCGGGTTTTGAGAAATTAACTATTTGCTCGCGAAGAGAAGATTGCTGCGCCTGTGTGCACAGCGGCAATATAAAAATGGCAATTAATGCTATTGCCTTAACCAACTTATTCATGCAACTAATAACGCAATTATTTGGTGTGAATTTTAATCCAACTGCAAATAATATCTAAAGCCGCCGGCGACATGGTTTCTTCCGAAGTTTCATACTCTGAAATATCGCCGGTTTGGGCGCTTTGAAGCAAATGATTGAGGCCGGGAAGCGCCTTTATAGCGGCTAAATTTTCTTCCGCATTTACCTGGGTATCTTTTTCTCCGTTTACTGCCAATACCGGGCAGATAACTTTGGCCAGATCAGTCTCCGGATCATATGTGACAAAGAAACGCAGCCATGCGGCATTATACAGCTGGTTATAAGTACCATAAAAATCTGTACCCAAAACCGTGCTATTGCTTACATTTAACGCAGTAAGGGTTGCAGGGCTTTGCGCCTGTTTCCATTTAATAAAAACCGGCGTAATTACCGAATCTAATTGCGCCTGGCTATGAATTTTACCCACCAGGTCAAGCACCTGCGAATGAAGCTGGATAAATGCATTGGTGGCGCTGTCGGATATTCCGCTTAGCTTTAAAGCATGTATGTTTTGTTCGATATTGGTTTTTTTGCCGCCTATTTCAGGCCCGCCCCACATTACAATAAAGCTCACATCTTTTCTGCGTGCGGCAACCATCGGCGCTATAATACCACCCTCGCTATGGCCTATCAGGCCCAGGTATTTTTTATCAACGTCAGGCCTGGTTTTAAGGTAATTCAGGCTGGTTTCAACATCATATGAAAAATCAAGCGAAGTAGCATTTTTTATTCCCCCTGTTGTGCTTATACCTGCACCGCGGTCATCAACGCGTAAAACAGCTATTCCATTGCGGGTAAGGTAATCGGCCAAAACATAATAAAGCTTGTGCCCAAAAAGCGTTCCATCCCTGTCCTGCGTTCCACTGCCGGTAATAATGATCACCGCAGGGTATTTGCCTTTTGCAGAAGGGCGCGTAAATGTGGCACCATAATGAAGTGTTTTGGCAGCGTTGTTGTATTCCACATCTTCGGTGTAATAGTTAAAAGGTGGCTTCGGCGTTTGCGGGCGTTTTAAACGAGCGAGATCTAGCGGCAACTTTGAAACACCCTGTATAAATGTTCCGGTTATACCATCGTTACCCTTCCATAAACCATTATACTTAATGCCCGAAACACCCGCATCAATAAACAGACTATCGTTTTTTACGCTGACTTTTTTACAGGGAATACCAAACGCCATTTGGGAGGGACTATCGAACGTTGCAACGTAAGTAGTATCCCCGGTTTTACCGATGTTGAATATCAATTCGATGCTTTTGCCCGCTGCATTTATGGAGCCTGCCCAGCTGCCGGTTATATCCTGCGCATTTGCGGCAAATGCCCCCATTAACAGGGCTGCTATGATCAACTTTTTCATATATTCTTTTTAGCGTGATGTTTTTTGAAATAGACGTAAGAATAAATTACCGGCGTAAGTGACATGATGATGATACAGGCAAAGAATATGTGTACACCTGTTGTGGAAGGTATAAGCAAACGTTCGAGCGTTACAATAATACCCCCGGTAACCCATAATTTGCCGGTAAGGCGATGTGTGGCGCGCCAGGTGCCTTCGTCTTCCAGTGTCCAGGGCGTGCGTACCCCTGCAAAATAATTAGGCTTGATATTGTACATGATGTTGCCGAGAAATACAAACAGCAGCCCGAGAATAGCAATGAGCGCTTTATCAATGCTAAGGCCCTTATTAGCTGCCGCCAGTATGATGCATAAGTTTATCGCCGCAAAAAATATGGTGATACCCATGCCCAGCTTTTGGAAAGTGCGCTCGCCGAATTTAACCTGTTTTTTGGGATCAATAGCCGGGAGATATTTCATTAAAAGGTATAGCAGGATAGACATGCCCGATAATATGCCGCCTATAGTATACATTTCACTTCGCGGGCCGAAATTGTTTGGCTTGCCGTCTGCCCCATAATGTGTCGGCACAATGGCCGGCAATTTATCATATATACAATAAAGGTACATCAGCGGAATCAGCGCAATGATCACCGCAAAAACATCCCATATGGTAACTTTTTTATTCATATCAGTTTCTATTTTTTGAATTGCATTATCCATCGTAAAACCTCGTCCATTACCGTGGTATTGAGCGAGTAATAAATATACTGCCCATCCACCTCCATTAACTCGCCCGGTGTTACCCTGCCAAATTCCATATATAATGATTTTTAGGACAAGATAGGCAAGTTTTTTAACCACAGAGGACACAGAGATAAAAAACGCAGAGAACACTGAGTTTGGCTCTGTAGTCTCTGTGTATAGCTCTGCGATCTCTGCGGTTAATCTTACGCTGCTATCCTAACAAATCAGCCTTAAATCCCGGCTTCGCCCTTTTCTTCGATGCCTGCTCATAAGCATAAGCCAGGCTGATGATCTCGCCCTCTTTATAAGCAGTGCTAAAGAATGATAATCCCATCGGCAGGTCATGTGCAAAACCCATCGGCACGGTAATGTGCGGGAAACCGGCCATAGCAGCCGGAGTGGAGAACCCAAAGCCATTATCGTAATCGCCATTT
>JABDAU010000115.1 GCA_013289045.1 Bacteroidota bacterium | reverse complement strand
TCGTTATCCTTTAAATAGTAATATACCGGCACATTGCGCTTGCGCAGCTCTATCACAAACTGGTTAAGCTCGCTAATGTTTGCGCGCGGGTCTTTAGCTCCCTGGAAAATAATCACGGGTACTTTAATTTTATCAGGATGGAAGACCGGCGAAATTGCACGCAGCTGGTCGGCATCGGTTTCGGGGTTGCCAACTACCTCGTACATCATTTGCTGCATTGGCTTTAAAAATGGCGGCGCATCTTTTATATAAGTAAAAAAGTTGATCAGCCCATATTGCACCACTGCACAATTGTAAAGGCCGGGATGGAACGACACCCCATACAATGCCGAAAAGCCACCAAAACCGCCGCCAAAAATGGCTATCTTTTTAGGATCGGCAATTTTGTTGTTGATGAGCCAAAGGGTGCCATCAGTAATATCGTCCTGTATCTTGCCGCCAACCTGTTTAAAGCCAGCGCTATGGAACGCCTTACCATATCCTGTTGAGCCGCGATAATTTACCTGGAACACCGCATACCCGCGGTTAGCCAAAAACTGCACTTCCGGGTTATAACCCCATGAGTTACGGCTGTTCGGCCCGTATGGCCAGTCGTGCGGCATCACCACAACGGGCAGGTTGGTCGTATCCCTACCTTGCGGCAATGTGAGGTAACCATTGATCAATGTACCATCGCTGGCTTTGTATGATACGGGCTTCATTGGGCACATATCAGCCGGGTTTATGCCGGTATTAATATCGCCAAGCTTGGTTAGTTTACCGCCATCCCGTTCATACAAATAAAAAGAGCCGGGGTCGCGGTCGGTATAGGTATTGATGATGAACCGCTGTTCGGCCGTATCCTTATCCACTATCCTCACCACACTGCCTTTCAATTTTTCAGAAATGTTGTTGTATATATTTTCCATATCCTTATTCAGGAAATGGATCTGCGGCAAAGCATCATCCCAGGTGGCATAATCCAGCCGGTGTTTCACTTTTGAATAGCCCACCTGTGCAATGTCGGCCTTCTCATCAGCGTATACCACTTTTATTTCTTTACCATCCTCAGCATTTATGGTAACCAACGCGGTTTTATCGCGATTGACGTTTGACAGCGCATAGAAGTAATTTTTCTCGCCTGTAAAAGCTATCGGCTGAACACGGTTCTTGAAATTATTGATGATAATCGCCTTAAAAGGCGCCTTGTCATCCGGACGGTACAAGATGCTTTCATTCACGCCGTCTGATTCCCTTGCCAGGCGGATCTTACCATCCGCATCCGGGTACCATTCCGTTATATTGCCCGGGTTCACCAGGTACGGGATGAGCTCCCCTGTACGGGTATTGAGCTTATAAATATCAAAAATTGCCGGGTCGCGTTTATTCATCGCGATATTGATAATGTCGGGCTGAAAGCGGCTGCGGTTAAGGATGCGGATCTTTACTTTGCTTTCCGAAAGTATTTTGCGCTCTTTCAGGGTAGAAACATCCAGCGCATAAATATTGAATTGATCGGCGGCAATAATATCCTGCGTGAATATGATCTGGTTATTAAATGTCCAGTAATAATCGTGTACAGAGTAATTATCGAAAGTGGTGCCTACGCGTTCCTGCCCGTCCGCCAACGAACGAATAAAGAGGTTTTGACGTTCTTTATATGATTTAAGGTAGGCAACATGTTTGCCATCGGGAGAGATTTTAAACGAGTTTTTTTCAGGGGTTTTAAAAAAATCATTTATGGGGATTATAGGCGCATGGTCGCTTCCGCACGACCAGTGCAATAAACCAATTATGATAATAATAAATACCGTTCTGAAACGACTAAACATTGTATACACCGGGTTCAATCATATAATCAGGTTAAATTATGCAAATTAACTATTAGCTATAGCAATGTCACTACAATTTTACCCGTATCAGTCCGCTAATATTATACATAAGTAAATTTATAAAAATAATATATATTATTTTTGATGAAGATGAGATGGTTTTTAATATTTCTGTTATTAATAGCGTTTGGCTGTTGCCAAAAAACGCTTGCGCAGGGAAACGAAATGCAGTTAGCCGCCCAATATCTCGCTATCGGCGATGCGCAAAAAGCCCTCGATATTTACCAAACTCTGTTCAGAAACGATAACGATACTTATTATCCTTACTACGTAAAATGCCTTATCAGCCTCAAAAAATTTGATGAAGCTGAGTCCGTAACTAAAAAGATGCTGCGAAAAGAACCTGACAACCGCAGTTATGTGATAACACTCGGCGCTATTTACACACAAACCGGTAATGCCGATAAAGCCAAACAGTTATACGATGCCATGCTGGAGAAATTGCCTGCCGATGCAGGTATGATCACCATGCTGGCGGGTCAGTTTTATCAAAATGCAAATATTGATTATGCCATAAAAACACTTCAGCAAGGCAGAAAAATATTAAATGACGAGCACCTGTTTTCGTATGAGTTAATCACACTCTATCGATTTAAAGGCGATAAACCTACGCTGGTTGAGGAATATTTGAATTTCCTCGCTACTAATCCCGAGTATCTGAACGCCGCAGAAAATACCATGTCGAACATATTTGAAGGAGAAACGGATTATGGCATGCTGCGCTCGGCTTTATACAAGCGCTTACAGAAAGACACGCAGCAAGCGACGTATGTAAGCCTGTTGATATGGCAATTCCTGCAGCAAAAGGATTTCGACCAGGCGCTGAACCAGGCACTGGCGCTTAACCGCCGCACCAATGACGATGGCGGCAGTATTTTCGACCTGTGCCATACCTTAATGAATAATCTTGCATACGATGCTGCAGAACGTGGTTATCAATTCCTGGTGGATAAAGGCAATAAAAACCCGTATTATCTGCCTGCCAAAATGGAACTCATCAACACCAAGAGCGAAAGGATAACTTCCGGTAAATACGTGCAGGCCGATCTTACCGACCTGGAGAAGAGCTATAATGATCTGCTAACCGAGTTCGGCCGTAATGCCAATACCGCATTTGCTATGCAGCGGTTGGCCATACTTGAAGCCTTTAAGCTTCATAAAACCACCGAAGCGCAAAAGCTGCTGGAGGAAGTGATCAATCTCCCCAATATTAAACCTGAAACACTGGCAGAATGTAAACTCGACTTAGGCGATATCTACCTCATCAATCATAATAAATGGGATGCGATTTTGTTATACGGGCAGGTTGAAAAGGACTTCCCCAACACCAACATCGGGCAGGACGCCAAATTCCGCAACGCAAAAATGGCTTATTATACCGGCGATTTTGAATGGGCCAAACGTGAGCTGGACGTGCTGAAGGCAGCTACTTCGCAACTGATTGCTAATGATGCGTTAAACCTGTCCTTACTGATTACTGATAATTTAGCTGCGGATTCAAGCGGGAATGCGCTAAAAATATATTCCCGTGCCGATCTGCTTATATTTGCGCAGGAACCGGAAAAGGCCGTGCAGACTTTGGACAGTATCGACATAAAATATCCTAACAATGCGCTTAGCAATGATATTTTGATGGCGAAAGCAAGAATCCTGATTCAGCAAAAAAGTTATACCGATGCCATACCGCTTTTGAAAAAAATATATGAAACCCACCCGGATAACCTTTGGGCGGATGATGCCGTTTTTATGCTGGGCGATATTTACGACAACCAGCTAAACGACAAAGCACAGGCAAAAACTTATTATCAAAAGATCATTACTGATTACCCCGGCAGTTTATGGATAAACGAGGCCAGGAAACGGTTCAGAATTTTAAGGGGAGATCAGCCGACAAGCTGACCAAAATCATTTGCATTATGTTCGTATACAACGAAACCATCATTATTGAAGAAAGCAGCTACGTAGAGTGGCTCGAATGGATGAAAACAACGCACATTCCGGCCATTATGGCTACGGGATATTTTGATTCATACAAGATCCTGAATGTTGTCGATTCACCCAATGAGGGCGTTACCAGCTGCGTGCAGTACTATACTGCTACAAACGAAAATTTTGGCAAATTTTACGATGAGCACTTCAACAAGTTCCAAACCATTCATCAGCAGCGCTACGAGAACAAGTTTGTGCTGTACAATACTTTGATGGAAGTGATAGACGAAGGGAATTCCGAAACGAAAAATTAGTTCAAACTTGCTTCAAATTGCTCATTTTATACCATAAAATGCCCCCTTTTTATACAATAACTACGACTACAAATTACAATCAACTACGATTCCCATTATAAATACAACAACCTCATAATCAAGTATTTATAAATTAAATTGCGACTTTTTACTGTATAAAAAGTGTAGCAATGTGTAGCAAAAGCGTAGCGTTTGTGTGTGTAAAGCGTAGCGATAATGTCTTCATTTGCTACACCTGTCGGCAGCCAGGTAACCAATTGGTTAAAAAGCCTATTGGTTTATTTGGATGATCAGTTCACACGCAGTGCCTTCGGCATGCGGCCATAAAGCAGGAATTTTGCAGCATTTTCATTACCGTTTTTCCTTGCCGCTTCGGATGCAGCGTTCCAGTCGTAAGGGCAATTCACCTGGTTGACCGCAATATCATCGCCATCCACAGTGATGATGGCATATTTCGCATGCGGCGTCATGGATTCCATGGCGAACCTGTATTGCGCATTACCCAAATAAGCAGGCAACCCAACGCTGCCGGGGTTAACGATCATCTTCCCGTTCGAGAGATAGATCACCCTGTTCACATGCGAATGCCCGCATAAAATAACCCGCTCTTTAATGCCGGCTAATTTGGCCACAAGCTCTTCATCGTTATAAACAAATACGCCGTGTTCCGTTACCTTTTCCAGCAGGTATTCATTGTCGCTTTCGGGTGTCCCGTGGCAAACAAACAGCACATCATCAACTGAAGTTGTTTTCGGCAAACTGCGCAGCCACTCCAAGCTTTGGCCCGTCAGATCAGCCTGCACGCGGGCCATACCCTCTTTTTCGGCATTGTTCAGGATGTCAATATCCGTATTCCCGGTGATGCAGATCATAGGGTGTTTGCGCAATATTTCCGCAGTAGCTTCCGGCTCCAGTGCCCCGAAAAAAAAATCACCCAGGTTGATGATCGTATCGATCCCGCGCGATTTAATGTCACTCAACACCGCAGTTAACGCGCGCGAGTTACCGTGGATATCGGAGATGATGGCGTATTGCTTCATATTTTGAGGTTAAAGGTTAAAGGTTAAAGGTTAAAGGTTAAAGGTTAAAGGTTAAAGGTTAAAGGTTAAAGGTTAAAGGTCGAACACAAGCCATTCTACCTTGTTTTGTTTTTCCTTTAACCTTTCGCCTTTAACCTTATTTAGTTATCAAATTATACAACTCATCCAATTTCGGCGAAAGCACAATTTCAATCCGCCTATTTTTGGCCAGGGCCTCCGGTGTTCCGGACGGATCAATCGGCTGGAACTGGCTTTTACCGGTTGCAGTCAGGCGTACCGGGTCTACCTTTTCTGTTTCGGTCAAGTAGCGCGTTACTGAGGTCGCGCGTAACACACTCAAATCCCAGTTATCCTTTATCTGGCCCAGGTTGATCACTTTTTTGTCGTCGGTATGGCCTTCAACCGCGATATAGATATCCGGTTCCTTGTTCAGCACAGCAGCTAATTGTGCTAATGCCTGCTTGCCTTTATCGTCTATCGTGATACTGCCGGACGGGAATAGCAATTTATCAGTTAACGATACATAAACTTTCCCGTTGCGGATATCCACCGTCAGGCCGCTTTGCTGGAAACCAAGCAGCGCCTTTTGCAACTTATCCCTTAACGCATTGGTCGCCTCGTTTTGTTTACGCAGGATATCTTCTACCTCTTTCAGTTTGGCTTCACGAGCCTGCAGGTCGGCAGAGAGCTTTGTAACCTGTGATGAGCTGTTATTGAAATTATTGTTAAGTGTGTTATAGTTATCGTTCAGCGATTGTAGTTTGCCGCGCAGGTCGGCAATTTCACGGTGCAGGCGGGCAGTGTCCGATTGCAGGCCGGCAACTGCAGCCTCAAGATTGGTGCTGCGGTTTTGCAGCGAATCGCGTTCCGCTACAAGCGATTTATACTTTTTGGGCGATAATACCACGCAGGAATTGAGCATCGGAATAAGCAATGCCGCAATTAAATAATACTTTATCTTCATGGGTCTGTATGTTGGGTTAAGCAAGTGCGTTCTTCAAAAATATATTTATAGGGTGAATTTTATTGCATAACGATACGATCTGCTTTAATGCATCGGGTTTGCAGATCTCGGCATCCGTTAAATAATGTATCGCAATAAAGCTCTTTAATTTTAGCAGGTCGATGTGTTCGTTATCTGCCGTATAACCCTGCGGCAGCGTTTTTAACTGTTCCTGTTTCCTGAATTCGCCGAAAAGGTTTACAAACTCCGGGGCGTCTATCACCTTTTTCAGTTCCTCCCCATTGTAATCAATTTCCTGGCGGATGGCTTTCAGGTGATCTCCCTGCGGCATCCAGTAACCACCGGCAATAAATGAGCCCCCCGGCGTAATGTGCAGGTAATATTCGGCGCCGCCATTTTTAAGGCCGCGTGTCGGTACGCTCACGCCGAAATTATTCTTGTAAGGTGTTTTATTCAGACTGAAGCGGATATCGCGGTAAATGCGCAGCACGCATTTTTTAGGATCGAGCGCGGTATCAATTTCCGGGTCGGTTTTATGCAGTTCTGCGATCAGGTCGCGGGCGAACGCGATCACGTTTTCGCGGGCCGCATCGTGCCTTTCCTTATTTGCCTGGAACCATTCGCGGTTGTTATTTTTAACCAGGTCTTTTAAAAAATCAAGCGTTTGCCTGTTTATCATCGGTATCTAACTCTGGATGGTAGTGTATTTTGGGTGACAGCCAATATAACATCAGCACCCGCGAATATCGGAAATTGAACGGCGCCAGCAAAAAACAACTGCCTAAAATAACACCCAAATACAGCCAGGGCGAATCATTATTCCGCGTAATAATATAGGTAAGCAATGCCATTGTCACTAACTCGGCAACATTCATCGCGTAACTCACATACATAGCGGCGTAAAAATAACCCGGTTCAATTTCGAAATGAAGCTTGCAGTGCGAGCAATCGGTATTGATCCTGGCGCTGAAACTGTACATCGGCCCGTTAAACAAATTACCCCTGCGGCAGCGCGGGCATTTGGCATGCAGCATTGCCCATGATTTTGGTGTCTGTGCCATATTTGGTCGGCAAAAAGCCGTGAGAAGTTAATTCAGATTAAAATGTTCGCCATTGCGCATTTTCAGATCGACTTTTTTGCGGCGATATTTTTTGTACCATACAAAACCAGGAATAGCCACTGCCAGGTACGTTGCAAAAATCAAATATATAATACCCATGGTTCAATCCGTTTTAAGCGCCGCAGACATTGTGCTTGTTTGCAGGCTTACATCTTTGCGGCGGTATTTTTTGTACCAAACATAGCCGACAATGCAAACAGCCAGATATGGCGTCACAAGCAGGTATATAATACCGTTGTTCAGCCCGTTAGCTGCTTTACCGCCATTGCTTTTATTGGTAGACACGTTGGCCGAACATATGGCGCACTGGGCCTTAACAGGTACATGGTACGCCATAAACAAGCCGAACGCAAAAACGAATACTAATATTTTCAGGGCTTTGTTCA
>JABDAU010000114.1 GCA_013289045.1 Bacteroidota bacterium | reverse complement strand
GTAAAGAGGTAGCCTTAACGCCACTGGAATTGTTTACGCACGTGTTGACGCACGAATTTAATCACAAAGGGCAAGTCATGACCATGTGCCGCCTTCTGGGCCATACGCCGCCGGATACGGATATCATCCGCGGCTGATCAGTACAATGCCGTGGGCAAGCCGTCCAGGCTTATGCGGTTCTTTTCCTGCTTATATAGCTCCAGGCCATCGGCGCCTTTATGCTCGGCCCATTTCTGCGCCTGGTCGCGTTCGCCTGAATATTCGTAATACGGCACACTGAAACCGCATGAGGTTTGCACTTTGTCAATATCCGCTACAATGATCTGTCGGGTAGCTAATTGCAGTTCGAAAAGAGGCGCCAGCTGCGGCCATTCTTCATCGCCGGGCAGTACGGTATAGCCTTTGCCGTATAGGCGCATAATATTCGGCGGGCCATCAAACGCACAAAACATAATGGTAATGCGGCCATTCTCCAAAATATGAGCCGATGTTTCATTGCCGCTGCCCACAATATCCATATAAGCCACACGGTTTGGCGTAAGCACACGGAAACTGTCAATTCCTTTTGGCGAAACGTTTACATGCCCATCGGCGCTTAAAGGCGCACTTGCGGTGAAGAATATCTTTTGCTTTTCGATAAAGGCCTTATGCGTGCCGAGGATCGCATCAAAAAATTTACCCATAGTAGTTCGGGTTATGGTATTATCAAATTTACGCAATCTTTATATAAAAACTTACTATCAGCAAACCGAATTGCCGTATTGCAATTTTATTTTTATGGAAATAACAACAATAGCCAACCGCTTAACAGAACTCTGCACCGCCGGAAACTTCCCACAGGCGCAAAAGGAACTTTATAACGAAGATATAGTAAGTATTGAAGTCGACGGTTCCCGTTTGGAGGGCCTGCCTACCCTGCTTGCAAAAGAGCAGTCATTTTTAGATTCATTGGAGAAGATCAACCTTGTTGAATTCTCTCAACCGCTCATTGCCGGTAATTATTTTACGGTGAAGCTGACGATGGATATCAATATCAGAAATATCGGCCAACGACGTGTGGAAGAGCTGTGCGTATACCAGGTAGCCGAAGGCAAAATTGTTTTTGAGCAGTTTTTCAGGAATAGGTAACCGGGAGAAATTGCAGGCATGGTTGAATAGCATATTATCCGATTTAACCACAGGGATCGCAGAGGTACAGAGCGCACAGAGAAATTTTTTCACTGTGTCGTTTGGTCTGGTTTAAGAGTTAGCGCAGCGCTCTTAAATCCATAATGAAATGCAGGACTCCGTCCGGTTATTGGAGAACAAGGCCATGGCTGAAGGAGAAGACTCGTTAGCACTTAAACGTTATATTAATTTAACCGGACGGAGTCCTTAATTTTCTAAGTTAGATTTAAGAGCGTTGCGCTAACTCTTAAACCAGTAAGGCGGCCTTTGTGGTTAAAAATACGGCGATGTCTGTTCAGACCTCTAAAACCTGAATTTTAACCCTACCTCAAACGCCCCATTGGTGTAATTGGCTATCTGCCCGGTTTCGTAATTATAGGAGAAGTTGAGGGCGTAGCTGCCGCCATCGTAGCCAAAACCTACGTTCATACTTTTGCTGGTTTGGTAAACGCCCTGGAAGTAAATGCCTGTATTTTTCATGTCCAGGTTTACGCCTGCGTCGAAAATATCGGTGTAGCCATGTACTACCCTGTAGGCCGCAAGCGGTTCCACCACAAAATCCTTATCGCCGCCTACAAATGAGATCTTGTAGCTTGCAAGCGCCATAAATAACAGTGCATCCGAATCAAAACGGTCGTCACCTTTTTTAAAGAAGTTTTCACGCAGGTTTGGGATCGAACCGCCTATCGAAAATCCGCTGCTGGTATATGCAATGCCCAGGTCGCCATCAAAATAAGGCTTGGCCTGGTTGTATTGCGATATGGCCGCATCCGTTTGGTCGCCGATAACATCGCCGTAATTGATACGAGAATTATTGATACCCAGCGACAGGCCAAAGTTCAGATGCTCATCGCTTCCGTTCAGCGGCACATGGTAAGCATAGCTCACTTTTGCCATGGTTTGTTTAATAAGGCCGTATTGATCCTGGCTAACGATCAACCCCAATCCTACTTTGTCAGTCGGCTGAAAATCCGCAGAAACAGAGCCGGTCTTAGGTGTTCCGGGGAAATCGCTCCATTGCTGCCGGTAGTCCAGGTTCAGGTTAAATTTGCTATCCATGCCAGCTAATGCCGGGTTATACAGGTATTGGTTTTGGAAATACATGGTTTGCAGCGGGTACAATTGTGCCTTGCTCATCATCGCGCAGCAAACCAGCACCATGCTTAGGAGAGAAACCCGGAAAAGCGATTTTATATTGATGTATTGTTGTTTCATTGTTTGATTCATTTTTAATGCTGCAGCTTACCGGTTACGAAGAATAGTGATATAACCATAGATCATATTCAGGTCCTTACCCAAATAAACCACGTAGTAATAAGTGCCTTCGGCAAGCGGGTTGCCGCTGAGCGAGCCATCCCAATCGTTGGTATAGCCTTTTTTGTAAAATACCTGCCGCCCGCCTCGGTCGAATACTTTCACGTAGTTATCGGGGAACAGCTCAATATCCGGCACTTTCCAGGTATCGTTCACGCCATCGCCATTAGGCGTAAGGATATTGGTCGGCTTGATCATGGCTACCGATGCCGCCCTGTTTGTATGTATTTGCTGTGTGCACAAGCAGGTATCGGGCATTGTTGCCATTAAAAGCTGCTACCGGTTCTGTCAGTTGGGCCGGCAATTCGCGTGCTATAAAATCAAGCATCACACCGCGCGATCCAAGTACTAATTCATACTGAGTTTTGAGTAGTTCCATTGGGCGAAAATATTCAATTCGCTTATTGATCTGAGGAGGATTAAAAAATATTTTTATTAAATATAGTACTATGTATTGCAAAATACCTTGCTTTGTGTATATTTGTTTCGGATCGGAAAAATTTACAGATATGAACACAAAATTTTTATTAGCAATGGGCACCGTTTCGGCGTTGCTGTTTTGGATAGGAGGAGCCATCGCCGGGGTTATCCACGGAAATTACAGCTTCATCAGCGATACAGTCAGCGAGTTAGGTGCGCTCGGTACAAAATCGCATGTATTTATGACCATAGTAATGTACCTGAGTGGTATCGCAGGTATTTTATTTGTTATCGGCGCAGTTATGGCCTGCCGCAGGCTGGGGCTTAACATCATCCCAGCAATTACAGCGATAAGTATCCCGTTCACCACCATTTGGGCAGCCGTTTTCCCAATGGGTACTGAGCAGCACGCCATGACCGGGCCTGTAGTATTTATTATTTATATCGGCGTAATTATTTCGCTGTTCGTTTGGCGAGGCGCAAGGTTGAAAACTTTGTGGATTCTGGTCGCTCATCAGCCTGGTGTTGTTATTAGGCATCTTTCTGCGCTTTACGGCGTTCTTCCCTTATCACGAAGGCTTGATACAGCGCTTTGCACACCTCGGCTGGTCGGTATGGTTTGTTGCCATCAATATCCAGTTTGTAAAAATGATCAATTTAAAATCCCTTGCTACAAGTCATTAAACAATAGCATCATGAAAAAACTAAGCACACTTATTATAGCCTTTTCGGCGATCTTTATCCTGTCATGTCATCGCCACAGGCATGTGGTTATCGCTACGCACAGTAACAATTACGATATGCGGCTGGAATATGAAGGCAGCCTGGCGTTCAATAACGACAATACAAAAGTAGAGGGCATTTCGCGCGATGGATATATCGATTACAAGCGTAACAGCGACGAATTGCACGTGGATGCTGACGCATCGGGCCATATCCGCTACGAGCTAAACGGCACGCAGCTAAGCAAGCTGGACAACACCGCACAGTCTATGCTGGATACCGCTATCCGCATGATCATAAAAAGCAGTCATTGAGCTGTAAACAAACGGCCCCACTATTTGTCATTATAAAAAAAACGTGATGAGAAAGTTCTTATTGGCTATGGTGTTCGCTTCGGCGCTGGCATTTACAGCATCTGCACAGGAAAAGTTTAGTCTGGACCATTTTGAAAAATATGTGGGCAAGAAGGTTACTTTATGCGATACCGTGTACTCGTTCAAAATATTCAGCGATACGGTTACTATGCTCAATATGGGCGGTAAATACCCCAACCAAAGATTTACCGTGGTAGTTACCGGCAAGGAAATACAGCTGAATACGGACGGCATAGTTGGCAAACACATCTGTGTAACCGGCGATGCCTCGCTGTATAAAGGCCGGCCCGAGATCATGATCTATCACACCAACCAGATAGAGTTTAAGTAGGCGGATAAATTTGTTATTTTAGGCGCTAAATACTGCGCCTTATATGCAATTTAAACTTATCGCAACCCTTTTTATTGCGACTGTATTTTTACAGGGCTGCTGGAAACCAGCAGGCTCATGGAAGAATGACCAGATCAGCGCGTCCAAACGTTCCGACTTTCATGATCTGGATGACCAGCTTTTAAAATATCTGAAAGCTGATGATTATATTAGTCTGAAGACTATAGAATCGCGGGAAATTATAGAGAACGGCTCGGGTGAGAAGGAGGTTGATGAGATCAGCAATCTCTTCCGTAAATCTGACTACAAGCTTGCCGACGAATATTACGTGGTAAATAAATACAAGGACTTTGACACTGTCCTTAACCATTCCAAAAGCATCAATAATTACAACGTGCTATACAGGGGCGGCCCGCGCGAGATGTATATCGCTTTCTTTGTACCAAAAACCAAAACTGACAACGAGTGGCTGATAGGCGCAATGTTTTATAAGCTGAATTATGGCTGGAAACTCAGCGTACTGGATTTCGGGATGTACAAAATAGACGGGAAAACTGCGCCGGAGCTATGTGAAACGGCCGGAGACGAATACAACAAACATTACCTTGTAAATGCCGCTAATTATATCCAATTGGCGCACTCCATAGAAAGGCCGGTAGCAATGTATGCTTATGCGATGGAAGATTCGATCAATAACGCCTACTGGCGCATAGCTGCCGAAGCGACCGCGAAAACCAAATTCCCGATAGTGCTAAACGACGTGGCTACGCATCCGCACATTTTCAAAATATTCGAGGGTGAGTTTAACGATGGCTACTACCCCAAAATATACTATCAAACCAGCATAAATGTGAGCGATACCAATGCCATACGGAAGGAAAATAATGAGATTATGCAAGCGCTGCCTAAAGTAATACCCGGTATTGATAAAGACTCGCCGTGGCTATTGTTTACCGCGTTTAACAAGCTGCCAAACGTGCAGGAATCGGTGCCGCGCTATGAAATGGATAATCGCCTGAAATAAGCTTAGGCCTTAACGTTCTTTTCGATAAGCTTTACCAGGTTGATAGCGATTTGATCAAGGTCATTCACACAATCGATAATAGATTTAATCCCTTTGTCTTTTTCTTCTTCGCTGAGGTCCTTATCGCTTAAAAGAGATGCTATTCCCATAATATTAGCTATGGGCTGCCTAATCCCGCGTGAGGTTTGTAACGCAAATTCCTCCAGCTTCTCTGCCTCAGTCTGTGCCGTTTTGCGATTGGTGATGTCGCGGGTGATGCCCATGCAACCGATGATGACGTTATGTGTATTGTAAACCGGCGATAAGTAGATCTCTGCATGATATTCGCGGCCGGCATTGTTCCTTTTTTCTTCAAAAGTAAAGGTTTCGCCTTTTAATGCGCGTTCATAAATAGGCATCCATTTTTTGTAGATCGCTTCATCACTGCCCCTCAGGATATTGTCACCTACGGCCAATGTTTTATTGTTGATGCGGCGGCGTCCATCCAGGTAGGCCTTGTTGGCGGTAACCAGCGTGTAATAGGTATCAAACGACCAGATCCAGTCTTCGTAGCTATCTATGATCGCCTGCATGTTATGGTCCTCCAGTTCGTGCAGCACGTTACGTTGCATGGTAATATTAGAGATGATGCATATGGCCTGCTGCGGATTATAAAAGATACATTTCAGCTGATAAGAGTTCTTCCCGACTAAAAATTCAATCGTCTGCAGCTTTTGCGTAGCAGCAGCTTTATCCAGGAATTTCCGGAGCATAGGCCTGTGCGAGCCGCCAAATAATTCGGTAAAATTGGTATGCAAGTAATCCACTCCCGGCTCAAAGAGCGGGTCGTTTGTATCAGGGTCGATCTTTAAAATTATACCGATCCGCGAGAGCGTTAACGTTGAATCATACATAGGTTTTGCAGGGGTCCCTACCGGTGCTAATATAACGGATTTTATTGAGAAAGCGTTTAAAATGAAAGGGTTGCTAAACAAATAGGGAATAGGCGGTTCATGGATTGTCACGCTACAATACAATCTGCTATAATTCGTTACATTTGAACATGAAGCAGCATCATAATACCTCTTCCTCTTTTAGCCTTTCACCTTTTACCTTCCTGCTTTTCGCTTTTAGCCTTCTGCCTTTCCTAACCAGGGCTTCGTCAATTTTAATCCCGATGGATGATGTACAGAAGGATCATCTCAAGTCATACGGCATCGCCTTTTGGGTATTAAAGAATGGCGAAGAAGTTGACTGGCTGCTGAATTACCGCGGCGGCAGTTTCATGACCAAGTACGATAAACGAATAGAGGACGAGTGTAACGTGCGCGGCGTAAGCTACGAGGTTTTGCCGGATGCGAAGGTGAATGAGATCATTACGCAGGTTACCGACCCATCTGTGAATATGGATATTGTGAAGTTGGAGAAGGCGCCTAAGATCGCCGTTTATACACCGAAGGACAAGTTGCCCTGGGATGATGCGGTAACCCTCGTGCTGAAATATGCCGAGATACCATACGATGTAGTATACGATGAAGAAGTGATACGGGGCGACCTGCCTAAGTATGACTGGCTGCACCTGCACCACGAGGACTTTACCGGGCAATACAGCAAGTTTTACGGCAGTTTTCGCTATGCGCAGTGGTATAACGACGATGTGCGCGTGCAGGAAGCCATGGCGCAAAAGCTGGGCTTTAAAAAGGTATCGCAAATGAAGCTGGCAGTGGCCGAAAAGATCCGCGATTTTTGCGCGGGAGGCGGTTTCCTTTTTGCCATGTGCTCGGGAACGGATACGTTTGATATTTCACTGGCGGCGCATAATACCGACATCTGCGAAAGCATGTTCGATGGTGACCCTGCCGACCCGGATGCACAGAGCAAACTCGATTTCAGCCAGACATTTGCCTTTAAAGACTTTACGCTGGATATGAACCCGTTATCGCACGTGTTCAGCAATATTGATGTTACGCCTACCCGTAACTTAGACCAGGCGCATGATTTTTTTACGCTGTTTGATTTTTCGGCTAAATGGGATGTAGTGCCCAGCATGCTCACCCAGGATCACGAAAAAGTGATAAAGGGATTTATGGGTCTCACCACTGCCTTTGACGAAAGCAAGATAAAACCCGGCATCATCATTATGGGCGAAATGAAAACCCAGAACGAGGCTCGCTACATCCACGGTGAATACGGCAAAGGCCAATGGACATTTTACGGTGGCCACGACCCCGAAGACTACCAGCACATAGTAGGCGACCCGCCAACTGACCTGAAATTACATCCTAACTCGCCCGGTTACCGGCTAATACTGAACAATGTGTTGTTCCCGGCTGCGAAGAAGAAGAAACAGAAAACGTGATTAAAGTTTGCAGTTTTCGGTTTGCAGTTAGCTAAATTGAAAATTGCATTAACTGCAAACTGGCAACTGCTTACTGCAAACTCAATTATAGAACGTCCAGCTCACACCAAACTTCAGCAGGTGGCTTGGCATTGGGTAACGGTTAACGGTATAGTATCCTTGCGAAAATGCGCCCTGGTCGGCATAATC
>JABDAU010000113.1 GCA_013289045.1 Bacteroidota bacterium | reverse complement strand
AGCGCCTAAGGCCAGCAAACTTATCCTGTCATCAGCATGTTCGGGGCCGGTATAAAAAAAGCTCAATACCGTAGCTACCCGCGCCCGCTGATGGTCTGTAAGCTTATAATGATTAAGCAAAGTGGTATAATAGGGCGAAGGCGCCTGCATTTGCCCGGTCCTTATCTGCCTGTCGCCCTGGTGCATCAGCAACTCGAACGAATTGGGTTTACACAGGGCGATAGCCGAGTCGATATATTTTATAGATATAGCATTATCGCCGGGCGCATAATATTTATTGTTATTATTATAGTCGGCCAGGTCCGAATAAGCCCGGGCCTGCAACGAATAATACTCGAACCGCGAACTATCCGGCAATACATGGGTATCAATATGGCTGAGGCAGTCAAAATTTTCCTTAAACATACCCGATGACACCAGGATAAACGCAAGCCTGATGCGTGTTTCGTTTAACCTGGCCGGATTTTTTGTGAGCTGGCTTATTGTCAGCAGTTTTTGCGTGTAAACATATGCGGAATCAAACTGGAATACTTTATACTCCTCGAACAGCTGGCTGCAAATAGCATATTGGTGGTCCGGGTCATTTTGGGGCAAAGCATGCAGCGTGGCCTTTAGCTTTTCTATTCGTTCCTTTTTTTGGCTATCGTATATTTTCTGTTTTACCAGTTCATTTTTAAGTACGCTTAGTAAACTATCACTTTTTGTGGACGAAAATGCAGGCAGGCCAAAAATCAGCAGCAAAAAAGTTATAGCAGAAATCTTCATTCAGTCAGGTTATATCACACATCTAAGCTATGCCAATAAATACTAACTTTAAAACTTATTGTTGAAGTTTTATTTTGATCGGGGCCGGGTAATGATCCATCAGGTTGAGTAACACGCCGTTTGTCCACCCAAAACCGTCCTGCAGCGCATATTCTCCACCACCTGCTTTGGTTTTAGTATCAATAACGTTATATTTTTCCATCAGTTTACCGGTTTGCTCAAATACACGGGTGTTTGTGCTGATCCATCTTTCGGCAACAGACCGCGCCAAAACGGTATGATGGTATTTGCGCAGGCCGTCGATAGCAATATATTGTAAAGGGGCCCATGCGTTGGGGCTGTCCCACTGTTGCCCTGTTCTGTTCAGCGTGGTCACGAGGCCGCCAGGCTTAAGGAAATTGGCTTTTAAATATGATGCTACCTTGTCCGACTGCTTTTTACCGGCAATGTTAAACTCCAGCGGGAAAATACCTGCCAATGTTTTTACCGGTGAAAATGCCTTTGTTTTCCAGTTGTAATCCATAAACCAGCCATCTGTTTCGCTCCAGCAATATTTGAGGATCGCTTTTTTGCGCACGCTTGCTTTATTCAGGTATACGTGATAATTACCCGTTTCGCCTTTTAATTGGTATGCCCTGGCAATAGAAAGTTCCAGGTGGTAAAGCAGACAGTTTAAGTCAACCGGGATAATATCGGTGGTTTGTATCGTTCCCAGATCATTTGGATCGCTAAACCATCTTGAGCTAAAATCCCATCCCGATTCGGCTGCTGCGCGTACATTCCGATAAAATTCTTCGGGGCGCTGACGGGTATTTTTTACAGCTTCCACATCCTGTTTATACGATTCCTCACGCGGCTTGTCTGAATCATCCCAATACCTGTTAAGCAGCGCACCATCCGGCATACAAACGACGTTTTCACCGGCAGCATCAACAGCTAAACCTTTAGCGCCCTTCATCCAAAATGCATACTCTTTTAAAAGTTCGGGCTGATACCGTACCAGCGTCTTATTGCCCATATCACCGGCAAGGAGGTCAATCATCATAGAAAAGAATGGCGGCTGGGAGCGGGTAAGATAATAGGTACGCATGCCGTTGGGTATAAACCCATATTTATCTATCAGGTAAGCAAAATCGCTAATCATATGCTGAAGAATGGTTGTTTTATGGCATTCCTGTAAACCTAACATGGTAAAATAAGAATCCCAATAATACATTTCACGAAAACGGCCGCCGGGTACTACATAGCCTGCCGGTAATTTTAATAAAGAAGAATACTGCTGGTATTGATCCGGCTTGCGGTACAACACTGTCCAAAGCGTATCGATATGTACACGTATTCCGGCCGGGATATTGCTTTTAAAACCAGTATTCGTCATTCCCGGTAATATAAAGTTGCTGCTAACAAACTGTTTAAGATTAAATTCCTGCGATGCGCTCATGGATGTATAATCCGACATGATCGCTGATGGGGTGCGCAACGGAACGGCATCAACAAAGGTCTTGTTATCGGGAAAAATGCCGGATAGCTGAACCTTTTCGAATAACCCGGGGAAAAGCTGACGGGGTGTAGGTACCTGTGCCTGGGCAAAGTTTAAAAAGATCAGAAACGAAAAAAACAAGATATTACGTTTTGCCATTTGTTTATATACCTATTAATAGACACGAATGTTCACGACAAGGTAAATATATATGCATTTACAGTTAACAATTTGCCTGAGGGATGCCTGCGTTAATATTTATAAATATTATATAACCATTTTTAGATATAAATAGCTGTTATACAGAAATTTAATGCGGTACATATTGCTCTTTTTATAAATAAAATTTAAGGGGATTTAATTGGGTGGATCCTTCCGGCGTTTAATTATTGGAAAATATTGTGTGCGTTGTTAATCGCCATGACCATAATACGATGTTAAAAAACGTCTACAGATCAGTAGCCCATATTCCTAAATCATGCTTTTCATTATCTCCGGCTTTCTGATCGGGCTATTAATAACGTCTCTTATTTTCATGAAAAAGCATCCTGTGCAAGTTAATATTTAACACCTGCTTGCTATCTTTACCGGCATGCACCATCCTACTGAAAATCCCTGGCAAATAACGGGCGAAAAGCCGGTCTATGATAACAACTGGATCAACGTAACTGAGTACCAGGTGATCAACCCATCGGGCAACCCGGGGATTTATGGCAAGGTGCATTTTAAGAACAGGGCCATAGGCGTTATCCCGCTGGATGCAGAGTTGAACACTTACCTGGTAGGCCAATACCGTTTCCCCCTTGAGGCGTACAGCTGGGAAATTCCCGAAGGAGGCGGCCCTATGGCGGAAGACCCTATGGAGGCCGCCAAACGTGAACTATTGGAAGAAACCGGTCTCAAAGCCGGCAAATGGACGGAGCTTTTGCGTATGCATCTCTCCAATTCGGTGAGTGACGAGCTGAGCATCATCTACCTGGCGCATGACCTGGAGCAATTTGAGCCTGAGCCGGAAGATACCGAACAGCTGATGGTGCACAAAATGCCGTTTGATGAAGTATACCGCATGGCTTGCGATGGAGAGATCACTGATTCCATGTCGGTAGCAGCCATCTTAAAGGTAAAATTACTGCTGCTGGAAGGTAAATTGCGTTAGGGTAATGATGATAATATTGACAATCAATATTTTACAGGATAAATTACCGATTGTTGCAAATAAGGTGTAGCGTGCTACACTTTATACAGGAAAACGCTACGGAAATGCTACACTTTGCTACACCATGGTATTATTTAATTAACTGATTATTAGCCATATAATTACAAATAAACCATATTTTAGTTTGTATGTATTATTACCAAATTCTTCATTAAAAATTCATAATTTAGCCGCTTTTTAGTGCTTATGCGTAAGATTCTTGGTTACATACTGACCCCGGCTATAGTATTCCTGTACTTTTTTACACTGGTTGTATTTCAGCCACTGCAATGGTTCACCTATAAAGTTTTCGGTTATTCGGCGCATAAAAAGACGGTTGATATACTGAACCTTTGCCTGGTAAGCATATTTTACCTGGTTGGCAATACGGTACGCTTTACCAACAAACAAAATTTGCCTGTTGGCCGCCCGATCATTTTTTTAGCCAATCACCAGAGCATGCTGGATATCCCGCCGCTCATCTGGTTCCTGCGTA
Organism: Bacteroidota bacterium; assembly: GCA_013289045.1. Classification (GTDB taxonomy): domain Bacteria; phylum Bacteroidota; class Bacteroidia; order Sphingobacteriales; family Sphingobacteriaceae; genus Mucilaginibacter. The sequence continues at coordinate 4,144 of JABDAU010000113.1, read as the reverse complement.
AATATCATGCAAAGTTTATTTCCAAAATAGAGCTTACCCGAGGTATCCCGTCCATATCCTTCAACCTGAAATATGGCGGCGCCGCCAATATCGACCGTAAAGATCCCCGCCAATCCATTATGGAAATTGCCAAATTAGGCACCAATATGAAGGAAAAGAACTGGTCGACAGTGATCTTTCCGGAAGGCACCCGCTCAAAAGATGGTACGATGAAGCCCTTTCTATCGGCGGGAGTAGCTACTATCCTAAAAAAATGCCTAAATGCATTGCTGGTACCCATCGCTATAAAAGATTCATGGAAAGCGATACGTTACGGCTATTATCCGCTGAATACATTTACGCCTATGTATGTTGAGGTACTGGAACCTATCGAGCCTGAAAAAAGGCCTGCCGATGAGTTGGTGAAGGAGGCTGAGGAGCGGATAAGGGCTGTGGTAGAAGCATAGCAGAAATAATAAAGAGCGCTGTCATGCTGAGGCACTCGAAGCATGACAGCCCACATTACTGTTCTACCCTACCTCACACATTTTTCCCATCAATGATCTTAAAAAACTCATCGCGGTAAGTATCGCCAACGGGGATGATCTTTTCGCCAATCCAGATGCGGCTGCGCTCTATGCTGTCGATCTTGTTGAGGGATACGATATAGGATTTATGAACGCGTACAAAATGCCTTTCGGGTAAAGCATCTTCCATCTTTTTCATGTTTTGCAGGGTGATGATACGCTCCTGCGGGGTGAAAATGGAGATATAATCTTTTAATCCTTCAATAAACAAAATATCGCGCAGGTATACCTTTTGTATCTTATGCTCACTTTTAACGAAGATAAAATCACTCATCAGGTCGCTTTGCGGCTGTTGCTGCTGTTGTATTTGCTCGGGAATAGCTGCCGGTTTGGCCGACGGATGTATAATGGCCTGCGCTTTCTGCACCGCTTTAAAGAAACGGTCGAACGCGATGGGCTTTAACAGATAATCCACCACGTCCAGCTCATAACCTTCCAGCGCATATTGCGGATAGGCCGTAGTGAGGATCATTTTGGCCTTTCCATTGGATATTTTAAGGAACTGGATACCTGTAAGCTCGGGCATCTGCACATCCAGGAATACCAGGTCTACGCCGCCTTCCTGCACCATGGTCAAGGCCTCGATGGGGTTGGTTGTCGATTTCACCAAAGTTAAAAAAGGCACCTTTGAGATATAATCCTCAACTATATGCAGCGCCAAAGGCTCATCGTCAACTACAAGGCATCTGATCATGACTGTAAAACTAAGGATTATTAGGGATGATAGAAAACATATATCGTTGCCGGTTACAATACTAATGACAATTCACAAGTATAGGTCTGTTCGTCCTCGGTAATATCGAGATTGTATTTACCGGGATAAAGCAGATCCAGCCGGCGTTTTACATTGTTCAGACCTATACCGCCTATGATATCGCGGTTATTATTATGTTTTTTATTGCGGATATAGAAGTGCAGATGGTCTGCATCCATGTCTATCAATAAGCTAATCGGCGAAAGCGGGTCGTTCGCAATACCATGTTTAAAAGCGTTTTCAATGAAGGCGATAAGCAATAGCGGCACGATCTGCTGATGCTCGATCTTGCCATCTACCTTAAAATCGATATATGATTTATTACCGAAGCGAATTTTTTGCAGGTCGATATAATTTTGCAGGTATTGCAATTCTTTTGAAAGCGCAACCTTGTTGTCGTTGCATTCATAAAGCATGTACCGCATGATCTCGGAAAGCTTTAGGATCGCTTCGGGTGTAGTTTCGGAACGCTGGTAAGCAAGCGAATAGATACTATTGAGCGAATTGAACAGGAAGTGCGGGTTGATCTGCGATTTGAGGAAGGAAAGTTCTGCGCTCAATCGTTGGTTTTCCAGATCACGTTGGATACGCTCGTTTCTGAACCAGTCTACAGCGAATTTAAGTGCGATACTGAAAAATATAAACACCAGGCTCACCAAAACGGTGCTCCAGAAATATGGCCAAAAACCGATCACATGACCGTACTCGCGTTCCAGCACTTCTTTTCTGAACACCAACCCGATGCTATATTTTATCAGTCCGTAGCCAACTATGGCAATAGCCAGGCTGATAATATAAAACGAATAACGCTTCTTATTAAAAAAAACAGGAATAAGCAACAGGAAATTGAGGTAGAACAGGCTGATATTGATAGCCGGATAAAGCACAAATACGATCAGTAACGATCTCGGGCTCATCTTCATATCGTCGCTGCCTAAATACATGAACAGCGAAATAAGGCTGAGCCAGAAGAACACATGCCAGAAAATTTGCCAGCTTCTTTTCATGCTACCAAATGTAATAGTTTGCTATACTTAACACACATGAATTATATGTAGCCGGGTGAATTTTCGATGAACGGGCATTTTTAAACGATGAACCGGAATATGGGCTAAAATAAGCGTTCGTCTATGAATACATACACTTGGTCTAAATCTTTTTATCAGGTTAAACCTTTGCTGCACATTTGTATCATCAAATCACTCACAATGAAAAAGCTGATCACCAATTCAAATCCATTTATCCTGTTGCTGGCACCGGTACTATTTGCCCTTATTATGGGCGTAAGCTACCAGTTTGAGCAAAAGAAATTCGAGTTAGCAGGCTGCTCTTCTGCAAAGCACGCTACTTCGCTTTTCCTGAAAGGGGTAAATATGGTTAAAACCGTTGTTTCTGTTAGCAAGGAAAAACTGTGGTAATAGATACAGCGGGACTAACCTTTAACTTTGGCAAACAAACGGTTGTCAAATCGCTGTCGCTACAGGTTCCTGAGGGCAGCATTTATGGTTTTTTAGGGCCTAACGGCGCAGGTAAAACCACCACCATAAAACTGCTGATGAACCTGTTGCAGGTTCAGGAAGGCGATATCAATATTTTTGGCAAAGAGCTGAAAAGCAACCGCATCGAAATACTTTCGCAAATAGGCTCGCTCATTGAGCAGCCTGCCATCTACGCGCACCTTACAGGCAGGGAAAACCTGCTGAACAGGGCATTGCTGCTGCAGGTGCCTAAAAGCCGTGTAGATGAAATGCTTAACCTTGTGCATCTTACCCAGGCCGCCAATAAAAAAGCGGGGCAATATTCATTAGGGATGAAGCAACGACTGGGCATTGCACTGGCCTTATTGTCAGATCCCAAACTGCTCATCCTCGACGAACCAACTAACGGCCTCGACCCAAATGGCATTATCGAGGTACGTGAATTGCTCATCAGGCTGGTAAAAGAACACGGCAAAACGGTTTTTGTATCGAGCCATTTACTGCTGGAGATCGAGCGTATGGCTACCCATGTGGGTATTATCAATTTTGGTGAACTGCTGTTCCAGGGAAGTATAGGAGAACTGCAGTCGTTAAGCAAACCGCAGGTACAAATAGAAGTAAACAATACTGCTGATGCCGCTAATTATTTGAAACGTAACAATTACGAGGTAAGCGATGCCGACAGCGAATATATTTATGTGCCATACAGCACCAAACAACAAATGGCCGAAATTAACGCGTTGCTGAACCAAATGGGTTACATGGTTTACAGCATCAATAAACAACAAAAAGACCTGGAGAAATTATTCCTGTCCATTACCCAAAGCAACTAAGCTATGAAAGGATTTATACTATCACTCCGGTCCGAATTTTATAAGACACGCAAGACTGCCGCTTTCTGGAGCGCTGTGATATTACCACTATTGATCTGCGGGTTGATATTTGTTGGCTTTTTTACCAACGCCGATAAAATAGCTAAAACCGGCGAGCCGGGTATGATGCTATGGATGCAATTTGCCGGCGCCATATTGGGCGTAATGGGTTCGTTGTTATTGCCTATCCTGATCGTATTTATTGCGTATTCGGTAAATAGTATCGAGCATAAGGCAGATACATGGAAAACGCTTTTCAGTTTGCCAATATCTAAACTATCGGTTTATTCTGCTAAATATTTTTATGCGCTCTTCTTATTATTAATGTGCCTTACATTGTTTGTATTGCTAACATTAGGCTTTGGAAACCTTTTAGGTATGCTGAAACCTGAATTAAAATTTAGTGATTACAGTATAAGCCGTATGCTCTCAGAGATCTATTTAAAACTATTCCTGTCATCATTAGGCATATTG
>JABDAU010000112.1:214-8138 GCA_013289045.1 Bacteroidota bacterium | reverse complement strand
CAAAACGATAGGTTTTTACCTGCCCTATGCTGTTCATGATCTTTACAACACCGGGAATAATCTTATAGGCGGCCGCCATAAAAATGCCGATGTTAAGCACGTTAAGGGTTTCTTTACCGCCGGAAATTGTACTGATCAGGATAAGAATAAATAAACCCAGTATGGCGAATACCTCGATCAGCCGCGATGGCAAGCCCTGCAAACTTTGCTGGGTAGAGATATTTTCATTCAGCTGTTTTTGATGCTCATAGTAGCGTTTGGTAAAAAATTCCGACCGGTTGTAAACATTGCTCTCAACAAACCCTGCGAGGGATTCATTCAGGTGCTGTATGGCTTTTTCGCTGGTTACTTTTATATTGGAACGGATGTTGCCAAGTTTCTTTTTGATAAAATTTGCTAATAGTACAACAGGCGGGATAAGTATAACAAATAGCAACAGGAACAGTACGGGGTGGTAAAAAAGAATAGCTGCTATGGTGAACAATATTAGTATACCCTGGGTGATAACTTGTTGGATATTGGTCAGAATATATGCGCTGAACTGAACGGGCTGCTGACCGATCTTCCGGATATAAGTTGATGAATCGGTGTGTACAAATTGCTTGTAATCGCCGTGCAGGTAGGCCATTATGCCCTGCCGGGACAAGCGCGAAGCGACCTCGTAAAAGAACGTATTTTCAGAGGCAGAAACCCGGTAGCCCAGCCAGTTTTTGATGCCGAAGAGCACAAAAAACAGACTCACCAACAACAGTGGGTCTTGTGAGCGGTGCAGGTCGAACATAAAAAAATGATTGCCGCTGCCCGCTGAAGTGTAGTAATTGATAATAACAAGCAAACCCGCCAGGAAGGCAATATCCAGCGCCCCGAGCAGCAGATCGAGCAGAATGAGGGTACCCATTCGTGCTTTCTCGGCACGGTCAAGTATAGCGCGTATTTGTTGTAAAAATTGCTTCAAGGTTTGCGATAGCCCGGTGTTATCCCGGTAGCTATCAACATTACGCTTGTTAGTTTGGTATAGTTGCCTGAACTTGTGCCTTTGTTAGTGTTCGTAAGATTTTTTGTTTTAAATTCCCTCCTCGGGGTTTAAGTTTACCCATAAAATAAAATCGTAATGTCATCTAACGGTTCATGTTAATGATAAAATCCAGGCCGCCGGTTGTTAATTTATAACCCACGAAACGTTCCTACGGAACGTAGGACTCATTTCATACCATTTCTACCCACCAGACGTCCCTACGGGACGTCTGGTGGGTAGAAAAACGATTAATATTTACAATTGTGTTCCGTAGGAACACCTGGTGAAATAGTCAACTATACCAGCCATACGATTTTATGGGTAAACTTAAACCTCGGGGAGGGGTGCGGTTGGTTGTGAGTAGGCAGGTCCGAAGGACTCCTATGGAGGAGGGGTTTGTACGTCAACACATGGCGACTACCCCCCCTCCCTATGCCCTCCCATCCGCGTACCGCCGTAGCTTTAGCGGAGGAGCAGGGAAGGAATCGCACTTCCCGCTTGCTCTTCTTAAATCTGTCGAACACTATGGTAACAACAAAGGCTCGGCTGAACCTGTGTGCGCCTATTATTCAAACAGTTCCTGCTCCTCTGTATAATAAGTTTTGCGCCCGCCTACCTCTTTTTGGTGGATGGTTTCGCCATGTGGCGTTGTCTTTTTACGGGGCTGATGTACGATCAGGAAATCGCGTACTTCGCCGCTGATGATATCGGGATTAGCTTTTAATATTTCTTTTTCCGCGTGTTCAAGAACGGATTTTATCGATTCGGAAAGCTTCTCCACTATCGCTGCCGGGAGCTTGTTTGACGCAGAGAACGGCGAAATTTCAGCATGCCATAATATTTCATCTGCATAAGCATTACCTACGCCCCGCAACACTTTCTGATCCATCAAAACCGTTTTAACCGGCGTTTTGGTTTTGGCCAGTTTTTCGGATAGATATTTAGTCGTGATGTCCAGTGCATCAGGCACATCGCTTTCTTTGGGATCAAGCGTTGGCGTGGCGGCTTTTTGGAAGTCAGTTAGCGAAAGCTTATTGCCATCTTCAAACTTAAGGGTGATAATACGGAATTTGGGTTCCTCATCGCCGTCCTTGTACAACGATAACCCACCATGCAACATCAGGTGCAAGCCAAGCGAACGACCGCCTTTGAAATGCGCATGCAGCTCCTTCCCTGCCCGCACGATCTTTTCCAGCTCGTGGCCTTCCAGCGCATCCTTTAATTCTTTTTCGGACACATTGAGCTTTTTGCTCTCGGTAACGGTTATCTCTTTCAGCGTTTTGCCTTTTAATCTTTTAGTAAGGTTGTGACTGAAAGCCTGCAGGTCGGGTAGTTCGGGCATGGGATTGTTGATTTGTATTATAAACTTTGTAAAGTTGGACAGGTTTTAATAATGAAACAAATTTATTTATTTGCAGTTCAGTTAATCATCATGCGCGGACTAAAAACCATCATTTTCCTTTTCATATCCAACACCTTCATGACCTTTGCCTGGTACGGGCACCTTAAATTCAAGGAATACTCGTGGGGGAAGAACCTTGGCCTTTTTTCTATCATCCTCATCAGCTGGGGACTGGCATTTTTTGAATACGTGTTCCAGGTGCCAGCCAACAGGGCAGGTTCTAATGAAACCGGCGGCCCTTACAGCCTGGTACAGTTAAAAACTATACAGGAAGCTGTTACACTCGTCGTATTTATGGTTTTTACCACACTGCTTTTCAAAAACGAAAAGCTGGGATGGAATCATTTGGTAGGTTTCGGCCTGATCGTATTGGCGGTGTTTGTGATATTTAAGAAGTGGTGAGTTGAGGAAAGAAAAATACTGCCGCAGTTTTATTGCGGTATTAACGCAAAGCGTTGCTTTTGCCGCATAGATATCATGCCGGTTGAATTGATTGACATGATGCCATTGTAATTGATCCATTTACCTTTGGCGATAGAAAAATTTGCAAGCGCCTGAAAGGTATAGTTCATTGTTGTTTTAGCAGGCTTATTTGTAAATGGAGATTCCATAGTCCCACTTATATACTCAATAATGTCATATTGTAAGGTTACTACCTCATCACCGTCTTTGCGACTAATATTAACCACTTTCACTTCATTTTTCCGGTAGGAACTGTCACAAATAAAATTCTGATCAGCGGATACCAGATGCACATCCAAAGGCCATATATCCCCAATTTTAACCTCCCGTCCCGGAAGCTGAAACCATAAGGCTATCAGGTTCTTTTGTCCGTTGCTTAGATAAAAACTCTTAATCTCACCATAGTTGTCGATAACACCCCGCAACATAAGCGCGTTCGCCCCCATGACCATCATTAGCGTTTTAAACGGCGCAAAGGTGCTATCGGTTTTTGCTGTATCAGTTTTAGGAACACTTTGTTCACTGTTGTCCAGACGCATTTCAACAACTATTGTACTTCCATCTTTTGATGTGAGGGTTGTGATATATCCATTTTCCTGCAATTGTTTATTAGCCTGCATAAGGGTCTTCATAAACTTATTTACTTCTGTTGAATCCGGCCCCATTTTACCCATACCTGGGAACGACATTATCTTATTCTGCGCCGTATCAACATCGGTCATGACTGTTTTATAAGCCATGGCTTCTCCAGGCTTAACTTTCCATTTCAAAAAAACAGGCGTGCCATCCTGGGCAGATGCCAATAAACAATTGAATATCAATAAACTTAGGAGAAAGTATTTCATTAGCGACATAGATTCAGATAAAAACTAAATATAACAAAAAGGTGTAATGCCAAGCACCACACCCTTTAACCTTTCGCCTTTTACCTTTCGCCTTAAATAGATATCGCATTAATAATATCATACTGCGTAATGATCTCTATCTGCCCGTTGGCTTCAACCAGTACGGCGATATTGTCCTTGTTAATCATTGACGATATTTTATCTATCGACGTGTTCAGATCGATAAAAGGGAATGTTGCAGTGGTGATGTTTTTTACCGGCTGCGATTTTAAGGAAGGGTTTTCCAGCAATGCGTCCAGAATGTCGCTTTCGGTGATCTTGCCGATGATCATGCCTTTTTGGGTAACCGGTATTTGCGAGATATTGAGCGACTTAATGGTATTGATCGCTTCGAGGATGGTTTTGTCTTCGTCAATGGTGATGATCTCGGTGCTTTCTTTTTTGGAGATGATATCGCGGGCGGTAAGTTTGCCATCTTTCAGGAAACCGCGGTCGCGCAGCCAATCGTCGCTATACATTTTGCCCATGTAGCGTGATCCGTGATCCGGGAAGATCACCACCACTACATCGCCTTCTTTAAACATATCCTTCATCTGCAGTACACCCGCAATAGCCGAACCCGTCGAGTTTCCAGCAAAAATGCCTTCCTTACGGGCGATCTCACGGGTCATGAGGGCGGCATCCTGATCTGTCACCTTCTCAAAATGGTCAATCAGGCTGAAATCAACGTTGGCGGGTAAAAAGTCCTCGCCTATGCCCTCGGTGATGTATGGGAAAATCTCGTTCTTATCAAATTCACCCGTTTCCTTATATTTCTTAAATACTGAACCATAGGTATCGATACCTAAGATCTGGATAGCGGGATTTTTCTCTTTCAAATAACGTGCGATACCCGAAATGGTACCGCCTGTACCTACGCCTGCTACGAGATGGGTGATCTTGCCTTCAGTCTGTTCCCATATTTCAGGGCCGGTCTGCTCGTAATGCGCCTGGGAATTAGAAAGATTATCGTACTGATTTGGCTTCCATGAATTGGGTACTTCCCTTTCCAGTCTCGATGATACCGAATAATATGAGCGCGGATCTTCCGGGTCAACGTTCGTCGGGCAAACGATCACCTCCGCGCCGAATGCACGCAGCGCATCAAACTTTTCTTTCGATTGCTTATCGGTACTGGTGAAAATACACTTGTAACCTTTTATTACTGCAGCAATGGCCAAGCCCATACCCGTATTGCCGGATGTGCCTTCAATAATTGTTCCGCCGGGTTTCAGCTTGCCGCTTTTTTCGGCGTCTTCTATCATTTTCAGCGCCATGCGGTCTTTTATAGAGTTGCCGGGGTTGGTGGTCTCTATTTTGGCCAGCACGGTTGCCGGGATGTCTTTAGTGATTTTATTCAGCTTTACAAGCGGTGTATTGCCGATGGTTTCGAGGATGTTGTTATACCACATAGGTGTGTATTTAGTATAGCAATGCTATAGATATTATCTGTTATTGATGGCAAAAATAGCTTTCCGGTTTGACATATCGCTCACAATAATATCAGCAAAAGTTAAAAATACTTTATGGAATCTGCCTGCGTCGCGCATCTATGGGGTATAATAACTGATCTATGAGAACCAATACCTCGTTAAACCTAAGCAAAACCTTTCTCCTATTATCCTTCTGCCTGCCTGCAATTTGGTGCCACGCACAGCGAAAACTGACCGATAGCCGCACCAACAGCGTGTATACTTACATCTACAAAGCCAGCGACGATGTAATGCGTAAGATGTACCAAAACCCCGATGCCGCACCTGATGACAAGTCGCTGCAAAACCCTGTCGATTCATTTAAAACCAATAAATGGTATGACGATAGCCGACTTCAACCGGGCAATTATCTGCAGGTATCTGCCGAAAAAAACAAGCTGCATTGCTCGTTTATACAAAAACGCACCGCCTCGATGTACGTTTTAAGCAGTACCGTTAAGCCGACCATTTTGGTTACCGACCTTAGCGGGAACCTCGTAGATCACGCCGATATTGAATGCAACGGCAAGCAGGTTAGCAGCCGGGAAAATAACGGGTTATATGATCTCCCCGGCAAAAAAGATGCGGTCATCGAGATCCGTTACCAGGGTGTCGATAATTTTTTTACACTGAAGGTTAATAATGGCTATATGCCGCCATTTTCTTTAAAAAAATGGTTTAGGAACAAATGGGCTCGTGTAAAACGTTTATTTCATCCAAATCATTACCGGCCTTATCGCCGTAACAATGCTGATGATCCGCGGTTTGATGGCTTTATGGTATTCAATAAGCCTAAGTATAAACCGCATGATACCGTTCGCTTTAAGGCTTACATTTACAATGTTAAAACCCATCAGCCATTAACACTGCCTTCGCTGCTGGTAAAAGTATCGCATCATTACGACAGGGATGATGATAAACTGATCGGCACAGTGCATAGCTACAGACCGGGCGCCTATGAGTCGTACTTTGTATTGACGGATAGCCTTGACCTTGATTTAGATGACAATTACAATGTAAACCTCGAAGACCCGGCCCGGTTACTGAACGATAAAGACGCCGACAAGGACGATAAAAAACACCTGTCGTACCTTTCAGGCGCGTTTGAGTATGAAGAATATGAGCTGAAATCTATTAAGTTCAGCATGCGTACGGATACCGACGAGCATTCGCCGGGTACACCTTTAAATGTATACCTTAAAGCTGTTGATGAAAATGGCCTGCCTGTGCCCGACGGACGTGTTTCCCTGCTTGTATGGACTGAAAATGTATACAAGTTTGATGCGAAACATAATTTTATACCGGACACGTTATGGCAGCATGAAGTAAAGCTCGATCCCATCGGCGAAACCAGGGTAACGCTGCCGGATTCGATCTATCCTAAAGCTGATATCAGCTATTCTGTTAATGCAGACTTTTACAACTCGGCAAACGAGCATCAATCGGATAACAAAACCATACGGTATAATCTGGATACGCTTGTTATCACACCAAGGCTTTCGGGCGATTCGATAAAAATAGCGGCCACACGTTTAGGTAAGCCCATATCATTGAAAACTTATGTTTATGGCCTTAACGCCGATGATGATACCATCTTTCGTAAAGACGTAACGTTGCCCTATGCGTTTAAGCTCAATCCTGCGGTTGCCAATTACAATGCCGATGCCGCCCATACGTACGGCGAACTGGATATGACCAAAGAAAGCAGCGGACTAAGTGTTAATGGCTGGCGTAAAAACGATACGCTACATGTTAAAATTGACAACCCGAAGCATCTGCATTTCTGGTATTCGATTTACGAGGGTAACCACATGCTTACTTCTGGCGAAGCCGATTCGCTTAACGATATACGGAAAACCACTTTTAAGGGGCACATGGCTTGTATTGTACATTACTTATGGGGCGGCGCTGTTCATACGGAACGGCAGAATATTTACTATCACGACAAAATGCTGACCATCAATGTTAACCAGCCATTCTCTGTTTTCCCGGGTCAGCGATTCACTACAACTATTGATGTGAAAGATGACAAAGGCCAGCCAGTGGAAGGCGCGGATATTACGGCATGGGGACTGACCTCGAAGTTCCCGAACTATCCAAGTCCTACTATCCCCTATTTTGGCAAGGGATATAGATTACTGCAGCTGCCTTCACAGCATTTGGAGGCAGGAGAATTTAAAGATACACGCGACGGCATTTTAAACTGGACGCGCTGGAGCCGGGAAATGGGGCTGGACACTATCACCTATTATAATTTCACCCATCCCGATAGCATTTACCGCATCAGCGAGGCCTTGCCCAATGGCGATAGCACCACGCAAATTGCGCCATTTGTGGTTCACAATGGCGATATCGTTCCTGTACACATATTGTACATTGACGAAAAGCCGGTTTATTTTAGCCAGACCGAGCAATGACAGCACTACAGTTTTGCGGTCGACAGTGGCAAGCACAAGATCAGGATGCGCACCGTTAACAGTGATATCGAGATCCCGGTTGTGCACGTAATGAAGGGTAAAAAACTGATCCTTTCGGTAAGGGATACGATCATCAATCACAGCATCCGCCTCACTCCTATGCCTGATACACTTAATTATTACGATGCAGGCCTGTTTACCCTCGCCCAGGTTCCTGCTAAAAGCGAATCGTGATAAGATGCTTTTTTGCTTGAGCAAACCCGGCAGAAAGG
>JABDAU010000112.1:0-204 GCA_013289045.1 Bacteroidota bacterium | reverse complement strand
AATAATTACATGATAAAAGTGGCCGATGTGTTTAATAACCGGCTGGCTATCATTACGCAAAACAATACTATTTTCCCGCTTAATCCTGCTCTCAATGCTGGAAGATATCCACGCAATGATAATGAGCTGCTTGTCGGGCCGCTAAGCTATAATTTCGCCACATACGATATCAAGGGCGAAGCGACGCTTAATTTTATGTCTGAG
>JABDAU010000111.1:8217-8438 GCA_013289045.1 Bacteroidota bacterium | reverse complement strand
CGGCTTCCCATGCATATCGGGTACCGATATTGTTATAGGTGGTTGTAATAACTTTGGTCGAATCATTCTCTTCGTAAACCGGCGCTATAAAATTGCTGCTTACCAGCATGCGCAGCGAAGCACGATATTTTTGCTTATAAAAATCAGAGATCTCGTATGTATTGCTATACGATGGGTTGAGGAAAGGATTGCCGGTACTGTACGAATATTGGCTAATGAAG
>JABDAU010000111.1:0-8207 GCA_013289045.1 Bacteroidota bacterium | reverse complement strand
ATCTACACGCCGGTTGAAATCTATGGTTAATTGATTATCCTTGTCCAGTTCCTGTGTCAATTGGAAGCTTGGGAAAAAGTTGGTATAGTTATTTACCACGTTTCTATCCGGGTGATAAGATATGCCATGTGAGCGCGTCTGCTCTACGCGAAAGCCCAGCGTAAGGTCGCTTTTGCCAAACTTATCGTTGTAGCTGGCATAGGCGGCATTGATCTGCTCAGCATATATAAAATGATCGGTTAGTGACGGGATCGGTAAAAAGTTTTGGGTTGAATCATTCTGCTGATCGAACTCGATGGTATTATCACTGTTTACCTGGCTGTTTTTTAAACCTGCGCCCAGGCTGCTGTTTTTTGTCAATTGCCCGGTAAAGTCGACACGCTCTGAGCGGATATGAATGGTCGAGGGCGAATTATCGGTATAAAACTATACCGGGATTATTTCCTGACCGGGGCGGCCATCAGCAAGTCAATATTGGAAAACAAGGGAACACTCAGGTTTTCTGTAAGCGACATTTTTAATTCGGATATAAATAAATACACCTCTAACTATCTGAATGTGGATCTTACCGGTCGTGAAAAGTCTGGCTCGAGATTTTTTACTTTGGGCTTTAGCTATCGTTTTGGCAAGCAGTCGGTAAAGTCGGCCACTAAACGTGTGGGCGGTAATAACGATGACCAGCAACGGTTGAAGGGAAGCGATAACGAGAATTAGCCTTACCCCGCATGCCCGCCAATCATACTCGCAAAAATAATGGCCAGCACCAGCAGGCTGATAAACACATAAAGCCTATCCTTTTCCAGCGCGAAACCTATCGTGGCAAATATCACCCTCAATATCGGCGTAGCAATAAGCAACGCTATACCAAACTGAATGATGGCCCGCCCGCGAATGGTGATGATCCCATGAAAAATGCCGCCGGCAGTACGGATAAACTCAGGAATACCGGTAAAAGTATGATGATCGGCTACTTCGCGCCCATGCCGCCACAAAAAGATCATCCCGCCGATAAACACAATGCACATCGAAACGATCACCCCAAGGCGAAGCACCCAGCCGATCACCACCTGCATATCCTTGTCCTTAAAGCTAACCTTGTGCGCCATAATTATATCCTGCCTAAAATCCCGTTATAGATCATCTGCCCGGCCAAAAACAAAACCACCACCGCAAACACCCAGCGCAGCCATCCCGACGACTGCGTCTTCACCAATATCTTCGAGCCGCTTAATGCGCCGATCAGCACGCCGATCACCACTGGCATAGAGATCCCCGGGTCGATATATCCCCGCTGAAAATAAACCACCGCGCTGGCCGCAGCCGTAACGCCTATCATAAAATTGCTGGTAGTGGTGGATACCTTGAACGGGATGCGCATAATACTATCCATCGCCAACACCTTCAAAGCGCCCGAGCCTACGCCCAACAATCCCGATAATATCCCCGCAAACAGCATCATCGCAAAACCGCCGCCAACGTGCGTTACGCTATAATTCACCGTACCATCCGGACCGGGATAACTGCCGTTGAGCTTCAGTTTTTCGGCCCATTCGCTTTTTTGCTGTAATACGTGCTCCACCTTTTTACGCAGGCTCATGATGGCCGAAAAGATCAGGATCACGCCCAGCAGGATCGCGATAAAATTGGTCGGGATATATGCCGCCAGTATGGCGCCCGTCATGGCGCCTGCAGTAGTGGCGATCTCCAAAAACATGCCGATCCGCATATTGGTGATCCCCTCTCTCACATAAGCCGCCGCCGAACCCGACGACGTAGCGATAACCGATACCAGCGATGCGCCGATAGCGTAATGGATATCAACATGCAGCAAAAGCGTAAGCAGTGGGATAATAACGAAACCGCCGCCCAAACCGGTTAGCGAACCAATAAGCCCCGCAAAATAGGAGCCGGCAAGTATAATGAGCGTAAAAATGAGTACCGACATATAGCGGGCGGTTGAGCCGCTAAATTAGCAATTACTTTCGGTGCTCATTTGTCACAGGAGAAAAAAGAAATGATAACGTTACATTTTTTAAACACAAATTAGCACACAATAACTTAATATTGACTGTTATAAACTCACCTATTAAAATATTATGGCCTATAACGAAATTCTGGACCTGTTAGGCAAAGATGCCGACAGCCTGCTCAACCACAAATGCGAAACCTTCCCAAAGGAAACTTTGCACATCCCGTCTCCTGATTTTATCGACAAGATCTTTATCGAAAGCAACCGCAACCCGCAGGTAGTGCGTAACCTTGCGGCGATTCATAACCACGGTCGCCTGTCCGGTACCGGCTACGTGTCGATATTACCGGTCGACCAGGGTATTGAGCATACCGCAGGCGCATCGTTCGCCAAAAACCCATTGTATTTCGATCCGGAGAATATCCTGAAGCTGGCTATCGAAGGCGGCTGCAATGCCGTGGCCACCACTTTCGGCAACCTGGCTATCGTGGCCCGCAAATACGCGCACAAAATTCCGTTCATCGTAAAAATGAACCATAACGAGCTGCTCACTTACCCAACCAAGTACGAGCAGATCCTGTTCGGCACCGTCGAAAGCGCCTGGAACCTCGGCGCGGCCGCTGTCGGCGCTACTATCTACTTCGGTTCCGAAGGTTCCGACCGCCAGATAGTGGAAATTGCCAAAGCCTTCGAGCGTGCGCACGAACTCGGCATGGCCACCGTATTGTGGTGCTACACCCGCAACAACGCCTTCAAAAAAGACGGCGTGAACTACGAAACCGCTGCCGACCTTACCGGCCAGGCCAACCACCTGGGCGTAACCATACAGGCCGACATCATCAAGCAAAAACTGCCCGACGTAAACGGCGGCTTCACCAAAATAGGCTTCGGCAAAACCGACCCGCTGATGTACAGCAAGCTCACCAGCGACAACCCGATAGACATGTGCCGCTACCAGGTAGCCAACTGCTACATGGGCCGCGCCGGCCTCATCAACTCCGGCGGCGAATCCGGCGAAGACGATTTCGCACAAGCCGTAAAACAAGCCGTCATCAACAAAAGGGCAGGCGGTTCAGGCCTCATCATGGGCCGCAAATCATTCCAGCGCCCCTTTGCCGAAGGCGTTAAGCTGATGAACCTGGTACAGGACGTTTACCTCGAAAGCCAGATAGATATAGCCTAAAAAAACATATAGTGGTGCGTGGAGCGCACGCACCACTATGCACCACAACGCACCGCTTAACTTATTGATAATCAATAACTAAATCGCTGCGAAGCATGCCTTTTTGCTCGTTTTTTAAAAACGCACCCACCTCCAAAGGAGTCCTACGGGCCCACCACTTGCATCCGTGTTTGTGAACCAGTAATAGCGTTTTTGATCCCCTCTCGACCGCGTGCCGCCATAGCTTTAGCGGTGGCGCAGAGGGGGCGCGAAGGAAAAGTGCGGCAGCAGGGGTGTGTTTATCAAACTATCCCGACTGCTGACAAAACACTGTCAGCACTTATTCCCCAAAAACGCCATAACTTGGTGGTGTCAATTACAAATAACTTGTCATCCTACGCAAACAGTGGATGACATTTTCGGTAGTTTAACCACAACGAACACAAAGTGGAAAACACAAGGTGCACAGAGAAAAAAGATCTCTGTGCGCTCCGTGTAAACCTCTGCGATCCCTGTGGTTAAATTGAAAAGCCATGTTATTCCCGAACCTAACACTCCAACCCCCCTCATGCACCGCAACACCACCCCACCACCCGAACTCTTCGCCCGCCCCATCGAGATCGAGCTCATCCGCGGCGCCATGCGCGGCACCGCTACCAAAAAGCAGCTCAAGCAACTCGACCAACTCCTGCCCGACAAGCCCGACCCGCACGACGCATTCATCATCAAACGCGCCTCCGACTGGCTCGACACCTGCCGCAACCAGCCCGAAATACCACAGCTTTTCGGCGACCTTTGGTTCGAAAACGAGGTCTGCATCCTCTTTGCCGATACCAACACCGGCAAATCCATCCTCGCCGTGCAGATCGGCGACAGCATCAGTCACGGCATCCCCATCGAAGGTTTTGCCCTTACCGCACCCGCCCGCACCGTGCTGTATTGCGACTTCGAGCTTACCGAGCAGCAGTTTCGCGCACGCTACCACAGCGGCAGTCATGGCAACCACCATTTTCATCCCAACTTCCTCCGCGCGGTCATCAATCATGATGGCACCGGCCAGCGGCGCTTCGCCAGCTACAACCAGTTCATCAGCAACGGGCTCGAAAACGCCCTCATCACCACCAAAGCCCGCGTGCTCATAATCGACAACATCACCTGCCTCGGTCGCGGCACCGGTTCCGCCGGCAGCGCCCTCGCCCTCATGCAGCAGCTCCAAACACTCAAGCGGCAGTACAAATTGTCGGTACTCGTGCTCGCCCACACACCCAAGCGCAACACCGCCAACCCCATTACCCGTAACGACCTGCAGGGCAGCAAAATGCTCCTCAACTTTGCCGACAGCGCCTTCACCATCGGCGAAAGCCAAACCCAGCCCGGCATCAGCTACCTCAAGCCCATCAAGCAGCGCGCCACTGCCGTAAACCAAAGGCCCGGGTACATAACCTTCGGCCGCATCCACAAACCTTTCCACATGGTACGGTTCGAGCACCTCGGCACCGGCTACGAGGCCGACCACCTCCTCCAGCACAGCGAGCACCAACGCAAAACCCGCGAAGACAGCATTTACCACCTCCACACCCATGGCCACAGCCATCGCCAAATCGCCGCGCAATTAGGCATCGCCCACACCACCGTAAGCCGGGCGCTGCAGAGGATGGAGGGGTGTAGCAGTAGCACTGGGCAGTAGCAGTTGAAGTCCGGAAGAAGCCTAAAAGTGAACAACGTTTCTTGATCCCCTCTCGACCGCGTGCGCCATAGCTTTAGCGGTGGCGCAGAGGGGCGCGAAAGGAAAAGCGCGGCAGCAGGGGTGTGTTTAGCCAACTATCCCGACCGCCACTGCCACTCGCAACTGCCACTAAAAACAGGGCGTTGCCGCAACCCGCGCTAAAGCCCCCCGAAGCGGCCCGGGCTTTCCGCTCATACTGCACAGGCATTAGCCACGAGGCGGGTATCCGCTACAATCCCTAACGCGGGTTAGCGGACAAAGAAAAAGAGCGTTGTCATACTGAGGCACTCGAAGTAATGTCAGTCTGAGCCCGTCGAAGACATAAGCGCAAAGGCCTGACGCTATTTTGTCTGAACCATGATTAAAGGGATTAAAAGATTACCCTGATGCTTACATACTGTCATGGCGAGGAGTGAGCAGGACAGCGCGAGCACAACGACGTGGCCACCTCTGCGTTTACGGGTTGCGGATTATGTTATCACGAGAGTCGACCGCTTACCAGCGTTACATACTCACGCCAATTAAGGGCATTTATTTACCTAAATCAAAAACAACACATTTGAAGTTGGCCGAAGTACTGTAATGAACTTTCTTAAATATCCTGATCCAGACTTTCTTCTCCAAATAGTTATTCAACGCTTGACGATCACCTTTAAATTCTTCTTCAATCCATTGAGGTGGATTGGCCATCAATTCATTGCGTTTTTGACTGTCAGCACTGAAGTCGATAAAACTTGTTTTGTACCCGTTTCTTACAACAAAAGGAGGAATCGCTTCGGCCTCCGGCTCGCTATAAAACATACCCTCTGAACTGATGATCATTACCTCCTTATGAAACAACTGGTCATATAATCCGAAAATCGGCAGGTTTTTGTAAAGTCCTTGGTAGAAACCAGGAATGGGGTCTTCCTGTTCCGGGTGATTATAGCTTGGCTGAAAATCCTTATTCCGCCCGACTAACATATCCATATGCAGATTACGCAAAATGATAAGGACGTTTTGTCCGGCAAATGTATCAAGTTTCTCGATGACAGCAGCCTCATTTGTAACGGAACGTTCTTGTTTCGCCCCTAAAACAAATTGCGCCATTCGGTTTTCCTGCTCGGCCAAATCCCTCCCCCTATTCTCAATAAATCCATAGTAAGGTATATGCCAGTTTTTCATAAATGCCGTCCGGTCCATCATTTCATTGATCCCGATGGATTCCACCTCTGCCGGCGGTTGATCCAAGGTGTGGCCGAAACGCTTGAAAAGCCGGTTGAGATAGTTGTATTGTGCATAATTTCCCAAAACTCCGTTGAGGAAATTTTCTTTTGTTTCTTCAGTCAGGTCGCCCTCTTTTTCAATAGTATCCAACACTTGCTGGCACGAAGCAATTATTCTATCAAACAAGGTGAGTGTATTATTGATTTGTTCCTCCTGGGTAAAAAACTCATCTTTTAATTTGCCTTTTTTGGTAAAGGCACCGAAATAATTTTTGAGGGTTTCAATTTGTTGGCGCAGGCCTTCGACTGAACCTGGATCATCGCTAAGGCTGAATTTACAAAAGGCGGTAACTGAGGTTTCGACATCTTCATCTCCGTAATAGCGTCTTGGGGAATAACGGTAAAACAGTACGCATAGTAATTGATTCAGGTAATATTCTACGCCATGGTGACCGTCCCAATAAGAAAGCAGATCGTTTTCCATAGTATATTTGTAGGTGACAATATTGAGCAGTTCAGGCAAATCCTTCGGCATGATGTCCTTATTTACCTGGTACGCATTAGAATCATGTGGTTGATTGTATTCCAACGCGTGTTTTAATGTTGCTGTGTCATCTTTAAAAAGGCACAGGCTAAGTATTTCCAAAACGATAGTGCGCAGTTTGTTGAAACGATAACTTGCAAAAGCAAAGACTTTAATGGCATCGACTTGTTTGGTGACTTCCTCATCAACGCCGATCACAGTTGTTATCTTATTTGCTATAAAGTGATCGAATGCTGATGACCAATCTTCAAACTCTTTAAGGGAGCGGATGTAAGCAATTTTATATAAGCCGAATTCTGGAATCGCCTTCAACTGTTCCCGTGGGTCTTCAATGCCTACGTCCCTAAACTTTTGAAACAATCGGCTATGAAGGTTGCTATAAGCACCCCGGTTACTGGGATACCAGCTGCTATCCGTGCAGCGCGAAACGAAATTTTCGGCGTATGCAAACTTACCAGTCACGACAACCTGATAAAGGTGTGCCAACAATGCATCATAATAAAGTTCAATATTCGGCCTGAAAATATCGTCTGAAAAAATCCTGCTGAGATAGTTGTTATATGAGAACAAACTAGATGCTGACGGTATCGGATCGTTCTCTTGTCTTAAAACATCGTAGTTACGCGACATCAGATTGTTCAAAAAAGAATTCAGGAGGGCGGGATAGTTCATTTCCGGATCATTCATCCGGTCAATGATCGTCATCCAGTTGATAAAGGTGTACAAACAATATCGCTGGATTTCCCTGTTCGGTTTTTTACCCGCAACATTCCAAATGGTGAAAATAGATTGTATGTAACGCAAAATTAAGTCGTCGGATTTCTCGGATTCAAACTGGTTATATACGAGACGGTATTTCTTCTCCAATGGATCAATGTCTTGTTCCTGCGGCAATTGATCTATAAATGAGAAGGAGAAATCAGAAAAATCAATATCGCTGAAGTCTGCGGTGTTGCGGACTACGGGCCTGTATCGCTTGTGCGGATCGACTAAGCTAAAGAAATAATCAATATTTGTTTCCCTGAGTTGTAGAACCTGCTTAAAGTTATTTTGCAACCAGTTTAGATCACTAATAACCGAGTCGATGTAATTTTTATCTATACGTAGGGCGGAAATCTTACTAATCTTTTCCAGATTGTTGAGGAGCTGGGGGAGCGGTTGGCTATTTTTTTTTCTGAATAATGGCATCGGCTTCTTTCTTTAATCTGTTTGAATAGTAATCATCGAAATTTGCAGCATACTGTCCAACCTTGAAAAGAAAAGCAATAAATACGAAAAATGAAAGTATGTCCAGCACAATCACAATGTAAACTGCCAATCCCTTCGTAACCTCCAACCCAAACAGTATCAGTGCGTATACTACGAATATAGGAACTGCGATGACCTGATAAACATAGGTTGGCTCATGCAAAAAGCTTTCGGATATTTCTTTGTCTTTATATTCTTCCGTGTGTCTGGCAACGATACTTAGAGCCACAGGTACAGTAATGCTGATGAATCCAGCCAAAACCGTCGAAAACAAAACTAAAATGTTCCTATCGAAATTAACAGCCTCTAAGGTTGCAATCAATTGTTTGAAAGACTCGGCAATGTAGCGATAG
>JABDAU010000110.1 GCA_013289045.1 Bacteroidota bacterium | reverse complement strand
TACAAACATTGGAAAAGGCCTTCGCGCTCACACTTCGAGTGCCTCAGTGTGACACCCAGATCTTCAAACCAATCTATCCTTCACCACCAAAGTCCCGGCGATCATATCGTGCAGGCATTGTTGCTTGCGGTTGAAAAAGCTGATGAGGTAACCGAGAAACCCTGTTAGTACAGAAACGATCTTGGCGAGGTTGCGACCTATTGCTTTCCCAATGCCGATACGCTCACCATTCATATCGCATACTTTTATATTCACTATTTGTTTGCCGTAGGTGGCTTGTTTGGGTGAACTTTCCATAACGATGTGGTAAATAACCTTGGTAACCGGCACAATACCGATCAGGCTGAGAGCCATTAGTATCCTCGTTTCTTGATCTGTAAAAATAAAGGCGATAAAAAGGAGTACGATGAATACGCCGCAGATCATAAACCAATCCAGCGCCGAGGCCAGCAAGCGCTGATCGAACCCGGCGAAATATTGCGGCGAAACATGCGGTTTTATAAAATGGAAAAGCTCACGCAGTTCGGCAACTTCGTGAGCTTCTTTATAATCGGCCATACCGGCCGATCTTACAAAATCGCCGGGCTTTATGCCCAGCGATCTCAATTGTTCAATAGTATAAGGGCCTTGCGGTTTGCCTTCGATTACTAACAGGTATGTGGCGCCGGAATTTTCCATTCTATAATATAAACTTATATCCCGAAAATCCGCTTAATCTGTTTAATCCTGGTTCAGACTAATACTTATGCACATCAAACGAGGCCATGCCGCCGCTTACGTTCATGAATATTTTATTTTTTGCGGATTCAAAGCCCGGAGTTTCATAGTCGCCGTCGCCATTCTTTTTAAAACCGATATCTTCCAGGTTATTGGATGACAGGAACCCTGAAATATTCACTTTGCAGGCTGCATCTTTAGGTATGCGGATGTCCACACTCGCCGCACCGGTTGATACATGCACGTTGGTGGTTTCCAATGGTTCGCCCAGCTTTACATCAAATGCTGCTGCGCCGCCATTCAGTTTTACACCCCTGATTTTGAATTTAGAAAGATCGAAGGTTACATCGGCAGCGCCGGTTTCAATGTTCACATCCCATATCGGGTTAGGGTTCAGCTTTAAAACGGCTTCGTTTGAATTATCGTGATCACCATGCCAGTCGAGATGAACGCCTTTTTTCCCGTTCATTTCAAAGTTGAGCACATAGTTCGAGCCGTCATTATGGTGCGAAAGCTCGTAATGGCCCCACTCTTCCTTGGTATTGGCAGCAAATAGCTGGTTTGTGGTATCGCTCAGGGTGTATGTTGATGCACCGCCGTTAATGTTCAGCTCGGCTGTTTTTGCATCGGCAGCGTATGGCAAGCTAAAATTGTGGGTTCCTGCTATTTTAACTATGCCTTTATCGCCGGTGGTGTCGTCATCATCCGTGGTGGTACCGTTGTTATCATTATCGTTGTCATTATCATCCGAGTCATCGTTATCATGATCGCGGTGATGCCAGGCCATGTTATTGTGTATGCCAATACGCGGACCAAAATCGCCGTAACGAACCATTACGAACAGGAATGCGCCAATCACTACCAGAATTTTCAGCACAGACGCCCAAGCCGATTTAGTGTGCGCAAACACCAGGTTCACGCCTGCTACGATCAGGAACAGCGGCCATAGGTGCCATATTGCTGTCCAGTCGAAATCTATATAGCCGAGATTATCGAACAGGATAATCAGGCCTACCAGGACCAATATCAGCCCGGGTATTAATCTATCGTTCCTCATTATAATTCAGTTGTAGGGTTAGTAGTTGATGCATCGTCTTTTGGGGCCTCAGCATCGGGTTGATTAACTGTTTCATGCCAGCCGGCATGTTCCCACGGGTGCTTTTGCTGACCTTTGATGATGAGCGAGATACCCAACGCCACCAATATCACCGGGAAAAACCAGTGGTGCATGTGCCAGAAGAAGAATATATCATACTCGTGCAGCAAAGCTACCGCACCCACAAAAATGAGTATAAAACCTACGATAATGCCGCCTGTATTATTCGATCGTTTTGGCGGGATGGTTGTAAACGGTTTATTTGGCGTAAACGGCTGGTTTGGCGTGTACGGCGGAACCGGGTTAACCGGGGGTACTGTTGGCGGTACAATGTAATTAACCGTAGTTGGATCTGAAGGGGTTGTGAAAGGGCCGAAAGTTCTGCGCGGCAATACTATCCACAACACCACGTAAGTTACGAGGCCTGCGCCCCAGGTAAAAAAAGCGAATGCGAATATCAGCCTGACGATGGTTGGGTCCATGTCGAAATAATCCGCAAGGCCTGAACAAACACCACCGATGATCTTGTTGTGCCCGTCCTTGTATAGTCTCTTTTCCATTTTTGTTTAGTTTATATTTTAAATTTGTCCTCCCGCAGGTTTGATGACGATCTCGTCGACATTTGCCCCCGGGCTCATTTTGTAAATATTAATTACGGCCGATGCAATGTCTTCCGGTAAAACCATCGTATCCTTATCAACCTGCGCTCCATCCCAGGAGTTGGTTAATGTAGATCCGGGGATAATGGCTGTTACCTTTACGCCATGTTGCTGCATCTCCAGCCTCATTACCTTAGTTAGACCCAATAGCGCAAATTTTGTTACACTATAACTACCGGCGCTTACCACAGGATTTACAGCCGCCACCGAGCAGATATTAAAGATGTGCCCTTGCCCCTCTTCTATCATCTTTTTACCGAAGTAGCGGTACAGTAAATAAGCAGGCTGCAGGTTGATGCTGAGGGAAACATCCAGCGTATCGTCGGCATCATCCAGTATCGCGGTGGGGATATAAATACCGGCGTTATTCACGATGATGTTGATGCTGCCGAGCTCTTTTTTGGCCTTTTCGGCGAAGCTGAGCAATTGCTCTTTTTGGCTGACATCGATGGCTGATGTAACCACTTTTACATCTGGGTTAATTGATGCTAATTCGGCTTTGAAGGCGGCGAGGTCGCTTTCGGTGCGGGCGCAGATGGCAAGGTTTACATTTTCTTTTGCAAAAGCGATGGCTATGGCGCGGCCCATACCTTTGGTGGCTGCTGTGATTATGGCGTTTTTCATATTATAGAATTGAGGAATTATTCAGGTTAAAAATGGTGATTTTTTGGGAGAGATGGGTTAACAAAAAATCCGGCTTGTTTTATGGGAAGCCGGATTTTTATTGGAATGTTAATGTGCGGTTGTCATGGTGAGCCCGTCGAACCATAGTGCGTAGGCCTTTACGCACGTCCTTCGACAAGCTCAGGATGACAACCCACGGTACAGCAACAGGGAGGGGTTTATCGATATGTATTGTCCGACAAACCCCTCCCTGCCTTTGCGCGCTAACATCCGCGCCCCTCCCCTGGGAGGGAATGGGAATGCTGCTTCCTTCTACTTCGTCTTAATCGTAACAACAGCCATGTCCAGGCCAGCCGATGTTGCCGTAAGCGTAATATTGCCCTGCGTACCTTTCGACTGGATGATGGCCAATGCCAAGCCATGGAATGCTTTGCGGTAATCTGCTTTAAATGGATCGTGGCTATTTTCGTCGCCGTTGTCAACGCTGGCGATGAAGCCTGCGCCGGTTACTTTGAAATCGACCTTGTTATCGGCATTTGGTACTACGTTGCCTTCTTTATCCAAAATCTTAACGGTAACGAATGACAGATCCCTACCGTCTGCTTTGATATTGCTTCTGTCGGCGATCAGCTCAATTTTGGCCGGAGCGCCGGCGGTGTGGATCTCGCGGGTAAGCACTACCTTGCCGTCCTTGCGTGAAACTGCTTTTAGCGTGCCCGGTTCGAAAGGTACGCGCCACATGATGTGCAGGTCGTCGCCTTCCTTCTTTTTGATGCCGAGGGATTTGCCGTTGAGGTATAGTTCCACCTCGTCGGCGTTGTTGTAATAGGCCCATATATCAACTAACTGGCCGGGTTTCCAGTTCCAGTGCGGGAAGATGTGCAGCACAGGTTTGTTTGTCCAATCGGCCTGGTACATGTAGTAAACATCTTTCGGGAAGCCTGCCAGGTCGACAATACCGAAAAATGAGCTGCGTGATGGCCATGAGTATGGTGTAGGCTCACCCATGTAGTCGAAGCCTGTCCAGATGAAGAAGCCGGAGAGGAAGTCGTATTTCTTCATCACCTTCCAGGTCATCTCATGGGTTGAACCCCAGTACGGGCGGGTATTATCATAGGCCGAAACGGTATGGTCGGCATTGCCATAAGGTTTGCCATGCGGCGACGGCCAAACCCTTATCGTGTCCGACGGCATTTCGTAGTAGCCGCGCATTTCCAGTCCCGAGGTGGTTTCAGTTGCGATGAATTTTCTGCCGGGATACCTGTCGTGGAATTTGGCATAATCGAACTCGTGGTAATTATAGCCGATCAGATCGATAGCGCCGGATTTAATGATCTTGTTGGTGGTATCCGGGCGATCGTTTGCGGTGGTGATGGGGCGGGTTTTATCAAGACTGTGCACGATAGCCGCCAGTTCAGGCGCTATACGTAACGCGCTGGTATCGCCCTGCTGCGGGATCTCGTTGCCGATGCTCCAGATGATGACGCTTGGATGGTTGCGGTCGCGGCGCACCTGGTCTTCGAGGTCTTGTTTGTGCCATTTTTTAAAGTAGAGGTGATAATCGTATTTCACCTTTTGCCATTCCCAGCAGTCGAAAGCTTCGTCCATCACGATGAAGCCCATCTTGTCGCACAGGTCGAGCAGTTCAGGGGCAGGCGGGTTATGAGAGGTGCGGATGCCGTTGCAGCCCATTCCTTTGAGTATCTGCAATTGCCTTTCGAGTGCGCGGGTATTGATGGCGGCGCCAAGGCTGCCAAGGTCGTGGTGATCGCAAACGCCGTATATTTTCATCGGCTTGCCGTTGAGCGAAAAGCCTTTGTCGGCATCGAAATTGAAATAGCGGATGCCGAACGGCGTGGTGTAGGTATCGATGATCTTGCCGTTTACTACAATTGTGGTAACCGCTTTATACAAATACGGCTTATCAACTGACCATAGTATAGGGTCTGCCACATTAAAATGTATATCCTCCGTAAAAGCGGTATCAATTATTCCTCCTTGCCCTCTTTTAACGCCACCGTTACATACCTCTTTGCCCGCTGCATTATAAAGAACGGTGTTAATTTCCATATTTGGTATCGCAGCAACGTTTCTTACACGTACTTCCATTTCAATTCTGGCCGATCTGTCCGATACTTCAGGCGTAGTAATATACGTCCCCCAATGGTCGATCGCGGTTTTTCCTGTAGTTTCCAGCCATACATTTCGGTAAATACCCGAACCGGAATACCAGCGGGAGTTCGGCTGCACGGAGTTATCCACCTTTACGGCGATCACGTTTTTACCGCCATATCTAAGGTATGGTGTCAGCTCATAGCGGAAAGAAATGTAACCGTTGGGACGGAAGCCCAGCTCGTGACCGTTGATATAAACGGTGCTTTTCTGGTATACGCCATCGAAATCGATGTAAACCAGTTTGCCTTTGTCTGTTGCCGGAACGGTGAATGTTTTACGGTACCAGCCAATGCCGCCGGGCAATGCGCCGCCTTCGGGGGTGGCAGGGTTTTCTTTGCTGAATTTGCCTTCAATACTCCAGTCGTGCGGGAGGTTGAGCGTACGCCAGTTAGCGTCGCTGGTGGTGGATTGCTCAGCGCCGGCTACATCGCCGAGGTTAAAGCGCCAGCCTTTGTCGAAATCGGCTATTGTGCGCTGTGCGGATACGTTAGCGGTTAGGAACAACGCGATTATTACCGGCAGCAGGAATTTTCCACGCCCGGCAGGAATTTTAAATATGGACATATTCGGTTAAAATTGGAATAAATGTAAATGAGACAATAAATAACGGGTTTTATATTTATAAATCAAAAATAAAAATGTGAAAGTGGTTTTTTGTGTAGTGTGATTTTTATTTACCGTCATTGCGAGGAGTGAGCAGGAAAGTGCGGGCACAACGACGTGGCAACCTCTGCGATTACAGGTAGCGAACTTTGCTTGCCAGCACTGCTTTGTTACCTATCGCTTTCACCGCTCAATTGCCGCTGAGGGCTAGTTCTTTTGTCTTGGACACAAAAGAACCAAAAAGTCAAGTCAGCCCTAAGACTTCTTTGCCGCACAAGGCATTTGCCCACAAAATCAGGCAAAACCTGGGCTTGGGGTTTTATCCCGGCCGGGCCGCTCGAGGCCTATGCTCAGGGAAAACCCCCAGGCCCTGCAGCCGCACATGTCCAGCATTGTTTTGCCTGATTTTACCCGAAGCTTACGATCTGACAAATTTTCGTCAAAGAATTAGCATTTCCTAACAATCATTCCGTCATCCTGAACTTGTTTCAGGACCTCACGGACAGGCGGGTCGCATGCGTGGTATACCTGCATGTGGGATGTTGAAACAAGTTCAGCACGACGAAATAAATGGTTATAAAGCCCTGTCATTCTGTCCATAGGACTCCTTCAGAGAGCGGCAGCGAAGAACCTGTGAACTTTGCATAAGCGCTATACATAGTTCGCGATGCATGAGCATAGGTGTTTCACTGCGTTCAACATGACATAATTAAAAAACGGTGTCATTTCGAACGAACCGTGGGCGGTTATGTGCTAACGGGTGAGAGAGAAATCTTTTGCACCATGCATATAGCAAACATGTATGGCGCAAAAGATCTCTCACCTGCCCCGAGCCGCAATACCTCTTGCTCGTGCAGGTTCGAGATGACATGGTTTTTATTGTCATTTCACTTTCAGAGGCCACGGATTTTATATCTCAGCATGACAAGTTAGTTATATATACTGTAGCCAGGGCTGTGGCTTAACCTACAACATTTTGTTAGTGCACGCGACCCGGTGGACTCACCCCGACGAGGCTGCGCCCGTCGACCCTCTCTCTTGCTTCGCGAAAGAGGGTAAAGACATAAGATTTTTTACAAAACATTCTGTGTATAATTCTGCGGCTACCCTCTTTCCGCGTAGCGAAGAGAGGGTGGTCGAGCGCCAGCGATGACCGGGTGAGTCCAGCGGGTCGCGTTCGCGTTAAGGATTGGAAGGGTTTAGTGCCTGCCGGAGCGCTCGCCTGAGGGGGGCCCGGCGGGTACCGCAGCGCAGCGGAGCCCTGGAAAGCCTGGGCCGCTTCGAGGGCCTCAGCGCGGGCTGCGGCAACGCCCTATATTAGAGATCAGTTAATTGGAGATTAGAGATTAGTTAATTAGAGATTAGTGGCTATTTGATAAACACACCTAAGAAACAAGTGAATTCAATACTTTTTGCATAATCGATTACATTTGCTTTATGCAAAAGAGAATTTACGCCACGGTATTGGTTTTGTTGCTGGTTGTTATTGCCTGGCTGGCCAACCAGCTGATGCATGAACGCTCGGTAGTGAATGATGGCAAGGTTTGGTCGTCGTTGTACCAGCAGCAGGCGGCGGAGTACCGTGCCCTGTGTTTCCAGGCGTATAATATTGCCCGGGAGCGGGTGGATGCGGCGGTGAAAGTGCATACCGATACGCCTTACGCCGTGATCACCGATATTGACGAAACGCTGCTGGATAATAGCCATTATGATGGCTTGCGTGCGCTGCAGGATTCGGACTTCCGCCAAAGCGACTGGAAGGGATGGACCGCCAAAGGTATGGCCGATACGGTGCCCGGCGCGCCTGCGTTTTTTAAATATGCAGCAGCGAAAGGCGTGGCGGTATTTTATGTTACCAACCGCGCGGCGGCGGAGCGGAAGGGTACGCTGCGTAACCTGCTGCGTTATAATTTGCCGGATACAGGTAACCTGATCTTGCAGTCTGATAAAAACAGCAGCAAGGAAGCGCGGCGCGACGTGATCATGCATGGTAAACACCCTTACAAAGTGATATTGCTTTGCGGCGATAACCTGCCGGATTTTGACAAGGCTTATGATAATAAACCGTCGCTGGCACAGCGGAAAGCGGCGACGGACCGGTTGGAGAAGCTGTTTGGCGACCGGTATATTGTTATCCCCAACCCGGAATATAATGATTGGGAGGGTGCGCTGTACCAATATAAATATAGTTTGCCGGAGAAGGAAAAGGATAAGGTGGTTGAGGGGTTGTTGAATGTGGATACGACGGGGAGGTAGGTGCGCGGGGTTAGTGCGCTAGCGTTGGGGCTTTTCGTTTTACATGGGCATCGTGCGCAGGGTCCTCTGCGAGAGACCCTGCGGGGACGGAAATTTGCTGCGTTATAATTTGCCTGATACGGGTAACCTGATCTTGCAAACGGATAAAAACAGCAGCAAGGAAGCGCGGCGCGACGTGATTATGCATGGTAAGCATCCATACAAAGTGATATTGCTTTGCGGCGATAACCTGCCGGATTTTGACAAGGCTTATGATAATAAGCCTTCGCTGGTGCAGCGCAAAGCGGTGACCGACAGGCTGATGAAATTGTTTGGCGACCGGTATATTGTTATCCCCAACCCGGAATATAATGATTGGGAGGGTGCGCTGTACCAGTATAAATATAGTTTGCCGGAGAAGGAAAAGGATAAGGTGGTTGAGGGGTTGTTGGATGTGGATACGACGGGGAGGTAAGTGCGC
>JABDAU010000109.1 GCA_013289045.1 Bacteroidota bacterium | reverse complement strand
ATTATAACATATGGGATGGCCTTACGCTGAAACTAAATGCCGGTATTGATAAGGGTGCCGAAACGCATGATAACTTTGTACCCTCAACCATTACAACCAATATACTGGCTACAGGTTAAAGCCTATTTTAAGTTTGTTGTTAGCAAAGGAGTAATCGTTATTAATGCGTAACGAAAATTGTTCTACGCCCGTATTTACGATAACACCATCCTGTTTTGAATAACCGGCCACAACGGTGGACTGTGAATGGTCTGTTGCCGAAGAAACGGTGAGGTTGTAGGATTCGACCGGCGCGCGGCGCGTTACCTCATCAAACCAATTAGTACCAACACCATAGCGGCTTGGGTCGGCATAAACCGGGTTAAGAGTCGGTTTGGTGGCTGGCTCATAGGTCAGTTTATCCTGGTAGTATTCATTTTCAAATTGCGCCCATTGCTCGGCGTCCATTAACTTGTAGCGATGTTGCTGCGGTACACCCTGCTCGCCAAAATAAGCGTCGAAGGTCACTTTGGCATCGCCGGGCCTTGCGTGCTTGGTAGTGATAAGCACCACGCCATTTGACGCCCGCGAACCGTATAGCGCGGTAGCCGCGGCATCTTTTAATATCGTAAACGACTCGATCTCATCGGGGTTAATATTGTTGATGCTGCCGGTAATAGGCAAACCGTCAATTACAAACAAGGGCTGGTTGCTCAGGCTAAACGAAGTAGCTCCGCGAACTTTGAATTGAAATCCCCTGCCGGGTGCGCCGTTATTTTGGGTGATCTCAACGCCTGCCACTTTACCTTGTAGCTCTTGTGCAAACTGGTTATCAGGCTTATCCAACAGATCGTTACCCGAAACCACGGCCAGCGAGCCTGTGATATCGCGCTGACGCTGTTTACCGTATGATACCGTAACTTCCTTTAATAACCCTGCGCCGGCCATGTTGACGTTCAGGATATATGGTTTTGAAGTGACTTTGATATCCGGATATTCCAGTTTTTTAAAGCCGATGAACGAAACGGTTACGGTGTAAGTGCCTTCAGGTACTGATAGTACGAAATTTCCGTTCGAGTCGGTCGTTGTACCGAGGTTTGTGCCTGTCAGCATCACCGATGCGCCCGGCAGTGGAGATCCGGTTTCGTCGACTACTTTACCGGTGATCCGTCCGTATTCAACTTTGTATAATAATATATTGCCACCTTCTTCTTTGAACGAGATATCTGTATTCTGCAATAATGCTGTCAATATATCGCTCAGGCTTTGGTTGCTGAAATCGCCGGGCAAGGTAGTCTTGCGCGACAAGCCGAGGTATTGCTCATCATATGCAAAACCGAGGCCGCTTTGCGTCTGCAGCCTTTTTATTGCCGATGACAGGCTCTCCCGGCCCACCGAAAAGCTCATTTGCCTATTAAGGTCCTGCCCTTTAACATTCGTTGCCCTTACAGAAAGCAGGCCGATGGTTAGCAGGATGGAAATAAATAAAAATGTGATGCGCATAA
This sequence comes from Bacteroidota bacterium, assembly GCA_013289045.1. Lineage (GTDB taxonomy): Bacteria > Bacteroidota > Bacteroidia > Sphingobacteriales > Sphingobacteriaceae > Mucilaginibacter. The sequence goes on along the minus strand of JABDAU010000109.1, from coordinate 7,372 downwards.
ATTGCTTCCATAACTGTGTATAGAAATTCATATTTTTGATTGCTTTGTGATTAATAAATGGATTGCTAAGCATAGCAGGCGAGGGATTTGCCGTCCCGTAACCCGCATAAATTTTTGCCGGCCCTGTGCAAGGGGCCGGTTTTTTATTTTAATAAAGTACTACTGAGTTGCCCTCCTTTCTGTACTGCGTGTTATGAATCTGACTTATTATTTTTAGTATCCGCTCCTGCGAGCTGTTATTTTGGATAGTAAGTGTAAAGCGGTAATTGCTCACGTTGTTACGACCAGCTTTAATAGTTACGCCGAAAATGTTTTTCATAGCAAGCGCCAGTTCATTAAAATCGACCTGATCCAGATAGGTGGTACCTGATTTCCAGCTTTGTACCTTACCTGGGTCTATGCGGCTTTTTACAAAATCTGTTCTTATGGGATTGTAGCTCAGCAGGTCGCCCGGTAAAAGCATTTGTGCCTTACCGTCGTTTTTAGTCACTCCAACTTTGCCGGTCGCTACAGCTACATCAACTTTGGTTAATCCTTTATAGGCCCTTATGTTGAATGAAGTGCCCATAACCTGCACATTCAAACCTTTTACTTTTACAATAAATGGATGGGCAGTATCATGTTTCACATTAAAAAAGGCCTCACCTTCAATCAGCTTTACCTCACGCAGTTTACCCTGGAACGAGGCCGGAACCTGCAAAACGCTCGCAGAATTTACCCATACAACGGAGCTATCGGCCAGGGTAAGTTGTTTAATGTCGTTGGTGCCGGTTTTTATGGTGAGGCATTCGGTATGGTCTTTTACCCGGTGGGTAACTACCCATATTAGTAAAGATAAACCGGAGGCAATAAACAGGCTGGCCGCAATTTGGAAAGCAGACAGGCGGAACACCGGCTTTTGGGCGGTGGAGGCATTTATTTTATCGCGAAGTTCGCGGCCGATGCGTTCGGCATCATGTCCATCAAGTTGTTTTTCCTTATCCTGGTATGAATTATACCATGCATCTATCAGCGCTTTTTCTTTTTGTGAAGACTGACCTTTAAGGTATCGCTGCAGCCGTTCTTTAAATCTATTAGTTTCCATTAAGGTGTTCCCGGTATTATGTCGCCGAAAACCCTTACAGGTACTTTTATTTTAGATGATGTTTATGTTAATTATTTGTGAAGTGCCGCCAATATTAAAGCTATATAGGTGAGATGCTTTTCGGGAAACTTGTCCTTTATGACCACACGAAGCCTGCGGGATGCTTCGGCCATATAGTTTTTCACGGTTTGGTCGGCGATGCCCAGTTGGCCGGCAATATCTTTAACAGAATGGTTCTCGGCCCGAAGCAAATAAACCTGTTTCAGCATTTCGGGCATGGCATCCACGGCTGCTGCCAGCACACGCTCCATCTCAATATAATCGGTAAGCGATTCAGTCGCAGTCTCCAATAAGGTCATACGCTCTATAGCATCCTGGAGCTGCACTACAGATACCTTTTGTGAACGAAAATGACTGATAACTTTTAAACGAACGGCGCTGTAGAGGTAATTTTCAAAAGAGGTATGAATATCAAGCGTTGCCCTGCGTTGCCATATATTGATGAAAACCTCTTGTACAATATCTTGCGCAACACTTTCGTCATCAAGCCTTGCGATTGCTTTTTGATAGGCTTTTTGCCAATATCGATCAAATAATTTATTAAATGCGGAGTGATCATCATCCTTCACCAATTGCAGCAGATCGATATCCGTGTAAGTCTTCATCGTGAGTACGACAAAACTATGCTTCTAATGTTAATTTAGTTTTAAAAAACACACATGTCCATAATCATCAACGCGCCCCTATGTGTTATGTAGTAAATTCGCCGAAAACAGCGTTTTTAATAGTCCATAGGGCCAGAATCTCTACCTCTTTTTGCAAAGAGTTGAAACGATGAGTGATTAACAAGTAAATAATTCAACATTGCATCGCAGATTTTTACTTATGTTTACAAATACTAATTAAGCCTCCCGGCTAAATGAACCCAATTTCAGATGTACTGACTAAATGAGAATGGAAGATTACAGCGAACCCCAGCTTGTCGCATTATTGCAAATGGACAACGTAAAAGCTTTCGATCTGCTTTACAAAAAATACCATGCTCCAATTTATAATAATATCCTCAGGCTGCTGAAAGACGCTGATGAATCAGAAAATATATTACAGGATTCATTTGTGACCCTTTGGGAAAAACGTGCTTCTATTGATACTCAAAAACCATTAGCTAATTGGCTTTTTCAGGTGAGTTATAATAAATCCTTAACACAATTAAAAAAGAACTTAAAGCAGTCTTTAGCTTTTAAATATATTGAAAGCGATATGACGTTGGCAGATGAAAAAGACGTATATCTTAAAGAAGTAAAGCTAAAAATACTCGAAGAAGCCATTGTTAAGCTATCTCCGCAAAAAAGAAAGGTATTTGATCTATGTAAGATACAGGGCAAATCTTACGAGGAAAGCGCCCGTGAATTAAATATTTCCAAACATACCGTTAAAGAATATTTATCTGTTGCCGTTAAAGCTGTCAAGGAATATGCTGAGCAACACCCTTTTAATACCGTGATATTTATCTGTATAACAGTGGCTTTAAAAATAATGATGTAATTTATTTTACAATTTTTAAAAAAACTTCCCAGGCATCCCCCCTTTTTCTTCTTTACGGAGTATTAAGCATATAATAACCATTATAAATTACTCTTTATTGTTTTCTGAACTGCCTGAATAGTGTATTCATGCATTTCTTTAATATTAAAAAAACAACCTAAAAAGCCACATGAAAGACGATAAAAAATACCTTTTAGAACTGCTCGATAAGAAAGAATTGTCTGTTCATGAAAAAAGCTGGCTTTTAAATTATATCGAGAACACGGATCAGGATGTATTAATGAAGATACTTGAAGGTTCATTTATAAATAGCTTAAATAATTCACAGCCAATAAATTCAGAAAAAAGCATAAAAATACTGGCTGAGATCCACAAAAAAATCCACCTGCCGGAAACCCAACCAAATGTTTTCCCATTATGGATAAAACGTGTGGCTGTAGCTGCGTGTTTTATCGGTATTATGGCTACAGGGGCCTTTTACTTAATTAAAAAAAATGCAACCAACCTTGCTGCAAATCATACTAGATCTAAAACCTTTTCAAACGACGTAAATGCAGGGAGTACCAAAGCGACGCTTACATTAGCCAATGGCTCAAAGGTAGTGTTGGATGATGTAAAAAATGGCGCATTATCAAACCAGGGGAACACCAAAGTAACTAAAACGAATGGGAAACTAGCTTACAACCCTATCAACACTGGTTTAACGGATAATGTTTATAACACAGTATCAACACCGAGAGGCGGGCATTACCAGGTTGTTTTGCCGGATGGCAGCCAGGTTTGGTTAAATGCAGCATCGTCAATCCGTTTTCCAACAGCTTTCACCGGTAAAGAGCGGACAGTAGAAATTACAGGTGAAGTTTATTTTGAAGTTGCGAAAGATAAAACATTACCATTTGTTGTAAAACTTAACAATTCTGAGGTAAGGGTTTTTGGAACCCATTTTAATGTAATGGCTTACGACGATGAGCCGGCTGTCGAAACAACTTTATTAGAAGGTTCTGTACAGTTTAGCAGTGGTTCGTCAAGCTATATGCTTAAGCCAGGTGAACAGTCAGAATTAAACAAGAGTGGCCAGGTTATGGTTACCGCAGATGTAGATGTAGATAATGTTGTTGCATGGAAAAACAATTTATTTAATTTCCAAAACGCTGATATAGAATCAATTATGCGTCAATTATCCAGGTGGTATGATGTTGATGTGGTCTACAATAAAACGGTCAATGATCGTTTTTTTGCAGAAATTCCATCTACATCCAAGCTATCTGAAGTGTTAAAGGCCTTAGAGCTGACCGGAAAAGTGGACTTTGACATCCAGGGCAGGAAAATTATTGTGAACCCTTAAATAGAACTAACCAATTAATCAATTTGTAAACCTAAAAAGCCATTATATGATGAAAGATATATAGACCCCACTTCTTGCTGATCATGATCAGCCCTTTCTTCAATATTCAGCCTTAAAAATTAAACCGGAAGTGTTCGTACCACCCCCGGTTACTGTTCAGGCTATACAATATTGACATGTTGCGCACACCTTATTCTTAACCCAAACAAAACAAATCTATGGAATTAATTTCGAAATGTAACCGCCTGCTTTTTAGCCGGGGGCGCCTTCTCAAAAAACTTCTGATAATGAAGCTTACTTTAATTATATTTTTAAGTTTAACACTGAGCAGTTATGCAAATGTGCTTGCTCAAAAAGTTAATTTAAATGAAGACAACGCTTCCCTTAAAGTGATATTTAAAAAGATCAAAAAGCAAACTCATTACACATTCGTATTTACTGAAAGCGAAATAAGTAAAACCGATAAAATAAGCATACACATAGAAAACGCTTCAGTTGAAGATGCACTTAAAGCATGTTTTGAGAAGCTGCCGTTGAGTTTTACTATCTATAACAATATAATTATTGTAAAAGAAAAAGAAACACAAAAAGCACCGGATGATCAAAATCAGGCCCCTGTAATTATTAATGGTAAGGTAACTGATGGTAAAGGCAGCCCTTTACCAGGGGCAAGCATTTTAGAAAAAGGAACACAAAATGGCGTTACAAGTAAAGAAGATGGCTCTTTTACCATCCAAGTTACAAGTCCAAATCCGGTGCTGGTAGTCTCTTTTGTAGGCTTCGAAAGAAAAGAAATACAGCTAAATGGCCAGGTTAACGTCGTGATTGCCTTAAATGAGCTGGATTCAAAACTAAACGATGTAGTGGTTGTCGGCTATGGTTCCCAGAAGAAGATTAACCTGACGGGGGCTGTTTCAACCATTTCGGGCGACGATATGATCAAGCGGCCGGTAGTAGACGTATATAGCATGCTGGAGGGCCTTGCACCCGGCGTAGCAGTTAATACAGGCAGTGGTGAACCCGGAAATCAAAATACTTCCATTTTAATCCGGGGCGTGGGTACTTTCAGCGGCGCCGGTTCGGGGCCTTTGGTATTAGTTGATGACGTTCCGGGTAACCTGAATGATGTTAACCCGGTAGACATTGAAAGCGTTTCTGTATTAAAGGACGCTTCTTCTGCGGCCATCTACGGTTCAAGGGCGGCTAATGGTGTAATCCTTGTAACAACAAAGAAAGGAAAATCCGGCAAGCTTAAAGTCGAATACGATGGCAATTTCGGCTTGTACACTTACACTAAAATGTTTCAAATTGTTACTAATTCTGTTCAATACATGAATATGTACAATACAGCACGTATCAATTCGGGGCTTACTGACTCAACCCAGCTCTACACGCAAGCAGAGATCAATGCCTATGCTACGCACCCGAATGATCCCAGGTATCCGAATACAAATTGGTTGCCTTACCTTTTCAGGACAGCGCCGACACAAACACATAACCTTACATTCAGCGGCGGTAATGACAGAACAACCTATAATATCAATTTCGGTTATGTGGATGAAAATGGTATTATGCGCGGCTTTGGATATCAAAAATACAACGTTCGTACAAACATACAGTCCAAAGTCAATGATCATATCACCTTCGGCACCAATATCCTGTTAAAATCCGGGGTTACGGATGCCACAGAAAATGGATCTGAAGACATGTTCCTGTCTACCCTATCACAGGCGCCGACTTACGGGCCTTTCACATCTGATGGCAGTGGTCATTATACATACAAAACATATCCATTTGAATATAATAATAAAAACCCTGTTGCGGTGCTGGATGAAGGCTTGTACCATGATACAAAGGATTATGAAGCAGACGTACAGGGCTGGGCCAATGTGAGTTTCACTAAAGATCTCTCGTGGTACACTAAGGCCGCCTTTAACGGAGAATTTGACAATTACAAAAATTGGGTTCAGGACCTCCCGGAATACTATTATAATACCGACCAATTGGGCACCAATCTTGACCTTGGAGCGGGTTTAACCGATCAGGATGAGCACACAATTTATTCGAACTTATATAGCTATCTGAAATATAATCACTCTTTTGGCGCCCATACCATTTCGGTACAGGCAGGTTGGAGCATAGAGCAAAATGAATATCAATATCTGCAAGCTTACAGGCAGAATTTTGTTGACCCCAACTTGCAGGAGATAAATGCGGGCAGTACCGATCATATCACTAATCAAGGTACTAGCAACAATTGGGCGCTGGAGTCATGGTTCGGACGCGTGGATTACAATTACAAGGAACGTTATCTGCTGGAAAGCAATATCCGTTTTGATGGCAGCTCGAAATTTGCTCCTGGTCATAAATGGGGCACTTTCCCGTCCGCTTCTGCCGGTTGGAGGGTTACAGAAGAGCCGGCAATTAAAGATCTTAATTTAAATTGGCTAAACAATTTTAAGATCAGGGGATCATGGGGCCAGGTCGGCAACCAAAACATCAATGGAAGCCTTTACCCTTACCAGGCATTGCTGAATTTTACGGGTAATTATTCATTTAACAACCAGAGCCTGACTACCGGCGTTGCGCAGACCCAACTGAATAACCTGAATTTACAATGGGAGACGACAACCATGACGGACGTTGGCGCGGATATTACACTGTTAAGAAATTTCAACATTACTTTTGACTGGTACAATAGGGTCACCTCAAATATCCTGAGGCAATCCCAAATCACTGCTGTTGTCGGCTTGTCAGCGCCATATGTTAATGATGGCACTGTTGATAACAAAGGCGTAGAGCTTGGCTTGACTTATGGAAATTCTGTAAAAGGCGGCGCTTTGCAAGGATTATCCTACAACTTTGGCCTTAACCTTGATCATAACACCAATAAACTGGTAAAGTATGGTGCGCCTGATATTTATAGTAATAGTATCAACGAGCAGGGCTATCCGATCAATTCTTTTTATATGCTGCAAGTAGTGGGAATCTTCCAGAACGCACAGGAAGTTGCTAATTCACCCAAACAGTATGGCGATGCTACACAGCCCGGAGACCTGAAATACAAAGATGTTAACGGCGATGGCAAAATTGATGATAATGACAGGGTGATTATTCCGGGTGTCGTTCCAAAGTTGAATTATTCCTTTACTGCAAGCGCCGGCTTTAAGGGTTTCGATCTGTCAGTATTGATGCAGGGTGTTTATGGTGTTAAATATTTTGTTGACGACTGGGGAACGATCCCATTCGTTCAGGGAGCGCCGCCAACTACCAATTGGCTGAACGCCTGGTCGCCAACAAATCCGTCTACAACTATGCCCCGTCTTTACTGGGGATTTAATGCTCCGCAAAGCCTCACCCGCCCTTACACCATCTACGGTGATGTACCTTTAGTAACC
>JABDAU010000108.1 GCA_013289045.1 Bacteroidota bacterium | reverse complement strand
TATCTTCAGCGACGAAGAGGCCGATCTTACAAAAATCGTTACACAAAAAGGCCAGGCATATACGGCAACTTACATTCCCGACCAGGCAAAAAAGCTGCACCTGCAATCGCTTATTGCTTTTGCGCGTACGGACGAATACGGGGATTATACATTTAAAAACCTGCCACCGGCCAGGGCGTTTGAGTTACTGCCATTACAGCCGGGTTATCAGTTCGGCAGGATGCAGGGCACCGAAAACCTTGATGATGACGCAACTTTCAATTTTTCACGTGCCCCGCATGCTATTCACCTGTTATCTACGAGGGATTTTAATATCCTGCGTAAGGAAAAATCGCTTATCATCCGGATGCCCGGCTATTTTAATTTCTGGTACTGGGTGGTTGTAGCCGGTTTTTTTGTCGGTTTTATTATTTTGCATTTGGTGCTCAGCATCAAAGTTCCCCAAGCAGATCAATTGATCTTGCCTATAATGATGCTGCTTACCGGTATTTCGTTTTTAACGCTGCTCAGCTTGCAGGATCCTTTGCGCGATCGCTTTTTCGCCAAAGATTCGCTGGTATATCTATTCATCGGTTTTGGCAGCGTGATCGTTATGCTCCTGTTCAATTTACGGCGTTTTACGCCTGATGCAGGTTTTTACCGGTTGTTTGTTTTTAAAAGAAATGAAAAGGCAGCTAACGGCTGGCCGTGGATCGCTTCGGCGTTGCTGCTTTTAATGCTGACCATTAAATTCGGCACCGGTCCGGAAGGCAGCGGCGTAAAGGTTAACCTGTTCATCTTTCAGCCGAGCGAGATCGTAAAATACCTTGTGATCCTTTTCCTGGCGGGATTTTTCGCCATGAACGAAAAATTCATCAGCGAATATGCCAGCTGGCGCAAACGCTGGTCGTTCTTTTCTTTTGCGCTCATTGCAATCGGCGCTGCGCTTATGCTTTTCCTGTTACTTGGTGATCTCGGCCCGGCTATGGTGATCTGTTTTACTTTTATCATCCTGTTCTCTTTCTCGCGCGGCGATTTTATACAGATGGCCATGGCGGTAGTATTTTATGTACTGGTTACCTGGATATTTAAAAACGTATGGATCTCGGCAGCGGCATCAGCGTTATTTCTTGTTGGCTTATGGGCAGCTAACCGCCGGCAAATGAGTGAATCGGCTATTATGGCGGTGCTGGTGATCGCGGCATTTTTAACGTTGGATAAGGTGCCGCACCTGGCAAAAATATTCCCCGGCCCTATGCAACGCCTGGTAGAACGCAAAGCAATCTGGCAGGATCCATGGAACAATGAAGTTTATGGCGGTGATCAGGTAGCCAACGGTCTGTGGGCTATGGCGGGCGGCGGCGTAACGGGGCAGGGTTTGGGACGTTCATTTGCCAAAACCATTCCCGAAGCGCATACCGATATGATCCTGCCGTCTATCGGTGAGAACTTCGGCTGGGCGGGCATGGTGTGTATTTTTATCATGTTCCTGCTATACTTTCACCGGTGTATCATCATCGGCAGACAAACAGGTACGCCATTCCTGTTTTATTTATGCGCGGGGGTAGGGATCTGTACCTTTATTCAGTTTCTGCTCATTGCCGGGGGATCTACCGGGGCATTGCCGTTGTCCGGTGTTGCCTTACCGTTCGAGAGTTACGGCGGATCATCGCTTGTCGCTAATTTTATTGCGGCGGGTTTCCTGTTGTCGGTCTCGGCGGTTAAGGGAACGCCTGTGCAAATGGCTTATCTTACCAAACAGCAGGATAAAAACCTGGTGCCAGCCTTATTGAGCGCCTGTATCGGCCTGGCATTGCTTGTGGTAAGCCTTTCCGGTTACCTGTTTAACAATGCGCAATGGATAGTAAAGCCCGCACTGGTGGCCGATAAAAGCGGGGCGAGGATGTTCAGTTATAATCCGCGTATTGCCATATTGATGAATAAACTACAGGCCGGTACTATTTACGACCGCAAGGGTGTAATATTGGCAACCAGCAATACGCAATTACTTAAAAAACAAAAAGGCAAGATCAGCGAGGCCGGTGCCGGCGATTACGATCTTGATTCTGCTATGCATAAGAGATTAACGCGCTATTATCCGTTCCAGGATCAGCTTTTCTTTTGGCTGGGCGATGCCAATACCATGGTTTTTGATGGCAGCACCAACGGCTACTTTGCCGAATATGAACACGTTGCCGAACTGCGCGGGTTTAAAATGCCGGTATCCAGCTACACGGTTAAAGCATCACGTTACCAGGAAGACCGCTTTTTGCCACGGGGCATGAAGGAAATGACCGTGAGCAAAAAAGACTACAGCGCCATTGCGCATTTGCTGATAGCGGGCATCAACAGCACGGCGGTAGATTCATTTAAAAATAAGAACCGGGATGTACAGTTGACGGTAGACGCGCAGCTGCAAACAAGTATTGAAAGATCGATGGCCGCAGATACTTCTTTGTATGATAACCGTGTATCGGTAGTCGTGATGGAATCGGCTACAGGTGATGTGCTGGCATCAACCCAATACCCGCTTCCGCCGGTAAAGAACTGGGATTTGCTGACCATGAGCGTACCCGACCAGAACAAACTTTCGCAATGGGTTACCACTTCCGATTTGGGTTTTACTTATGCCACACAGCCGGGTTCAACGGCAAAGGTACTTACTGCCATGTCGGCGTTTAACAAACTGGGGGCAGCGGCAGAAAATGTGATTTACCCGGTTTATTCGTATGAGCGGATACGCACCAAGGGGATTGAACCTGATGAAACAGGCAATATCACTATGGAGCAGGCCATCGTAAAATCAAACAATGTTTATTTTATTAAACTGGCCAACCAGCAGCATTTGCAGGAAGATATGGCAACGCTATACCTGAAAACGGGAATGTTTTTGCATGGAGTAGGCGGTTATTATTACAACAAGCACGCCGATAACAGCAACGGTGCTCAGGAAGAAAAATGGCGAGAGCTATGGCGCAAAACCGAGTTCAATACCAAACCGCCATATGATCCGAATAACATTCACAAAACGCGGGCAAAAGGAATTTCGGGTATGGCATGGGGGCAGGGTGAGCTGATCGCTACGCCGGCGGCAGTAGCCAGGTTGGCTTCCGGCGTGGCCAATAATGGTACGCTAATGGCTAGCCGGTTTGCATTGAGAGTGAATGATACCACCATCAAGCCCAAAATATCCGAACAGTTAACGCAACCGGCCTTTGCTGCTTTGCTAAAACAATACATGATCGAACAAAGTGCGCCAAAAGTTCCGATCTTAGGGATCGCAGTTGCGGGCAAGACCGGTACGCCGGAACGTATCTGGAAAGGCAAAAGTATTAACGACGGCTGGTATGTATTTTTTGCGCCAAACCCGCAAAACAGCGGCTATGTGGTTACCTGTATCCGTATTGAATCGACAAAAGGATCATCGGATGCAGTGCACCTTGCCGGTAACCATGTGATACCGTTCTTACTGAAAATGGGCTATATTAAAAGCATGAGTCCACAATCGGATAATGACAACAACGATCAGCAATGATCATAAAAATGAACAGGCATGTTTAATTTTTTTAAGAAAGAAGAAGAAAACCAACCCGGAGGTGATGTAAAAGCCATCCGCGCTGCTATTTTGCAGGGTGTTAAGCAGGAATTGCAAAAGGCCGAAGGCGGGGAGGGTAAAAATATAAAAGGCATCGACCTGTTCATCACAGCGCCGGATAGTGAAAAGCATATTTATGAAGCAGCTGTATATGCTGACGAGCCCAGTCATTTAAAGAACGAAATCCAAAAAATAGCTGACGACTATGCGCTCGGATTGCCTTCAAGCTGGACACTGGAGATCAGTTATGTGCCGGAATTACCGCCGGCAACCCGCGTAATAAAAGGGGCAGATGCGGCTTTGTTTATTCGTACTAAAGAGAATACGCTGCAACGCACAGCAACGGCTTATATTAAAGTGCTGAATGGCAAGACGGAGAAAAGTGTTTACGAGATCCACTCGGAAGACAGCAAACAAAATATCGGTCGCGACAGCAGCGCACAGGTAAATGATGGCTTTTTTAGGTTGAACCAGATCGCTTTTCCGGGTGATATCGATAATGGCATTAATAAATTCGTCAGCCGTCAGCATGCGCATATTGAATGGGATAATGAAACCGGCAGCTTCATGTTGTATGCAGATGAGGGTGGTGTGCCGCCGGGTAACAAGGTAAAAGTGCGTTCGGCGGCAAGCGAAACGCTGAACAAACTGGTATCCACGCAGATCGGTCACCGGCTGGAAGAAGGCGACCAGGTAGTGCTTGGCGAATCAGCAGTACTTCTTTTTAGTTACAAAGCATAAAACAATTTTCTTAATATTCGTTTTCTCCTCAGATGAGCAAAGTTTTTAATATAACGGACGGACTGGAAAACCTGGGCGCATTACGTACAGGCGGACAAGGGTCTGTTTATAAAGCCCGCCGCACAGGCTCATACATTACGGCAGTAAAACTGATCCCGACCCCGGTTTCTGCCGAAGATGAAAACGACCGCAACTTCCGCAATTTTAAAAACGAGGTAGAAAAGCTGAAACGCGTGAACGAGGAGCCTAACCCCAACGTGGTGCGCATCCTCAGCTCGGGGGTTACGGATAGCGGATCGTTTCCGTTCATCGAAATGGAATACATTGAAGGGCCTGACCTGGAAGAGTTGCTTAAGCCACCGCATGATCCGCTGTTCACCATAAAAGAGGCCATCAAACTGGCCGACCAACTGGCATGTGCGCTTAGCCATTGTCATATTGCAGGGGTGAGGCATGGCGATATCAAGAGCAATAACGTAAAATTCAATATCCATTCGGGCAATTATGTGCTTCTGGATTTTGGTTTGGCGGTAATGTCCGACGAGCAGCGCCGCACTAGTATGCGTACTGCAGGCGCTATAGAATTTATGGCGCCGGAGCAAAACGAGGGGCAAATGCTTTTTCAGACGGACATTTACAGCTATGGCGTGGTGTTGTTTGAAGTACTGACCGGGCAGGTGCCATTCCCGCTAAAAGACGGCGGCGAAACCGCGCGGAATGTTGTGCGATTGCAGCATATGGAAGAACCTGTCCCCGATTTGTTGCAGATCCGCCGGGTAAACTTGCCGTCAGACTGGAGCGATGAACGCAAAGCCATGGAGAGGCAGGTTCCTGATTGGCTGGTAACCGTCATCAAAACCTGTTTAAACAAAAAGCCCGAAGATCGTTATGCAAACGGAATGGCATTGCACGAAGCAATGAACAAACAAGCCGTTTCCGGCGGTACCAATGCCGAGTTACAGGCTGAAAATACCATGCTGAAACAAAAGCTTGGTGAAGCAACACGGGAGCCATTGCTGGTTCCTGACAGCGCTTTGGCCAATGCCAGGTATGTTTCTATGCGCGAAGCGCTCAGTAAACGTGCGGTTAAAGTTTACCGTAAATGGGTGATCATACTTTCAATAGTGCTAGCCTTGTTTGTAGTTTACTTAGCGTTTAGCACCTTTTCATCTAAAGGAAGCAGTGCTAAAGTAAACGCCCTGCAGGACTCTTTGAATTTGGTGAAGGAAAAAGCGTTACAGGATTCTGTTGCCTTAAAACGGCTCACCAAAAAATATAATGCCAGCCTGAAGACGCAGGCAGCCTTACGTAAAGTTTTAAAACAAGATAGCGTGGACATGGAACACCCTTTCCAACGCTTATTTTCTGACTCGACAAATCAAAATGCTCGGCGGAGGCGTAAGCGGTTTTTAGGATTGTTTTAGTTAGCGACTTCTATTGCATTACGGATAGGAGCGGCATCCTCCGCATCGCGGAGATATAGCGGATAGCCGGACCCGCTGCGAAGCGGGGAATGCCCAAAACGACTTAACAATAACCGCATCGTCATATTCACACAACTGTCATTTACTGTATGCTGGTTGTAATATATTGCAGCAATTGCTGTCAAACGATAAACGATAATAAATTGGAATCTATTTTAAATATAGCCCACCTGGGCAAAACCTATCAAAGCGCTGGCCGGTCGCTCACTGTGCTGGATGATATTAACTTTTCCATATCGGCGGGATCAACAAACGCTATTGTCGGGCCATCGGGCAGCGGCAAAACTACCTTACTGGGCCTGTGTGCAGGATTGGACAGGTCGACCACCGGTACCGTAGAGCTGAGCGGCGTAAACCTAAATGCGCTTAATGAAGATAAGCGGGCCGAAGTGCGTAACCGGTATGTAGGTTTTATATTTCAAAACTTCCAGCTGCTGCCTACGCTTACCGCTTTGGAGAACGTAATGGTACCGCTTGAATTGCGGGGTGAACGCAACAGCAGATCACGCGCGCTAGACCTGCTCGACAAAGTCGGCCTGGCCGAAAGAGGGCATCACTACCCGATGCAGCTTTCAGGCGGCGAACAGCAGAGGGTATCGCTGGCAAGAGCTTTCAGCAATCAGCCCAAAATACTTTTTGCCGATGAGCCGACTGGCAATCTCGATGCCGAGACCAGCGAAAAGGTAGTAAAGCTGATGTTCGACCTGAACCGTGACGCAGGCACTACGTTGGTGCTGGTAACCCACGACCTTGAGCTCGCTGCCAAAACCGGCAGGGTGATCCGCATAAAAGGCGGCAAGTTAGTTGCTGATGAAATAAACGACAGCCATGCCGGATAACGTAACTAAACAACCGTTGAACTGGGCCTGGCTCTTCAAAATGGCTTGGCGCGACAGCCGGCGGAACCGGTCGCGTTTGCTGCTGTTCATATCGTCCATCATTTTTGGTATTGCGGCGCTGGTGGCCATTTACACTTTCGATTACAATATCCAGTACGACATTAACAACCAGGCCGCCACGCTCATCGGTGCGGATATGAGCATTACCTCCAATAAACCGGTAGATAATGCTATTCAGCCTTTGTTGGATTCGCTGGGCGAAAAGCGTTCATATGAGCGTGCTTTTGTATCCATGGTTTATTTCCCCCGGAATGGCGGTACACGGCTGGCACAGGTGCGCGCTTTGCAAGGTGATTTTCCTTATTACGGTAAGTTGGAAACCACACCGGTCGAAGCCGAGTCCATATTCAGAGATGGTGGGCGTAAGGCACTGGTAGATCAAACGCTCATCCTGCAATTCAACCTGCATGTTAACGACTCCATAAAAGTTGGTAACCTGAGTTTTTTAATAGCCGGTGTGTTAAATAAAGCGCCGGGGCAAACGGGTATCACTTCCAATATTGCGCCTATCGTTTACATCCCGCTGCAATACCTGCAGCAAACCGGACTGGTGCAATTGGGCAGCCGTATACAATATAATTATTACTATAAGTTTGACGATAAAACCAACGTAGATAAGCTTGCCGCCCACCTTGACAGCCGGCTGGAAAAAGCCGGTTTAAATTACGACACGGTTAACAGTCGCAAGGAAAATACCGGCCGTTCCTTTAGTGACTTGACACGCTTTTTATCGCTGGTTGGTTTTATTGCTTTGTTGCTGGGGTGCGTTGGTGTGGCCAGTTCGGTGCACATTTACATCCGCGAAAAAATACCTTCTATAGCAATTATGCGCTGCATGGGCGTAAAGGCGTGGCAGGCATTTTTCATTTATCTCATACAGATCGTATTTATTGGTTTTGTCGGTTCCATCGCCGGTGCCTTGCTGGGGACTGTGATCCAGCAGATTTTACCGCTCATTTTTAAGGATTTTTTACCGGTAACCATATCAACCAATATTTCATGGGCAGCCTTAGGGCAGGGCGTGCTATTGGGCGTTATCATATCAGTGCTTTTTGCCTTGCTGCCTTTAATTTCCATACGCAAAATTTCTCCGTTAAACACCCTTCGCATATCTTATGAAAACATTAACCTGCTGCGCGATCCATCGCGCTGGCTGGTATACCTGCTGATCGGTTTGTTCATCATCCTGTTCACTTATTTTCAGTTGCAAAGTTTCCCTGGCAGTATATTTTTCACTTTGGGGATATTGGTCGCTTTCCTGGTATTGACACTCATTGCAAAGGCGCTGATGGCGGCGGCAAAGCTTGTGATACGTAATTCGTGGAGCTACCTGTTACGCCAGGGATTTGCCAATCTGTACAGGCCAAATAACCAAACGATCATCCTCATCGTATCCATCGGGTTAAGTACTGCCTTTATTTGTACGCTCATCTTTATACAAAGTATGCTGATCAAACAGGTAAGCATCTCGGCAAGCGCCAGTCGCGCCAATATGATATTGTTTGATATTCAGACTACGCAAAAACAAGGGCTTACTAAAATCACGGATCAGCAGCATTTGCCTGTTATTCAAATGGTGCCCATTGTGACCATGCGACTGGAACAGGTAAACGGAAAAACCGCAGAACAGGTTAAAAAAGATACTTCCAGCGGAATACGCGAACATGTTTTTGCAAATGAGTACCGAGCTACTTACCGTGATACGTTGACGCCATCGGAAAAAATCACAAAAGGGGAGTGGATCGGCAAGGCTAACGATGGACAGAATGTGCCTATTTCTGTTGAAGAGCGTTTCGCCGAACACAATCATTTAAAAGTTGGCGATCACCTGGTGTTTAACGTACAGGGCATGCCGGTGAATACGGTAATTGCCAGCACGCGGTCGGTTAACTGGAATAAGATGCAGACCAATTTCCTGGTAGTTTTCCCATCCGGCGTATTGGAGGATGCGCCGCAGTTTTATGCAATGCTTACCCATGTACCTTCAAAAGTGGCCTCGGCGGGTTACCAGCAAGCTGTGATCAAAAAGTTTCCCAATATATCCATTATCGATCTCGGCCAGGTGCTGAGCGTATTAGACGACCTGATGGAAAAAATAGGCGATATCATTAAATTCATGGGTGCGTTTAGTATTGTTACAGGGCTGGTCGTGCTGATCGCATCGGTTCGCATTAGTAAATACCAGCGTATTCAGGAAAGCGTTTTGTTAAGGACGATGGGAGCAAGCAGGCGACAAATATTAACCATCAGTGCGCTCGAATACTTTTTCCTTGGGGCGTTATCGGCGCTTACGGGCATTGTTATCG